>JBCBYZ010000030.1:0-27910 GCA_039815595.1 Pseudomonadota bacterium | reverse complement strand
GCGTGCCGGAATCGCTGCTCATCCCGTTTGCTGCCATTCGTGGTTTTTTCGATCCATCTGTTCAGTTCGGTCTACAATTTGAAGCGGTGGAAGAAGAGGGTGAACAGGAAGCAAAATCTATCACGGACGAAAGCCCGGTGATCAGCGCCCTGCCCTCGCCAGCCTCAAAATCGGACAATCCCGCAAAAGGCGGAGCGACCGGCGCAGATGATGACAATGCGTCAAGCTCTAACGACGATGCGCAAGACGGTGACCCCTCATCAGCTGATGTTGTTTCCCTGGATGCGTTTCGCAAAAAGTAAAGAAGCGCCGACACTGTCTTCCAAAGCCAAGCGATGTTGAAAAAATACTCGGTCACCATACGCGGGCACCGCACATCGCTGACTTTGGAACCTGAGTTTTGGAACGGGCTCAAGAGCATTGCGACACGTCGCAAACAGTCCATGGCCGCGCTTATCACTGCCGTGGACAACAAACGCTCCGAAGGCGAAAATCTGTCCTCCGCATTGCGCCTGCGCGTGCTGAACGATCTGCAAGAGCGCTTGCGGCAAACTTAATCGGTCCGTGGCCTCGCAAAACCCGCCTTACGGATTGGCTGGCGCCTCCAGACTGTTTTCTGTCTCTCGAAAGCGTTCCAAACGGCGCGCAGCCTCTTCGGCAGAACGACGTAACTCATCTATCTCGCGCTGACGCTGGGCACGGCGACCCGCCTCCTCCGCCGCTTCCTGTTCTGCACGCCTGCGTGCAGCAACCAGCTCGGCTTCGATGCGAGCTTGTTCGATTTCCCGGCGTTTACGTTCGGCCTCCTCGCGACGGCGGGCCTCTTCTTGTTCGCGGGCCAACCGTTCAATGCGTTCCCGTTCCTCACGGGCAAGACGGCGAGCTTGTGCCTTCAGTTCAGAAAGACGCGCCATCTGCAACAGACGCTGCCGTTCCAAAATCGCGGACCGCTGGGCTTCAAACGCCCGTTCACGCTTTTCGCTCAAGCGGAGGCCGAGATAGGAATCGAGCAGGGCCGCATCAATTTTGGCTACGGGGGAGGAGAGCGGCCCTCCCAACCGAACTGTGACCTCGGGCGACGCACCCGCCACCGCTTCCAAGCCTGGGTCGAAGGTCAATCGGGCATCGAGATCAAGGGCCGGGTCGGCGGCGGAAGACGCGCCTGCCAAATCGAACCGGACATCGGCAACAACGCTGGCCTTCTCGCTGGTCAAACGCACATTGTTGGCGCGCACCACACCGGCAGAAATAGAAAACAGGATTTCCGTTTCAGCAAACTCAAAACTGCCGGCATAAATGGTGGATGAAGCCAAATCGGCACCACGACCGGAAAGCGCATCATCTTCCAGCCGATCAGCCGCCCGCAAAATCGGCTTCAACGCACCCGCGTTCAGTCCGTTGATCGTACCGTCTGACAAACGCAAGGCCCCATTGCCGGTGACGCTGCCTAACAGGGATGGTTGAGCTGAACCTTCTTCGGCCCGCTCAACGGTGGAATCAAAGGTGATTGCGCCACTCACCGCGCCTTGCACGTTGAGTGGAACATTGAGCAACGTTTGCAACCGGTCAGACCGCATGTCGGATGCGTAAAACTGGCCGTTGACAAAACGCCCTGTCAGCGTCCTGCCGAGCGACAAATCTCCTTTCAGCGCACCATCTGCAAATGAACCAGTAATGGCGTCGAACCTGACATCACCGTCTTTCAAGCCCACGGCACTGGCGAATTGCGAAACAACCGCACCTGCCGCATCGGAAGATGGCGTGGTCACCCCACGCGCCAGGATGAGACGATCAACTTTCAGATCAACCTGCGCATTAAAGCGATCCAACAAAGCGGGCTGACCGGCGGCAGAAGGGATGCCCTGCAACGCCCCGGTATCATCACCGTGCACCAGCACCAAAATTGTATCCGCACTCAGACGATCAAGGCTTAGAGTTCCGGCGATCTTGGGGACGGCCGTCCGCGAGCCAGCGGATGTTTCGAGCGCACCATCGATCACATTCTCCGCGCGCTTTGGCATCTCAAATGCCAGCGCGCCCGACACTTTGGTGCCCGCCACCATTGCATCCAAGGCTTGAGCTTCAAAGCTCCCGGAGCCGAACACCAAGCGCGTCTGACCCTGCGCCATTTGGCCTAACCCGCGTCCCGGCAACACGACGCCAAAGCGCTGGCTGAACGCGTCGAGATCATTGATTTCCGCAGCGACTTGCAAACCACCTTCAAGAAAAACATCCGAGCCGGAACGCGTGGGCGAAAGCGGACCCTCAAAACTGGCATACCCTTCGAGCAGCGTGAGTGCACCTTCCACTTGATAGGTCGCCTGATCGGTCTTGCGTGCCTGCAAGCGCAGCGCACCGCGACCGCTGTCCATCAGTTCCAAGTCACCCAAATCGACAACCGACGGCACATTGAGTTGTCGAAGCAGTTGAGCCGAGTTTGGGTTTTCCAACACAACAGACACCACATTGGCACTCTGCAACCCGCCCGTCGTCAGGCCGATGTTGTGAGCTCGCAGCGTGATCAGTGTGCCGCCGGAGACGCCTTCTGCTTCCAAAGACAGGCCAGACGAAGACGCCTTGAGGACCAGCGCGAGTTCAGTGTCATCAATAAGCTTGGGAGAAACTGCCAAACGCGACAAAATGGGAGTTGGGCCGATGCGTGTCTCCAACAACTGCAAAAACTCTGACACGTCGCCGCCGCTTACCCCAAACTCAAACGCTCCGGTATGCGCGCTTTTGAGGCCGGAACCCAATCCGGTCATAGTGCCTTTGGCCGTGATCGTCGCGCCCTCCAGGGAGCCGATGGCCAGAGTGTCCAACCGAACCGCACCGCTCTCGATACGGCCCGCCAAGTTGACATCTTTCGCCGTCAGACCGTCCACAAGAACCGTTTGTCCTTCCAACGTCAGCGCCAAGTCTTCACCGCCAAAGAGGCCATTCATCGCTGTCGATGAGCCAGACGCTGCACCGTTGGTGGACCGAAACAGCCGGTAGAGCGCCGCCAATTGATCGAGGTTGATGGTTTCACCGGCAAGGTTTGCAGAAATAGAAGACCGACCATCATCCGCTAAGGTGCGCACCAGATCACCCTTGAGCGAAGCATCGCCCAACGCGACCTCCAGATCATCAAACTGTGCACCAGCCCCGTCCAACACCGCCTTTGCCGAAAACCCAGCCGAAGTCAGCGAACGGATAACCGGATCATCGTCCGCACCAATCCAAGCGGCAAAGCCAGACGGTTGTTTGGATGCGACGATCAGATCTCCGGAAAAGGATGGCGCATCACCCAAATAGACATCACCATCGGCGCGCAATTCCGTACGCCCCGGTAGCTGCGCCTCAAAATTGCGCAACGTCCATCCAGCCTCACCACCATTATCTTTTCGGGTTGGGCGAAGATCGACCCCGATTTCACGGACCACAGTATCGCCTGCAACAACCGCAGGCAGATAGAGGCTCACCAAACCGTCCGCTGAAAACCGAGGCAGTTTTTTGGCCAACGCACGCACCACATCGATGCGCTCCTTCAAGCTGAGCTTTTGACTTCCACCCGTGGCGGCACCCTCGTTCGGGCTCGCATTGGGGGTTGCAGCCTGCCCCGCAGCCTGGGCGGCATTCAACTGCTCCAAATTGATTTGCTGACCTTCTGCCGTTGCCCGAAAGGTGATCGTGTCATCAAAATTGGCACGCCCCGCTCCCGTGAGCGTGTAAGGCACATCGCCTGAACCCACGTCCAACTGGTAAGACGGCACGGTGACGCCACCGGCCACCAAAAGCGCTGTCCCTTCCATTCTGACGGGCAGAGCTGAGTCGGGTGCGGGTCTTGGGAAAGTTATGCGATCATCCGCACTCGCGCTCCCGGCGGGGCGAATGGTAAACTGCGCAGTGATGGACGGCACGCCGTTGCGCAGAACAAACGGCCCGTTAAGCGCAAAATCGTATGGCAGGTCTTTGGGCTCAACGGCGAGCCGCACCCCTATTTGTCCTTGCTCGCTTTGCCAGCGTCCGGTGTTGAGCGAAAACCGGATGTCGCTTGCGGCGTCCTCGGTCGGCTGACCAACGCTGGAGGCAGCAGAAAGACGTCCACTCACCTGCCAAGGCCCGACCAAAGTGTTGGCGGAGGCCGTCAGACTAATGTCATCCAACACGGTTTTACGGTCCCGCGCTTGATCATCGATTTCCAAGCGACCATCGATAATCGCAATGTTTTCCACCTGCACGTCATCGCCAGAAAGGGTCACAGGCAGATCGGCCGAGCGGGCCACCCAATCCACCTTTCCTTGTGCATCGACGGTCAAAGATAGGTCCGGCTTTGTCAGCGCCATATCCACGATGACAATGTTGCCACGCAACAGGGGCGCAAGTTCCAGATCCATCCGAAAACTGTCAGCGGTCAGCTTGGGACCAGTGTCACCGCCCACCACAAGGTCGTTGAACGTAATGGTCGGCAACGGCAGCAGTCGCAGAGAAGTTGCACCCCGCACCTCGACCTTCTGGCCCAATATCCGCGCTGCCTGGTCTTCAAACTGGCCCTTGTAGCGGTTCCAATCGATGTAGGGCGGAACAACAAGCGCGGCCACCAGCAACAAAACGATCAGACTTCCAAGAAACACAAACAGCCGCATCGTACGGTTACCCTACCTCACTGGAAACGTTCATGGGTTTTCACCGAGACCGGCGGGTGCCGCTTCAGGCATCACTGAGCGTCACCACCTTGCCCGGATTCATAATGTTATCCGGGTCGATGGACGCTTTGATGGCGGCCATCACATCCGCGCCGCCGCCGTGCTCCAATTGCAGAAAACGCCGTTTGCCCTGCCCAATACCGTGCTCGCCCGTGCAGGTTCCCTCCATCGCGAGCGTGCGCATGTTCAAGCGTTCAATAAAGCCTTCGGCGCGCGCCACTTCGTCGACATCATCCATCATAACCAGCGGTGTGGCGTGGAAATTTCCGTCCCCCACATGCCCGATCACCGGCACAATGAGGCCGCATTCCTCCCCATCGGCAACGGTTTCCGCCACGCACTCCGCCAACCGCGAGATCGGAACACAGGCGTCTGTGGCAATGCCCTTGCAGCCGGGGCGATGGGCCAGCATGGCGTAGTATGCGTCATGCCGCGCTTTCCAAAGCTTGTTGCGCGCTTCCACCGATTCAACCCACGTGATGGACGAGCCGCCAAACTCGGACGCAATCTCGTTGAACAATTCGGTTTGTTCGGCCACGCCCTTATTGGTCCCGTGGAACTCAAGAAAAAGCGTCGGCACCGCTTCATTGTCCAGACCGGAATAGTCGTTGATCATTTGCGTCATCAAACCGTCGAGCAGTTCGATGCGCGCCATCGGCAAGCCGGACTGCATGGCCATGATCGTGGTTTCGCAGGCCGCTTCCACAGAAGGGAACTGGCATACGCCCGACGAGATGTTTTCGGGAATACCGTAGAGCCGCAGCGTCAGTTCCGTGATAATTCCGAGCGTACCTTCGGACCCCACCAGCAACCGTGTGAGGTCATATCCGGCTGATGACTTTCTGGCCCGACTGGCCGTTTTCACCACTTTGCCATCCGGCATCACCGCCGTGATGGAAATTACATTGTCACGCATAGTGCCGTAGCGCACCGCGTTGGTGCCGGATGCCCGCGTGGACGCCATACCGCCAAGGCTGGCGTTGGCACCGGGATCAATTGGGAAAAACAAACCTTGATCTCGCAAGTGGACGTTCAGTTCTTCACGGGTGACGCCGGGTTGCAGGGTCACGTCCAGGTCTTCGGAGTTAACACTCAAAATTGCGTTCATGCGCATCAGATCGATGCAAATACCGCCCGCAGGCGCGTTTACACCCCCTTCCAAAGAGGTGCCGGTGCCGAAAGGAATCACCGGCACTTTGTGCTGAGCACACACGCGCACGATGTCTTGAACCTCTTCCGTGGACTCCGCAAAAATGACAGCGTCCGGCAACTGCGAAGGTATGTACGTGGTGGTGTGGGCGTGCTGTTCACGCAGCGATTTGCCGGTTTGAAGTTGCTCGCCAAAGCGCTGTTTCAGCACGGAGATTGCAACGTCGATGGCCGCATCATTGCGGCTTTGTTCTTTCAGATCAGCCAGCGCCATATCAGCTCTCCACCCCTACCAGTTTCATTCATGCCAGTCAGTGCCAGTTAACGTCAGTCCGAGCCAGTGGCCCTGGCAGTCGAGTGCCAACAACCCTGAAAATCAAAAGGCGCGATGCAACGGACACGAATCAAGCAACACGCACGCGCTTTCAACTTGTGTCTCTTCCTCGCGCGGACTACCAAACTAGCAGAACGCCAAAGACGGTCCACCGCCAATTGGTCGCCACCCCATCAAACAACGGTCACCAACTATGTCCCAGTCTGGCTCCTTGGCAAAATCCAGCCGTTTTGTTTCGCCCTTAATGGGCATCCAGAAAGACTGGATCGACTATAACGGCCACCTCAACATGGCGTTTTACAATGTGCTGTTCGACCGTGGCGTGGATGGCGGTTTGGAACAATTGGGCATCGGACCAAACTATCTCAAAGACCGGGGCCACACGATCTTCACCGCAGAAGCGCATGTACGCTACGTGCGGGAACTGCATTTGGACCATCAGGTCACGGCCTCATTTCACATTGTCGATCACGACGAAAAACGGTTGCACATTTTCCAGGAATTGCGGCACTCCGACGGGTGGCTGTCCGCCACCAGCGAAACGCTGGCGTTGCACATCAACATGAAAGGCGAAGACGGCCCAAAGGTCGCGCCGTTTCCCACCGACATCATGAAGAATGTGGAAGCTATGGCGGCTGAACACGCCCGTTTACCCTATCCGCAGGATGCGGGTCGGCGCATCGAAATTCGGCGCAAAACTGCGTAGGCTAACCGCGGGCACACGGGAAAAAGGAAGGCGGACATTCGATGCGGGACCTGCTGCGCCGTCTCCCTCAAGTTACCGTTGCCTGGATCAGACCCAACATTCAGTCTTTTCTCGCGTCGCGAGAGCACACCGTATGGATGCTATCGCTCATCATTGGTCTGCTTGTCTCGATTGCAGCCATTGTGTTTCGCCAATTGATCGTCGTCACGCAGTGGCTTTGGTTTGATGCCGAGACTGACAGTCTGGCCAGCGCAGCCAGAGAGTTGCCGTGGTATTGGGTGCTGACCGCGCCAGCCATTGGTGGTTTGTTGATCGGCTGGTTGCTCACGCGGTTTTTGCCATCGCGCCGGACCGGCGGTGTCGCGGATGTAATCGAAGCCAAGGCCTATGGCGGGCGCAACATTGAACTCAAACCCGGCCTCATGTCGGCGCTTGTATCCGGCTTATCTCTAGGCTTCGGCGGCAGTGCGGGACGTGAAGGCCCGATGGTTCATTTGGGAGCGACGCTGGCCACGTCTTTGGTCACCAAGTTCAGCGTGCCGGACTGGGGCCGAAAGACACTCTTGGCATGTGGTGTCGCCAGCGCCGTGTCCGCCTCGTTTAACGCCCCCATTGCGGGTGTCCTGTTCGCTCATGAAGTAGTACTGGGTCACTACGCCAAACGCTCGTTCATTCCCATCGTCATCGCTTCCGTCATGGGCACAGTTCTGTCGCGCCTTTGGTTCGGCGACGCGGCAGCATTTGAAATCCCGGCGCACCAGATCACATCCTTTTTGGAAATCCCGGCCTTTGCACTTCTGGGCATCGTCTGCGCCCTTGTCGCGGTGCTGTTTCAGTTTTCCATGATCGGCACGGATGCGGTCGCCCGCTCAATTCCCATTCCGCTTTGGTTGCGCCCGGCCATTGGCGGTCTCATGGTCGGAGCGATCGCTGTCTTCTACCCGGAGATCTTGGGCGTGGGATATGAAGCAACGGACAACGCGCTCAAAAGCCAATTGCCCCTGCTCCTGCTTTTCGGCTTGATCGTCGCGAAAACGGCAGCCACCTCCATCACCCTGGCATCACGCTTTGGTGGCGGCGTGGTGTCACCCTCACTTTATATTGGTGCGATGACCGGCAGTGCCTTTGGCCTTCTGGCAGCGCAGGCTTTTCCGGAACTTGCCTCCTCTCAAGGGATTTACGCGATCCTGGGCATGGGCGCGGTGGCCGCAGCCGTGATCGGGGCCCCCATCTCCACCACAGTGATGGTGTTTGAACTGACCGGTGGTTATGCGCTGTCCATCGCACTCCTGCTCACGGTGTCCATCGCCACCGGCATCAACCAAGCCGTGCACGGGCGGTCCATCTTCCAGTGGCAGTTGGAGTTACGCGGTTTGATGTTCCACGACGGACCACACCGCTTCATGGTGCGCAACACGCTGGTGGCCAGTTTTATGGACCCGCTACAAGACGGCGAGCCAACTGAGCGCGACGGCGAAGATGACCGCCCGGTCCTGCGCGCCGACACAACCTTGGAAGCGGCCCTGCGTACGTTTGATGAATCGGGCCACGGACGTTTGCCGGTGGTGTCCGCCCGCAATGAGGCCGTTCTGATCGGCCATGCCACCCAAGTGGCGGCATTGAGAAACTTCAACAAAGCTTTGGTAGACTTGAGCGTGGAAGAGCATCGCTGAAACAGCTTTCGATCAGGCTTTTTCCAACGGCGACCGCGCAGCGGGATTAACCCTGCCTCTTAAGGTAAACCCTTAAATACAAAAACGATTTGCAACGCCCCGTTAACCCCCACCGGTAGCGTCAGCGCTACAGTTGGCCCATGTCGGCAAACCACATTCAACGCAGTCCCGCACCAGAAGCACACCAGCCCATCCGTCGTCATGCCGGATTGGACGTGCTGCGCTTTGCGGCTGCCTTTGCGGTGCTGCTATATCACTTCCTATACCGAGGCGCTGCGGACGGAGAATTTCTGCCGTCCGAATTCCAGTTCGCGCCGGATGCAACGCGTTTTGCCTATTTTGGCCTGCACCTGTTTTTCCTGGTGTCAGGGTTCGTGATCCTGTGGACGGCCCAGAACCGGGACTGGTTTTCCTTCGGCATGGCCCGCCTCATCCGCCTGTGGCCGGGTTACGCAGCCTGCGTGGCCATCACAGCACTGACGACATGGCTTTACGCAACCACAATTGCAACAGAACCATTCGCCATTTCTTGGGCCATGGTCGCGGCAAATTTCACATTTGTAGCCCCAGCCTTCGGACACCCGTTCATGGATGGCGTCTATTGGACCATCGTGCTCGAATTGATCTTCTATTTTTGGGTCGCGCTGGCGATTTTCACCGGTCTTTTGCCACGGCATCTCATCGGCTTTTGCATCATCTGGCTTGGTCTGATCGCGGCCAATGAACTGTGGCTGGACAACGGGACCATGCGTCTGGCGCTTGTGACGCGGTACGGCGCTTGGTTTGTGTTGGGCATGCTGGCCTATGACATTCGCCAGAAGGGCATCACCATCCCATCCTTTATCTGCCTGTTTTTTGCCATCACGCTGTCTATGGACATGGCCTTGGCAGAGCATATCGAGCTGGCCGCGTTGTACGGTTACGCCTTTGATCCGGCCAGCATTATCACCGCCAACGCTTTTATACTTACACTGTTTGCAATTGTGGTAGCGTGGGGTGACAGACTGCCCTCTACCGCAGCCGTTACCACTATGGGCGCTCTCACCTATCCGCTCTATTTGGTGCACCAGCACGTTGGTTACATGATCATCAACACAACCGTATCCTCCCTGGGTGCCGCAGGTTCACTCATGTGCGCAACGACTGTGGTTATATTGATCGCGTGGGCTATCTGGAGGTTTATCGAAGTTGCCGCCCAGTCCGCCGCAAAGACCGCATTGCGTCACACTGCACTTCAGCCGTTGGACTATTTGCGTCGCATGACAGCTAAATCGGTGATTAGGGGCATCGCCGGAAAAATCAGTCGCGGGCCGCGTCCAGGTAAGCGCGCACTTCAGCCAGCTGAGTAACCAACCCGGTAAAATCAAATCCCTCGAAGTCTCGAGCCAATTCCAACAGGTCCGGCATGAGTTTTCCGATGGCTTGATCCCGGAAACTGTGGCCCGCTTCGGTCAACCAAACCTGTTTGGAGCGACCATCTTTGGGGTTGGGCTTCAACTCCACCAGACCAGCCTTTTCCAACCCCGACAAAGTGTGCGTCATGCTGTTTTTGGGCACTTGAAAGGCCTGCGCCAAGACGAGCGGTGTTTGCCCATTTTTCACGCGGATCAGGTGGTTGAGAACGGAAAAATGTTGCAGCAAGAACCCATGCGGCAGGCGTGATTCAAACAGCGTGCGCGACAATTGTGAGATGATACCGATCTCGTTGAACAGGGCAAAAATCTGCCCTGCATGTTCTTGCTTATTCATAAACCAGCGACTCACGCGGCCACACACTGCGACCGCATAAGACTAAACCGCTACCAGTTTTTTCTCCAGCGGCCAGCGCGGCGTGCGAGGCAGTGTTGGCCCGTATCCGAGGCGGCCCAGCATTTGGACAGTTTCGCCTTCCTGCGCCAACAGACTATGGACCTGCTGATAATGCGGCTTCATCTCCGCATATTCCTGCAGCGCTTGGCTTACAGGATGAAGCGCCAGCCCAAGACCGGTGGTTTTGAGATTCAAACGCAGCCAGCGGCGGCCGGTTTCAATCTGCGCGATCCGATCATTGCCCTTGCTGGTCAGCACGGCATAGGCGGGTGTGGCCTTCAGCATAGCATCGTAGATTTTCACACCCTCCTGAAAGCCTTGCGATTCAGGGTCCAACTGCACTTCCCGCGACACCACACCGGCGAGCATCAGTGTTTCCAAAAACGGGCCACCCAGATCAATGCCATCCGGATTGGCTTCAATCTCAGCCTTACCAAAGCGCATCACGTCCACGCTCTCTTTCATGGTGCGCGGCGTATAGGCCTCCACCTTCCAAGCTTCCCATGTGAGATCGCGTAGCACTGCCACTTGGCTTTCATCGCTGATGATGGTTGCAGTGTCAGCAAGGGCATTGAGTTTTTCCGCCTCCACCGGACGCATATCGAACGGCTCCTTGCAGGACCGGCGATCCATAACGTGCTGGAAAAGCGGGTCCGCATCGGCGCCTTTGACAAACTCAGAGACTGCAACTGGACCGTCCGCTCCTTCGGGGAAGAGATCGGTCTTCACGCTGTATCCGCCAGCGCTGGCAGCGATGGTCATTTGCTCCAAAAAACAACCGAGCCCGATGAAGATTTGACGGTCGAACGGGTCCGTATGCGGCAGGGCACGGTCCGGATCACGGAACAGTTTTACGGTGTCTGCGACAGACAAATCCACCATCCAAGGCTGCAGATTGTGCGGATTGGGAGCCAGAATTGCGTAAGACAAGGCTTGCTTGCGCGGGTCATCATATCCACCGGCAGCGGCCCACGGTGCCAGTGCTTTCGTGGGTGTGCGGGTGGACCAAAAAACACCGGCGCTGCCGGCAGCAGCAACGACAGTGCCGCCTCCAAGAATGGCGATAAACGAGCGACGGGACAAACGACTGGACAGGGGACGGGAAAGGGGCATGGGGACTCTCCATTTGGTTCAATATAGAACTATATAGTTCGACACAGAACTAAATGCAAGCCCCTCTCCAACGCCTGTCTAACCAGCATCAACTTGATCGAGGGTCCCATCAGCGGGCACAGTGCTGTGCTTGGAGGAGACGCCGCACATGACGAGAATTACCACCGCGCTTCCACGCGATGACACCACACCGATTTCGGATTTCGTTTTGGACCCCTACGCGATCTACCGGCGCTACCGCGCCGAGACGCCGGTGATAGAAGTCGCCTCCGTGGGCAGGGTCATGCTCACCAAAGCCGCCGACACCCGCATGGTAAAAGAGAATTGGGAACTGTTTTCTTCTGACGACCCCAACACGCCCATGCGGCGTGCCTTTCAGGCCCACACCTTAATGCGCAAGGACGGCGACGCCCATGCCCGCGAACGCCACGCCATGGCGTCTGCTTTTGGTGCAAAGGCGATCCGTGATGTCTGGCTACCGCTCTATCAATCTATCGCGGAAGACTATGTCGGCCGCCTGCCCCGGGGCGAATCTGTGGACTTGTTCGGCGCGTTTGCGGCGCCGATCTCCGCAAAATGTCTGGGCCATTTGGTGGGACTTACCCAATCCAGCGATGACGATCTGTGCCGCTGGTCGCAAGTCTTGATCGATGGCGCAGGCAATTTCGGCTTTAGCGAGGAACCCTTCATGCGGTCCGACGCCACCAACGGGGAGATCAACGCCGCGATAGACGCCTCCATCGCCCGCCTTAAAACCCAACCTCATGTCGACGCAATCTCCGCCATGATCAGCGCGGAGGGACCTCTGCCCTTGGAAGCCATCCGTTCCAACATCAAGATTGCCATCGGAGGCGGTATCAATGAACCGCGTGACGCGCTTTGTACGGCCGTCTACGGCCTGCTCTCCAACCCTGATCAGTTGGCCGACGCCAAAGCGAATCCAACACTCTGGGCCAACGTGTTTGACGAAACCGTCCGCTGGGTCGCCCCCATTCAAGTCTCGTCGCGGCTGGTGAAAGAAGATACGGAAATCCGGTGCGTACCCGTCGCCAAGGACAAGGTTGTGATGACCATCCAAGCCTCTGCCAACCACGATGAAGAGCTTTATGACGCGCCACACCTGTTCGATATTCACCGACCCAAGCAGAGCCATCAGGCCTTCGGAAACGGACCCCATTTCTGCATGGGAACCCACATCGCACGGCGCATGATCGCAGATATCGTGCTACCCATGCTCTTCGACCGCTTCCCCAACATGCGCTTGGCAGGCGATGTGCCGTTTCGGGGCTTTGGGTTTAGAGGGCCGATCAGTGTGCCGGTGACGTTGAACTGAAGTTGGACCCTCCCAGCCGGCATCGCGCACAAAAAAGGCGGTATCCGGAGACACCGCCTTTAATTTGATTTTGCGAGAAAAGCCTATTGGCTGTTCTTGGCAATCAAATCCTTGGCGGACTGCACCAGCTCAGCGCCGTTGAGGCCCTTGCCGTCCATTTCAGCAATCCACTCCTCGGTCACGGCCTTGGCAGCAGCTTCCCACTCAGCGCGCTGGTCATCCAGATCAACGATTGTGTTGCCAGCCTTCTGCGCCACGGCGCGACCGGCGGTGTCGCCGCCATCCATCGCAGCACCGAACAGCGCAGCCACTTCCGGACCGGAATTATCGTCGATCACTTTTTTCAGATCGGCCGGCAAGCCGTCATACTTGGCCTTGTTCATGGTCATGACAAAGGTAGCGGTGTAAAGACCGGGTGCCGTTGCGAAACCGGCATGGTTGGACACCAGTTCGGACATTTTCAGCGGCAGTGTGACCTCAAACGGAATCACAGCACCGTCGATCACCTTTTTTGACACAGCTTCCGGCACGGCGGGAACAGGCATGCCGATGGGTTCTGCGCCCAATTTGTCCAGCATGGAGTTGATGACCCGCGTTGGACCGCGCAACTTCTGGCCTTTCAGATCTTCCAATTTCGCAATCGGCTTATTGGAGTGAAAATAGCCGGGTCCATGGACGTGAAACACGATCGGCTGCGTGTCACGAAACTCGTCCATCGCGTTGGCAGCCACGTATTCATGGAACGCCTTTGAAGCCGCCGTTGCATCCCCGGTCATGAACGGCAGTTCAAACGCTTCCGTCTTGGGAAAACGACCGGGAGTATAGCCAAGAACAGTCCAGACTATATCGACCACACCGTCGGCAGCTTGGCCGTAGAGCGCCGGCGGACGACCGCCCAACTGCATGGAAGGAAAGTGTTGGATGGCAATTCGGCCACCGCTTTCCTTTTGCACTTTTTCAATCCAGGGCTGGATGGCCTTTGCCGGTATCGTGGCCCGAAGCGGCAGCAGCTGATGCAGACGCAGCGTCACTTCCTGTGCAAAGGACGCGGTGGATGCGAGCATCGCCCCCACCGATGCGGCCAAAGCCATAGCGGCGATCTTTTTCACGATTCTCATATTGGTTTCCTCCCAAAAACTATGATGACCTTTGATAAACGATGAACCAGACCCTGCCAATGACGCTGAAGGCGGTTCATTCAATCTTGATAAGCTGCTGCAGCTTTACCGATCCAATCTCAGGCCAACTCCGCGGCACTTTGATGAACCCAGGCGCCCGCACTTTTCTCCGCTCTACCGGTACATTAGAAGGTTTGTGCTGGCTTGCTTTTGCCGCGCTCTCAAGCAAGCTTGCATTTTAAAGGTACCGGAGCGCTGTCAGCGCATCTGCCCGCATTTTATCCAAAAGAAGTCCTCCCCATGAACGCCTCTCAACCGTCCTTGCTTGCCATCCCCGGCCCTTCTGTCATGCCCGAACGGGTGTTGCGCGCCATGCATCGCGCGTCGCCCAACATTTACGAGGGCGAGTTACACGACCTCACCCACGGCTTGGTACCAGACCTTAAAACGGTGGCGCAAACCAAGCACAACGTCGCCATGTATATCTGCAACGGCCACGGCACTTGGGAGGCGGCCCTCGCCAACACAATCAATCCCGGCGAAACCGTATTGGTCTTGGAGACAGGACGGTTTGGCCAAGGCTGGGGCGAGCTTGCCCGCAGCATGGGCATCGAAACCCAAAGGCTCGATTTCGGCAATCACAGCGACGTTGACTTGAACCAACTCGAAGACACGCTCCGCGCCGACACCGAAGGCAAGATCAAAGCCGTTTTGACCGTGCAGACCGATACATCCACATCAGTTAAAAACGACATACCCGGCATGCGCAAAGCCTTGGACGCGGCAGGACACGACGCATTGCTCATGGTCGATTGCATCGCTTGCCTTGGCTGCGACGTGTTCTTGATGGACGCTTGGGGTGTCGACGTCATGGTGGCCGCCAGCCAAAAGGGTCTGATGACACCGCCCGGCATGGGCTTTGTGTGGTTCAACGACAAAGCCGATCAGGCGCGCGAAACGGCATCACCTTCGATGTATTGGAATTGGACGCCGCGCAAAGCGCCGGAAATCTACTACCAGTATTTTGCAGGCACCGCCCCGACGCATCACCTTTATGGATTGCGCGAGGCGCTCGACATGGTGGTCCATGAGGAAGGTTTGGAAACCGCATGGGCCCGCCACACGCGGATCGCAAATGCGATATGGGCGGCTGTAGACGCTTGGGGCGAGGACACGATCGTCCACAATATCGAGGACCGGACTAAACGATCCACCGCCGTGTCCGCGCTTAAAACAGCACCCGGGCTGGCTGCAAAAATGCGCTCATGGTGCGAACATGAAGCCGGACTGGTGCTTGGCATTGGACTTGGGTTTGAGGATGCCGAAAGCCGGTTCCGCATCGGCCACATGGGCCATCAACATCCGCCCATGACACTGGGCGTGCTTGGTACGATTGACTGCGCTTTCAAAACCCTGGGTGCTGACCATGGCCACGGCGCGGTGGAAGCGGCCAGCGCGGTGTTGGCCGACGTTCAAAAGTAGCAGCATCTTTTTGACGAGCTGACTAACGTAAGTCGGAAAACAGCGTCGAGTTGACGCCACAAAGGCTATCGGCTTGACACTGCAAATACAGCCATGTCCACTTTCAATCTAGGAAGTGGAAGGCCCCAGATGATGCTTGCTCTGATCCATGAAATACGTGTTTTCGTTTTGGTGGTCGCAGCCATGATCATGACATCTGCCCTGCTCTCACCGGCCACAGGTTCGGCCCATGCCACCACGTTCTCCGCTCAGGACGTCCGCACTGATCTCAAACTGCTTCGAACGTTGCTGCGGGCGTACCATCCAAACCTCTATGCCCATACCACCCGGAAAAAGCTAAACACCCGTTTCAACGCTGTGGTGGCGTCCGTGAAAGGGCCAATGGATTTTTGGAACGCCGCCGTCAAAGCGCAACAGATGATGGCTGCGGTGTGCGACGAGCACACATCAATCCGTATCGATCACTCAATGATGAAAAAACACGGACGACCGGGGGCACGCACGCGCGAAAAAGTGGAGCATCCAGTGCCATTGGTCGTGTCTCCTGAACGCATTTTCCTAGACGTGCTGAGGAACACACTCGACCTGCCCAAAAAGAAGGTCTTGGACACCTACCGCGGACGAACCCCCAAACAACTCCATGCCCTGATCAAAAGCATCGAGGTGCATGATGGCTGTTTGCAGGACAAGCCGCTGCACACAACCAAGCTCAACATCACGACACAATTGCTGCTCAGCACCGCGCTGCAAAGTCTCGAAACCCCTCAGAAAAAAGAAAAGGTGGAACAAAAGCCGGACTACACCGCCTCTATCGAACAGACGGACGCCCAGCCTACGGATGCATTGGCGGAGGTTGGCATCACCATCAACACCTTGCTTCGGAACCATCGAAACGAATTTAATACCCACTACAATACCGTCGCCAAAAAGCTTGGCATGCGGATCCTCACCCAAAGGAAAAGAAATCTTCCGGTTTGGACGCGCTACAGCGAGGACGGAAAAACGGCAGTGGTCGTCGTCGAAACCCTGACGTCCACAAAACTGCAGCAGCAAGTGACGGACCGGGTTCTGCGCCTGTTGATCGACCGTGCACCCGACAACGTGATCCTCGACCTGTCGCGCCTGCCCGGTGGCTCCGTCAACGAGGCAAGTCGTATCCTCTCTTACTTTTTGCGCCGCTCGCACCGCACGGCCCAGTCCTACCATCGCCGTTCCATTTCGCGCGCTCAGCTTAGCCGTCTTCAGTATGCGGACAGGAGTCGTCGGGACCTCGAGATCGAATCCATACGCCAATTTCGCAGGGCCCGCCGCAAAGGCGGATTGTACACACTGCGCAGTCGCGCGGTCGCATTTGGCAATCCCAGCTATCGCGGAAAAATCATGGTTTTGGTCAGCCCCGATACACGGTCAGCGGCTACGATCATGGCCCTGATCTTGCAGCAACAAGCCAATGCAACCGTGGTCGGTTACCAAAATGGCGGCGATACGGAGACAAGCTGTTTCGCGGCACCGGGCCTGCGCACCTTGCCAAAAACCGGCATTCTGGTGGCTGTTCCAACAACCTGCTACCGCCGCAGCCGTGTGAAGGGAAAGCGTGGCGGTCCGCTCAAGGTGGATATAGAAGTTTCGCCGGAAACGGTTGGATCTGGCCATTTCTTTCCGAAGATCTACGAAGCGGCAGCCGACGCTCTAATGGGGCAACCCTAAGCCACGCGACCGGTCATCAATGAGCAGCGCGACGGATCAGCCCCTCGCCTTTGGCATCAAAAGTCCCTAAGTCCATAACATGAACATGGACGATCAGAATCACGCCCCTTTTCCCGCTGACGATTACCCACCGTCAACTGGCGGGTCCATCGCCGCGCGGGCTTTAGGCGCCCGTGCGCAGACGGCCCCCGCTGTCGATGCGCAGTCGTATCTAGAGGGCTTAAACCCGGAACAGCGGGACGCGGTGCTCACAACCGAAGGTCCGCTCTTGGTTTTGGCGGGCGCGGGCACCGGCAAAACCCGCGTTCTGACCACCCGCATTGCCCACATTTTAGCGACGAGGCTTGCTTGGCCAAGCCAGATTTTAGCGGTGACCTTCACAAACAAAGCCGCCCGCGAAATGAAGAACCGTATCGGCGATATGGTGGGCGATGCCGTTGAAGGCATGCCGTGGCTCGGCACGTTTCACTCTATCGGTGTAAAACTGTTGCGCCGCCATGCGGAACTGGTTGGACTGAAGTCCAATTTCACCATTCTGGACACGGACGACCAAATCCGTCTGCTCAAGCAACTCATCCAAGCGGAAGGCATAGACGATAAACGCTGGCCCGCCCGCCAACTGGCCAGCCTGATCGACAGATGGAAAAACAAAGCTCTTGGCCCGGAGGCTGTCTCGGAGGGCGAGGCGCGTTCCTTTGGCAACGGCAAAGGCCGCGAACTCTACCGCCAATATCAAGAACGCCTCAAAGTGCTGAACGCCTGCGACTTTGGCGATCTACTGGTGGAATCGATCCGCCTGTTTCGCGAACAACCGGACGTACTCGCCGACTACCAAGCCCGG
Source organism: Pseudomonadota bacterium (assembly GCA_039815595.1). Lineage (GTDB taxonomy): Bacteria > Pseudomonadota > Alphaproteobacteria > Rhizobiales > Rhizobiaceae > Pseudahrensia. The sequence continues at coordinate 9,960 of JBCBYZ010000030.1, read as the reverse complement.
TTTAAGTATATCTTGGTCGACGAGTATCAGGACACCAACGTCGCCCAATACCTGTGGCTGCGCCTGCTGGCCATGCCGAAAAGGGACAACGTCGGTTCAGCCTCTACCCTCTCCCCTCCCGTGGGGGAGATGTCACCGCAGGTGACAGAGGGGGGGCGCGATTTCGCTCCTGTAGCCGATCCTGAAAGCGGTGTGACCACTCCCCCTGTGTCTGCGCCGCACACATCTCCGCTGCAAGGGAGGCGAGGGGAAGCCGGTGTCGATACCCTCAGTTCTGCTCAAGCCACTCAGACGAATATCTGCTGCGTGGGCGATGACGACCAGTCGATTTACGGCTGGCGCGGGGCGGAGGTCGATAACATCCTGCGCTTCGACAAGGATTTCAAAGACGCCAAAGTCATTCGTCTTGAGCGCAATTACCGCTCGACCACCCACATCCTCAAGGCCGCCTCGCACCTGATCGCCCACAACGAAGACCGGTTGGGCAAGACCCTGTTTAACGATGCAGCCGACCCCGATGCCGATACCGAAGACAAGGTGACTGTCGCCGCCGGTTGGGACAGCGAAGAAGAAGCCCGCGCCATAGGCGAGGAAATCGAAAGCCTGCAAACCAAAGGACACAGCCTTAACCAGATCGCCATTCTAGTTCGGGCCTCCTTCCAAATGCGGGAGTTTGAAGACCGGTTCGTCTCGCTGGGCCTTAACTACCGCGTTGTCGGTGGCCCTCGTTTTTACGAGCGCATGGAGATCCGCGATGCGATGGCGTATTTCCGCGTCGTGTGCCAGTCGGCAGACGATCTGGCGTTCGAGCGCATCGTCAACACGCCCAAGCGGGGTTTGGGCGATGCCACGATCCGCCTGATCCGGGACCACGCCCGCGCACGCCGCATGCCCATGCTGGCCGCCGTGCGCGAAATGGTGGAAACAGAAGAGCTCAAACCCAAACAACGCAGCACTCTCAAAACACTCGCCGCCAACTTCGCCCGCTGGACCGAGGCGTTGGAAAGCGAAAAACACACCGATCTGGCCGAACGGATTTTGGATGAGTCTGGCTACACGGAGTTTTGGCAAAACGACCGCAGCGCGGAAGCGCCGGGCCGGTTGGAAAACCTCAAAGAACTCATCCGCTCCATGGAGGAGTTTGAAAGCCTGCGCGGGTTCTTGGAACACGTGTCATTGGTGATGGACACGGATAACAATCCCGATTTAGACGCGGTCAACCTCATGACCCTCCATTCCGCCAAAGGCTTGGAATTCGACACTGTGTTCCTGCCCGGCTGGGAAGAAGGCTTGTTTCCGCATCAGCGCAGCTTGGACGAAGGCGGACGGTCCGGCCTCGAAGAAGAACGCCGTCTGGCCTACGTTGGCATTACCCGTGCCAAAAAACGAGCCTTCGTCTGGTTTGTGTCGAACCGCCGTATCCATGGCCAATGGCAGGCGTCGATCCCGTCGCGGTTCATCGACGAGTTACCACCCGCCCATGTGGAGGTGCGTGAAGCCCAAGCGACCTATGGCGGCTACGGCGTTGGCAATATGGGTGGTGCCGGTGGTTATGGCAGCAGCCGTTTCGATACGTCCGGCCCATTTGACCGCTCGGGCTACACCTCCCCCGGCTGGCGGCGGGCACAGGCCAACAAAACAGAAGAGACGGACGCCAATTGGGGCAATCGCTCCGGCTACAAAACCACTTATTCCGGTGGCCCGCGCACGATTGAGGGAGAACTTGTTGCCAAGTCCGTCATTGGCGCAGACGAAAGCACTTTCGCGTTGGGCGCACGGGTATTCCATCTCAAATTTGGCTATGGCGACGTCATCAACATCGACGGTAACAAGCTAACGGTCCAGTTTGATAAGGCTGGCCAAAAACGGGTCTTGGATTCCTTTGTCGAAGCGCAGTGATTGATGGCAACAACTCAAAACCTAAAAGACGATTTCAATCGCCGTTTTAAAGAGGCGAGATCGCTGTTCGACGCGGCTGACTACTTGTCCGCCCGAGACGCCTACCGAGAAATCCAAGACTTGGTCGCGCCGCATTGCAGCGTCGAACGCTTCGGCGCGCCACTGTCGGAAGGCTTAATACGCTGTTCAGTTGTGGTGCTGAGCCACCGTCACAATGACAATGTCCGCCTTTGTCTGGATGCCTTGTCACAAGAGATCACAGATGCTGACGAGATCATTTTGGTTGCCAACGGCAATGAAAAGCTCGCTGAACTGGGCCAAGCCCGCTTTGCTGACGGCACTATCATCACAACACCGGTAACTGTTGGCTGTGGCATGGGTCGCAACATCGGAGCAGACCATGCCCGCGGCCACTGGGTCATCTTCATTGACGATGATGGCATTCCCGAGGACGGATGTATCGAAGCGCTGTTGTCTTGCGCGCGGGAAACGGATGCGGTGAGCGTACGGGGGCGGGTTCTACCGATAACACAAAACCCCCACTCTATCCTCTCAACCTACGACCTGGGGCTGCAACGCAGCTTTTCGCTGTGCAATGCAGAAGGTGTTTCATGCTTTGTGACGTCGTCCTTTAAGGCGTTTAACGGCTTTGAACCGGTTCTAGCAGGGCATGAGGGTGTGGAACTCTGCGCCAGGATGTGGCGCTTTTTTGGCCCCTCAGGCTTTCAATACGAGCCGCCCGCAGTGCTTCTTCACGACTATGTGGACGGTGAGCAAGACAAAGTAAAAAAAGAACAGGGCTACGCCATGATGCGAGCCTGCGTGCAGGAGATGACGCCAACCACCTACCAAACTCATGAAGCTTTAGCACATCATCCGCACCTGCCATGTGCAGAGGCACTTGCCCATCTGGCCACTCCTTTGGAGCCGTCGCGCCAACCCTTCATATCCGTGCTCACCACGGCGTATAACGCCCAGGAGTTCGTGGCGGACTTCGTTCAGGGGTGGCACCAGCAGACCTATGAGAATTTCGAGATCATCGTTGTTGATGACGGGTCACAGGACGAGACGGTTGCAGCGTTCAATGCGCACGGTGATTTAAATGGAAAACTGCAACTGTTTGCGTGCGCCCACACCGGTCGAACCAATTCACTAAATGAAGCTATAAAACAGGCCCGAGGCGAGATCTTTGCGATTGCCGATGTGGATGACATCAGCATTCCAAGCCGCCTGACAATGACCGCAAACTATTTCTTGGAAAATCCTGACAAGGCAATCGTGTCTTTTGTCACATTTGGTGATGGCAATATCTGCGAAACTGGCGGGCGGCCATACGACCCGGCACACAGGGACATGCGCACCAGGCTCCTGTTTGGCACACCGGGCCGCTTTCCCGGTTATGCCTTTCGAAAATCCATGGTCACAATTCCCTTTGATGACGATCATTTCATCGGCGAAGACCTCGGATGGGTGCTGAACCAGATGCTGGCGGACAGATCTTTGCAGGGTGAGGTCCTGCCCATGCCGGTGGCGTATTATCGACGCCACGAGCAATCAATCACGATCCAGAATCCTGTAATAAGCAGGAACATACGAGAAGTCAGCATTCGCAAACTGTTCAACCATCTGCTCACAACCGTAGACGAGCAGGACGACAGATTGATTCAGTTCCTCATCACCAACGATCGCAGACTGAATGAGGTTTCCGCAAAGGAAGCCAACCAATGGATTACGAAACTGCTAAGAGCAAATGGCAAAAGCGCAATCTTCGACCCGGTCCAGTTGGAAGCAGCGCTGCGATCCAGTTTTGCATCGCTTTCCAAAGTGAGCTTTGCAACACCGTCAAAACCGGCGAAGCCAAAAACGGAAAGATCAGCCTTTACCCAAGTAATGAACTTGCGTCGGCGCGCACGTCGTCTGTTGGATGAAAACAAAGATGGGGAGGCACGCAAAATTCTGACAAGTCTCAAACGGGGGTCGAGGGGTTTATATCGCCAGCAACTTCAAGCAAGCCGAAAAAAGGCCGTCCGTTCGCTCGCAAAAAGTGTGTTTGGCAAACAACCGGTTGAATGACCAAGAGCAGGTGTTGAACACAATTGTTGAAGCAAAATGAGAGCGGTCACAAATGGTCGTCCCGTCCCATTATCAACTGGTTGCTTGCAGACGGCCGGTTCTGTGACGATTTGGAAACGCTTACCACCGAACTCGGTGCTGTTTTTGAAGCCGAGGGTGCACCCGTTTGGCGTCTGCGACTGTCGATCAGAACGTTGCATCCGCTGATCACTGCAAAGTCCGCGATTTGGCAAAGAGACCGGGCCGAGATCGAAAAGATAACCGCTCCTCACGGTCTTGAAAAACGCCCGTCCTACACGGGCAGTCCCTTGCTTGTAATCAACAAGACCCGTGCTCCATTCCGGCGCAATTTGGAGGAAGACCTCACCGATAGTGATCACCTCGTGCTGCATGAGATCAAGGCGGAGGGCGGCACAGATTACTATGGCCTACCACTGCTGTTTAGTGATGAAAAAACGGCCAGCGTCGTCTTCACCACCGACCTCACCGGCGGCTTTGTGGAGCGGGACTTGCGCCACTTCCGCTGGATCACGGATGTTCTGACCCCAATCGTCGAGGTCTATAAAGAGCGCGAGATCGCAGACGCAATTGCCGAAGCCTATTTGGGCCATCGCACCGGGCAATTGGTTTTGGGCGGCAACATCATCCGGGGGGATGTCGAAACGCTCGACGCCGCGATTTTTATAAGCGACATACGTGATTGGACGGGCCTGAGCCAGCGCCTACCCCCGCATGACATGATCAATCTGGCCAATGCTTATTTCGATGTTATCGTCGAGGCGGTGGAAGAACATGGCGGCGAGATTCTCAAGTTCATTGGCGACGGGGTCCTGGCGGTTTTTCCTGTGAGTAAGACCATTACTGACGTGCACGCCTGTCAAAGCGCTGTGCGTGCCGCGCAAGGCGCGGTTAAGAAAGCCATGGCAGCGAAAGTCGCAAACCAGTTGGCATCCGATCTGGAGTTCGGGATCGGCATTCATTTTGGTGAGGTTTTATACGGCAATGTGGGGTCCGCTGCGCGCCTCGATTTCACGGTGCTCGGGGGCGCAATCAACTTGGCAGCCCGCATCGAAGGGCTTTGCGACAATCTTGAACACACGGTCCTCATCAGTTCATCCGTCAACGAGCGCTTGGAGAACCCCGCTCCTCTGATTGCGGAGCGAAGCTTGAAAGGCTTCGAAAGCCCAGTCCCCGTTTTCGCGCCACCGCTTGAGTGAACACAAAAACACCCGCCAGCGAGGTGCTGGCGGGTGAGTTTTAGTCAGCAGAGAAAAGAGCGGCTTAGCCCGGCACGACAGCGTCGATGCCATCTTTTGCATCTTCACACCACTGGGCGTTGCAGCGCTTGAACGCTTTGTTCAGTCCGTTGCGGCGCAGTTTTTTATAACCCTTATTGGCTTTCATGACGCCCCGGCCGACTTTGGATTTTCCCAACTGGCGACCGACAGCCCGCTGGCCTTTTGAAATGCCTTTGCGAACGCCACCGCTGGCCTTGCGACCGCCGCGACCAACCTTGCGCATGCCTTTGCCGATCTTGCCGACAATGCCTTTTTTCCGGGACATTTTGCGACCGGCGCGCTCCATTTTCTTGAAGCCCTTACCAGCAAATTTCGCGCCGGTTTTCACCTTTTTGAGCAGTCCAGCCTCCGCTTGGCTGTGCCCGGAAGTGATCGGCGCTACCACAACAACAAACAGGGCAAGAAGGGACATGAAGGCGAGACGCAAAACACTGTTGAGTGCATTGACAGGGTTAGGAACGGATGGGGTTGGCCGGGTGGTGAGTTCAGTTGTTGCAAGTGTCATGATCGATCTCCTCAGAATCAGAATTTGTGAGTTGTCGAGAACCGGTCTGCTTTCCGATCAGAGGGGCGGTAGATCGGGAAACCAGTGTGGCCCCGGCCCTCGACAAACACACATTGGCAAACGCGCAATGAGCCGAACCTGAAGAGCGTGTTCACTTGGCATTCAGGGTTTGGAACCTCCGTGAAATCGATGACCAACCCAAAAACGCAAAACGCCGCGAGGTCTTCTCGCGGCGCTGTAAAGTGTTCCACTGATCTAAAGAACGTTTATCTGAGATAGGTCTCAAAGTGCGAGATCGTGCGGCTCCATGACAGTTCCGCGTCTGCCTCATCGTAACGCGGCGTCGAGTCGTTGTGGAAACCGTGATTAGCCCCCTCATAGATAAAGGCCTGGTAGTTTTTGTTGTTGGCCTTCAAAGCCTCTTCATAAGGCGGCCACCCGACATTGATCCGCGCATCCAACTCGCCATAGTGCAACATGAGCGGAGCTTGAATTTTTGGCACGTCTTCCACGGCAGCCTGCCGACCATAATACGGTACGGACGCGTTGAGTTCCGGGTAGGCCACCGCCAGCGCATTGCACACGCCCCCGCCATAGCAAAAGCCAACACAACCCACCTTGCCCGTGGAATCATCGCGCCCGGCCAAATGCTCATATCCGGCAAAGAAATCGTTCATCAGTTTGGTGCGGTCCACGCTGCGCTGTAAAACACGACCTTCTGCATCATTGCCGGGATAACCGCCCACAGAGGTCAAACCGTCTGGCGCAAGCGCCATGAAACCGGCCTTGGCCACGCGCCGCGCTACGTCTTCAATATAGGGGTTGAGGCCGCGGTTTTCGTGGATCACCAAAACAGCAGGCAATTTTCCCTCCAGCGCGACGCCATCCTTCGCTGGTTTGACGAGATAGCCGCGCACTTCTCCATGGCCATTGGGGGAAGGGTAAGTTGTGTATTCTGGAAAAATATCTGGATCGGTGAATTTCACCTGCTCAGCCAGCGCATAGTCGGGCTTCATCATATCAAACAACGCAAGCGCCGTAACACCGCCCACCGCATAGCGGCCCGCGCGGTCCAAAAACTCGCGCTTTGTGATCTTTCCGTGAGCGTAAAAGTCATAAAGGTCCAACAGACCTTGATCGAAGTCCTTTGCCGTCATCCTTGTCATCGCAAATCTCCTTGCGGTTTTGTGGATGGCTCCCTGCCATCAGCTTGGCGCAGATGGGGCAGATATGAAACGGCATTCTTGCTTTAATGCTGTGTGAAGTGAGTCACCAAGACAATTGATGGGACCTACCAGTATGGCTGGACAGGGCCGGTTGGACGGTTGTCATCTTGTGATGCGGGCTCAGGCTTCATGACTGTGAATTTGGTGCGGGGCATGGGTTCAGTCCTTCTGGTGCAAGTTCCGCGGGATAGCGGAAGACCGGGCGAAACGTGGATGCGAAGCACCCGATCTGATGGCCCCATTGTGACCCTCTCGGCCTGACACCCGGCTGAACCGGCCGTTCAGAAACCGTTCATTAACCAAAAATCTGAGCTGAAGACCGCACCACCTGTGCCAAAACGCACTTTCGCGATCAGGACCGCCTAAACCTCAAAAGAGGTCTATGTCGGCCGGGTTTGTTTCATTTTAAATTGGAGGTTTCGCTGATCCGGCCTAAACTTCGGCATAATCGAAGCAAAAAGCGGACAAACATGAGCGCAGCGGCCAACAAGCATGACCCCTCATCCGACGCATCGTTGGATCCTTCGAAAGCCGGATATTCCGGCTGGTCGATTTTTTGGCACTGGATGGGCGCAACACTGGTGACCGTGCTGTTTTTCAGTCACGAATTTGAACCTGGCGGCGATGCGGAATGGATTCACGTTTCCTTTGGCGCGCTGGCCGGTGTTTTCCTGCTGTGGCGCGTTGTCCGCCGTATGGCCTTTGGCAGTCCGCCAAAACCCGACCAACATCCCATGCTCAATCTGCTGTCCGAGGTGGTGCGATGGGGCATTTTGGTATCCATCGTCGGCGTTGTGTTGACCGGATACCTCCTGCCTTGGAGCCTGGGCCAGCCTGTGGACATGGGCAGTCTGTTTGAAATCCCCTCGCCCATGAGCCCAAATCAAAGCGTCTATGACGTGATGGACGCCGCGCATTCTATATTCGGCCACCTGTTTGTACCGCTGGTTGTTTTGCATTTCGCGGGCATAACAAAGCACTCGATCACCAAAGGCGGTGGCTACATCATGGACAGGATGTTGGAGCCCAAAAAAGGCGGACGCTAAAAACCGCCCATCAGGTTTTCACGTAACGACGGGCCCAAAATACAAATGGCAACGTCACCGCGTACATGGTGATGCCGTAGACACCGCTTGGCAATGAAAATGGCGGCAGGCCGCTTGCAGCCTCGACGATCAGACTGCCAACCGTAATGCCCAAAGTGGCGTTTTGAACGCCCGTCTCGATGGCCACGGCCACCCGCTCGCGCCGGTCCAGCCCCAGCAATGAAGCGACGGCAAAGCCGATCACCAGCAAAACCACGTTGAGCACAATGAGCAACGGGCCCAGCATTGCAAGGTTGTCCACGAACAAACGCCAATTGCTGGCCAACGCCCCCACCACGATTACAACGAACAGAACCGTGGCAATGGTGGAGGTGACGGGTTCAATCCGTTGAACAAAGCCGGACGCGAAATGCCGGGCCAGAACACCCAGGGCGACCGGCACAGTGGTGATGGCAAACACGGCGAGCGACAGAGACGTGATATCGATATCCGGCGCTGCGCTACCCATGAAGCTTGTTGACGCCCAATCGGTCAAAAATGGTACGGTGATGACGCACAGTAGACTGACTACCGCAGTTAAAGAGACCGAAAGAGCAACGGAGCCGCCTGCCAGTTTTGTCAAAATGTTGGAGGTTACCCCGCCGGGCGAAAAAGCCAGGATCATCACACCGAGGGCCAATGCTCCCGTAACCGGAAACGCCATCAGCAACAGATAGGCCGTGATGGGTAGCAAGATCACCTGCGCAAGCGCTCCCGCAATGAAGCCGCGCGGCTGACGCAATACCCGCGCAAAATCATCAAGAGTGAGTCCCAGACCCAACGAAAGCATGATGAAAGCCAACGAGAGTGGCAAAAACACCGAAAGAAGAATTCCCATGGGCTAACCTCCCAACCCAAAGCGATGGCGGTGACGTAAGCCACATTTGTGATGTCTTGGGAAGGGTGAAGCGAGACCAAGGCATGCTTGATCCCGCCTCCTTTTTGGTGCTGGGCCGCCTAAGCAACCAAACGCAAATGCGGGGTACCGTCACTGCGCTTCTTGGGCGACACGCCGTCACGCCCAATCACTGCGGTCACCCGCTGTCGAAACGACGAGAAGCTGTCGAATTCCACCACATCCAGCGGAGTATCAAAGCGCAGTGTTATACGCTCGCGACCCCGTGGCAGTTGCGCGATGCCGACAACCGTTCCCCGAAACGATTGGCCAAGGTATTCACCTTTCACCGTCTGCCCGACGCACCAAGTCTGGCTGGCGTTTGAAGCCTCGGCTTGGCTCGCCAAAGCGCTGGCCGTGTTCCAGTCGCGATGGCCCAGCGTGTGAGCCACCGTTTCCAAAGCCTGAGCCAGTGTGAGAGGAACACCGCGCGCGGCCATGCTGGTGCGCAAACGGCGCGCCTGTTGTTTCATAGTGTCAATTGAAGTGGTCATGCCATTTCCTTTCGTCAAACCCGACAAAAGATGAGGTCCGCATTGCCATCTTCGGGCGCGAAAAGGATCGCACTTAAAGAAACAAAAATCGCAGCGTGCCCTTGGTAGTCTTGGGACAGCCTGCAGAAGAATTCACCAAGGCTAAACGCCAGCGGACGGCCGGGTCTCCCACCCGAAACGGCGATTTAGGTTAGCATGGACCGTTTGTCAAAGAGCGGCAGACCTGCGCAAAACGCATGCCACCGTGCAAAGCGGCTGTAACTGCAACCTGTTACCAACGCAGGGACATGCAGGAAAGCCCTGCATCAATCTTCGCAATTTGTGCCGTCGGTAGAGGCACAACGGCATATCCCGCATCACTGAGCATCGCGACCGTCTTGGGGAACTGCGCGCCGACAAACACTGCATCATTCACACGCAAGGCGTTGGCAGCACCCTCTTCATTCTCATGTGTGAGTAAAACCTCAAAGCCCTCAAATGCGCCG
>JBCBYZ010000003.1:0-59645 GCA_039815595.1 Pseudomonadota bacterium | reverse complement strand
GCGGGTCAGGGTCGAGAGCAATGGTGCGATAGCCGAGTCTCGCCGCCGCACTGCCCAGCATGCGCGCAAGCTGACCGCCTCCCAAAATGCCAATCGTAGCGTTCTGCGGCAATGGTTCAGTGATTGCAGGTAGCGCTAGGGTTTCAGTCATTCGGTTGCCAAGTTCAGTCTGACGGCGCGGCTGCGACCGCGTCGGTTTTTGCAGCCCGCCAGGCATCCAGCCTTTTGGCCAAATCTTTGTCGGAGAGCGCGAGCACGGCGCTTGCCAGCAGGGCGGCATTGGTGGCTCCGGCTTCGCCGATGGCCAGTGTGCCCACCGGTATGCCCGCAGGCATTTGAACAATAGAAAGCAGACTGTCTTGTCCGGACAGGGCTTTGGATTTCACAGGGACGCCAAACACCGGAAGCGGTGTCAATGCAGCCACCATACCGGGCAGGTGCGCAGCGCCACCAGCGCCTGCGATGATGACTTTGTGACCGGCATCACGTGCGCCTTTGGCAAATTTCACCATGCGGTCCGGCGTGCGATGGGCGGAGATGATCTTCACACTGTGCGTCACGCCCAGGTCTTGCAGCACGGTTTGAGCGTTTTTCATGGTGTCCCAGTCAGACTGACTGCCCATGATGATGGCGACATCGGTCATGAAACGCCTCCGGTTAAAGTGTCAAAAGGAATCAGGCGATGATGTCTGGGATGATACGCGAGTTCAGTTTTTCGAGCCGGTCTTTCAGTTCCAATTTCTTTTTCTTCATGCGTTGGATTTGAAGAGCGTCGCAGCGCTGGGCCATCATGGCGTCAATGGCCGCGTGCATGTCGTCATGCTCCAACTTGAGCCGGGCCGCCTGCATGCGGATTTGCGCCTGATCCTGCTCTTCCATCGGGTCTCACTTAACCGTGTCGTTGATTTTGAGAGGATCTTGGCGGGCTTAACCCCACCGCCAGTTGTCATGACCCCTCTCGTGTGCATCCTTGTAGACACCGACCCGAGACGGGCCAAGGCCTTTCCATAAAGTCTTTTTACCTCTTCCCAGATGGATGCGTCTGCTAGCTCGGTTGTGCGCCTGAACCTGTGTTTCAATCCTTCAAACTGGCTTTTTCCCGGCTGCTCGACAGGTGATCGAGCGTGTGACACACTTTTGCGCTGCGGACACATGCTGATGTCCGTCCAAGTGCTGTGCACCGCCCTTTTTTTGATACGGTGCCGGCCAGCATGAAAGAGAGGAGTGTCTATGACAATTCAATCGCGCATCGAAACACTGCAAAACAAGCACGAGGAGCTGGAGCAAGAACTGAATTCGCTCACGCAAGCGCCTTCGGTTTCCGATTTGCATCTCTCGGACGTCAAACGTCGAAAACTGGAACTGAAAGACGAAATCAACCGACTTAGATCGACAATCCCAGAAAGCGTCTAGACGCTTTAAGCACCCGAGCCGTGGTTTTTGAGCCGGTTTGCTTGGCGTCTTAGCATGTCAATACAGATGGCTTCGATGCCACGGCGGTGCACAAAATCTTGGTTTTGAAGTGGCGCAAAAGCCGCTAGACGGCGTGCATGACCCGTTCGCATCCATCCGTCCGCAATGCCTGTCGCATTGTTCTTTTTTGCTCCTGCCAACGTCTTATGGATTGGCAGGGCCAAGGGCTGACCGTTTTTAAGCAATTGGCGGAAGCCGGGGACATCGCCAGCGTGGTGTTCCATGCCCAAGATATGGAACAAGCTGCAGTACAAAGCCTGCTGGAACCCGTCACCGCGATGTTGCAGGCACGAGGGATCGCGGTGATTGTGGATGGAGACTCGCGCACCGCCGGGCGCGTCGGTGCCGATGGCCTGCAGATCGGTGCGGAAGCTCCTGTGTTGCAGGAAATCAAAGCGCAACATGGTGCGCGCATGATGGTGGGTGTGACCAATGTGAAAACCCGCCACAATGCCCTCTTATTGGGCGAAGGCGAGCCAGACTACGTCATGTTTGGCAAGCAGGGAACGGACAAGCGGGCTGAACCGCACCCTAAAAACCTCGAATTGGGCCAGTGGTGGTCCGCCATGGTGGAAATTCCTTGCATTGTCTTGGGTGGCAACGCTGTCGAAAGCGTCGTGGCCGTTGCACAATCCGGCGTGGAATTTGTCGGGCTTGAAACCGCCATTTTCGGATCGGAAGAGGATGCTGCGACGCTCGACCAAATGTGTGACCGTCTGCGCACCGCCAATCAATTGTTGGACGACCATGCCCCAGTATTTGAATCTCCCGACTGAGTTAATGCCTTCGGTTCATTGCCCGACATGTTGTGCTGCAGTTGCGCGTGCCTTGGCCGTTGGCTCCGTCGTGTTTTTTGGCTTTGTCGTTGGATTGAATTCCGCAAGCGCGCAGACCTCTCCATCGGCTTCCGGCGATGCAGCTACACTGTCCGAACGCATGGGAAGTTTTGACAAACCGATGGACGGTCCAGCTTTGGACACGCCTTTGACCGCAGCGCCTTCGAAGGCGGACGATCAAAAGACCAAAACATCCAGCAGCAACAATGGCGCTGAAATCGGTTCGGACATGACCATGGACGGTGTGCCTGATGCTGACGAGGGCACATCAAATGGTCTGTCCAGCGATCAATCTGAGGATCCGGGCGCTGATTTGGCCTACGGCGCTTTTCAGCGCGGATTTTACCTCACGGCGTTCAAGCTGGCGCTGCCACGCGCGGAGACTGGCGATCCAGCGGCACAAACACTGATCGCCGAACTCTATTGGAATGGATTTGGCATCGGCCGAGATCAAAAAAAGGCGGTTGATTGGTATCGGTTTGCAGCGGAGGCGGGCAATCGCGAAGCGCAATTTGCGTATGCCAATATACTGCTGCGGGGGAAGGTGGTTCCCCTCGACAAGGAGACCGGCACACGCTTCATGCTGGCGGCGGCCAAGCAAAACCATCCGCAGGCCAATTTCAACTATGCGCAGATTTTGACTGCCAGCCGCCCCACCTATGGAGGCTTTAAAGCCGCATTGCCCTATTATCGCTTTGCCGCCGATGCCGGAATTTCTGATGCGCAATACGCTCTCGCCACTATGCACGCCCAGGCGCAGGGCGTGCCGTATAACGACTTTGAAGAAGCACGAAAATGGATGCAGCGGGCTGCCGAAGGTGGCTTTGATACGGCACAGGTGGAGTTGGGCATCTGGCTGGCCACCGGTAAGGGCGGTGGAAAAGACGAGGGTGCCGCGTTCCGTTGGTTCTCCCGCGCCGCGTTGGCGGGTAACGCCATCGCTCAAAACAGGCTGGCCCATATGTTGGCCAACGGCGTTGGCGCAGGCCGCGATGTGATCCGCGCGAGCGCGTGGCACATTATTTCGCGCCGTGCAGGCTTCAACGACAGCAAGATGGAATTGCTGTTCTCCTCCATGGAGGAAATTGATCAGCGCCGCGCGCTGGAGGCGGCGAACCAGCTGAGCAAGCGTCTCAACCGGCGAGGCTGACGGTCGGCACTCCCACAGTGTTGTCCCTCCCTTCGTGGCCCAATTCTTGAACGGCCCGCAAAAGTGTGTTCAAGGGTGCGCAACGGGCGGTTTGGACCGCCACAGGTATGACCACAGGATTTGGGGCCCATGAAAATCAACGGCAATGAAATCAAACCGGGCAATGTGATTGAGCACCAAGACAGCCTTTGGGTTGCGGTGAAAACCAACGCAGTGAAGCCGGGTAAAGGTGGCGCCTTTAATCAGGTGGAGCTGAAAAACCTGCTCAACGGATCCAAGCTGAATGAGCGGTTTCGTGCGTCTGAGACCGTAGAAAAAGTCCGTTTGGAACAAAAAGACTTTCAGTACCTCTATGCCGAAGGCGAGATGCTGGTCTTCATGGATATGGAATCTTATGAGCAGCTCGAATTGCAGTCTGAGTTTGTCGGTGACCGCGCCGCTTTCCTGCAAGACGGCATGAAAGTGACCGTGGAAATTTATGAAGAACGGCCCATCGGCATCAAGCTGCCGGACACTGTTGCGCTAGAAATCACAGAGGCTGACCCGGTTGTGAAGGGTCAGACCGTATCGTCATCCTACAAACCTGCCGTTATGGAAAACGGTGTTCGGGTTATGGTGCCGCCTTTCATCGAGGCCGGGGAGCGCATCATCGTGGATACGACAGAGATCACATATGTGCGGCGGGCGGAAAGCGCTTAAGCGCGCAGTCAACGTTTACCACACTCCCCAATCAGTCAGGAAGTTTCATGGCCCGTTCGGCACTGCTCAATGTCATGGTCGAGGCGGTCTCCAAGGCCGGTCGTTCGCTGACGCGGGATTTTAACGAGGTTGAAAACCTTCAAGTGTCCCTTAAAGGGCCGGGGGACTTCGTCAGCCAAGCTGATATCAAGGCGGAAAAAACCTTGCGCGGCGCGTTGGAAAAGGCCCGCCCGGGATACTCGTTTTTGATGGAAGAGGCCGGATTGATCGACCGGCAATCCGACCACCGTTGGATCATTGATCCGCTGGATGGCACGACAAACTTTTTGCACTCCAATCCGTTTTTTGCGGTGTCTGTGGCGCTTGAAAGCCATGGTCAATTGGTGGCCGGTGTCATTTACAACCCGATCACCGAAGAGTTGTTTACGGCTGAAAAAGGCCGTGGTGCTTTCGTCAATGACCGCCGCATGCGCGTCGCACGACGCAGTGCGTTTGATGAATGCGTAATCGCCACCGGCATACCCGCGCTCAACAAAGGCGCGCACGGCGTCGCCCTTTACCGGCAGCGGGACATCATGAGCCGCGTGGCCGGCGTGCGGGCGACAGGGTCTGCCGCCTTGAATCTGGCCTATCTCGCCGCCGGTCGCTTTGACGGTTATTGGGAAGACGGTTTGCAGCCGTGGGACATTGCTGCCGGGCTGTTGATGGTTCGTGAAGCCGGAGGCTTTGCCAGCGAGCCGGACGCAGACGCGAGCATGTACCATACCGGCCGTATCGTGGCCGGCAACGAGTTCGTCCATGGGCGTTTGCGCGACTTGCTGAACAAGCCCTTGCCTGAGGCGATGACCAAAAAGGCATGATGCTCTTTTGCACTTTGGATTATCGCCGCTTGCCGTGTGCATGGCTTCCGTAATCTGCAAATGGAGCGTCTGCCCTAATTAGGTTTTCTTAACCCGCTACATTTGGCATAGGTTGGGTATTGTGCGATTTGCGGCGGGAGAGAGACTTGGCCCGAGAGTTTGACCCACACCGGCTTTCATCGCCGCGTGTCTATCTGTTTTCGATGGTCATTTTCATCGCCATCGTCTCGTTTCTTGGTCTCATTCTGTACCGGCAAATATTAGACGCGTTTTTGACCAATCCAGGTCTCAACGGCCTGATCTTGGGCGTCCTAATCGTCGGCATCCTGCTGGCTTTTCTTCAAGTGATCCGCCTGATGCCGGAGGTGAATTGGGTCAATTCGTTTCGTCGGGGGGAAGCATCGCAACGAAAGCGTGGACCGGTTTTACTGGCTCCCATGGCTGTGCTTTTGGGTGACCGTGCGGACCGTCCCGAAGATTTCGCGCTGTCCACCAGTTCTACCCAGTCCATTTTGGATTCCATCGGCAATCGGTTGGATGAGAGGCGGGAAATTTCGCGCTATCTCATCAGCCTCCTCGTGTTTTTGGGTCTGCTCGGCACCTTCTGGGGTCTGCTCTCCACCATCGGGTCCATCGGCGACACGATTGGCTCGCTCGACCCACGGTCCGGTGATGCCAATGATGTGCTTGATGCCTTGAAATCCGGCTTGCAAGCGCCGCTGGACGGCATGGGCACCGCATTTTCGTCTTCTCTATTTGGTCTTGCAGGTTCGTTGGTCCTGGGCTTTCTCGATCTTCAGTCCGGCCAAGCGCAAAATCGGTTTTATCTGGAACTGGAAAATTGGCTGACGTCGCAGACTGACGTGACGCAGAACTTTGCCGCTGCTGCCGCCGGTGGCGCTGATGTCACCGAGGCGATGGAACGTCTGGCGGCGCAGGCGCGTGAGGGTGGGGGCGGCGCGCGCACGACCGCTGCGATGGCCAGCTTGGCAGAAGGTATTCAGGGTCTGGTCAAGCATATGCGCAACGAGCAGCAGTTGATCCGCGATTGGGTGGAAACGCAAAACCGCAATCAGGCGGACATCAAACAGTTGCTGGAACAGCTCAACCGTGCACTGCCTGCGCCGCGTCCCACGCCCAATGTGCGTGCGGCTACAGAACCGCCTGTCAAAAAACCGGGTCAGCCGGATACGGATGGCTGATCATGGCACTGTCGCGATCACGACGCAGAGGTTCTGATCGGGTCGATTATTGGCCGGGTTTCGTGGACGCTTTGTCCACGTTGCTTCTGGCGATTATGTTTTTGTTGTCCGTGTTTGTGCTGGCACAATTTCTGCTCAGTCAGGAAATCTCCGGTAAGGACACGGCCCTCAACCGGTTGAACAACCAGATCAATGAACTGACCGCTCTTTTGGCGTTGGAACAGTCGTCGAAGCAGGACTTGGAAGACCAGATCAAGAACCTGGGCAGCAGTTTGGAATCCACGCAGGCAGAACGCAGCCGGTTGCAGGCCCTGTTGGAAAGCGGCTCCGGTGTTGCCGGTGCCGCTTCGGAGCGTGCCAATCAGCTGGCCGATACATTGTCCGAAGAGCAAAAAATTAGCCGTAGGGCTTTGAGCCAAGTGGCGCTGCTCAACCAACAAATCTCCGCCTTGCGACGGCAGATCGCAGCCTTGGAAGATGCGCTGGATGCGTCTGAAGTGAAAGACCGCGAAAGCGCTACGAAGATTGCTGACTTAGGCAAGCGTTTGAATGTGGCTCTTGCCCAACGCGTGCAGGAACTAAACCGGTTTCGATCAGACTTCTTCGGGCGGTTGCGTGAGATTTTGGGCAATCGCGACGATATCCGCATTGTGGGTGACCGCTTTGTTTTTCAGTCGGAAGTGTTGTTTCCCTCCGGTGGTGCGACGCTCAATCCGGTTGGATTGGAAGAGATGACCAAACTCGCCCGGGCGCTGATTGAACTGGGCGGTGAAATTCCAGACGAGATCGACTGGGTGCTGCGGGTTGATGGTCACACGGATAATATTCCGCTGTCCGGGACCGGCCGGTTTGCGGACAATTGGGAGCTTTCATCAGCCCGCGCGACGTCGGTTGTGAAATATCTTATCACGCAAGGCGTGCCCGCACGCCGGTTGGTTGCTGCCGGATTTGGCGAATTTCAACCGCTCGATCCTTCCGGCAGTGTGGAAGCGCGCAATCGCAACCGGCGTATTGAATTGAAACTGACCGAAAAATAAGTCTGGCTGGAGCGGTTGCGGTGTTACCGTTTTTTGAACCGGTACTCTGTCACCTGTCGCAGCGGATCGTCCGGCTGCACGATGGCTTCGGGAAAATGCTTGTGGTTGACCGCATCGGGCCAGTTTTGCGCCTCCATGCAAAAGCCCGCATGGGCTTTGTAGGGTTGGCCCGTCAGGCCCGCAGGCGTGTTGAGTTTGTGCCCGGCATAGAATTGAACGCCCGGTTCCGTGGTGAAGACACGCATCTCCACCTTTGAAGCGGGCGAGAAGGCCAGCGCAGATTCTTGCGGATTGCCGCGCTGATCCCGCAGACAGAAATTGTGGTCGAAAAATCCAACCGGTGGCATGGCGGCTGATACCAGCCGTGTTGCTGAAAAATCGAAGGCTGTGCCATGGACGGAGGGCGTTTCGCCGGTGACGATCATGTCCTCGTCCACGGCGGTGATCTTATCGGCGGCGATGCGCATGTGAAGGTTGCGGCAGTCTCCCGTATCGTCCAGAGCAAAGTAAGAGTGATGTGTGAGATTGACGGGTCCTGCCTGATCGACCCTTGAGGTTAGGGCCACGCTCAAGGTGCCGTTGTCTTTCAGCGTGTACTCGCAGGTCATGTCACAGGCACCGCCAAAACCCATCATGCCGTCCGGGTCGTGCAGGGTGAGTGTGACATGACGTGATCCCACGTCGGCGATAGACCAAAGTCGCTTGCCCACTCCCATTGTTCCACCGTGTAGCGTGTGGCCACCGGGCATATTCTGATCCAGTTGAAAAGTTTTATCGCCCACGTTGTAGCGCCCGTGGGCAATGCGATTGGCCACCCGTCCCGCGATGGCCCCGAAATAAGGCGAGTGCTCCGGATAAGTCTCAAACTTGGGGAAACCCAATACCAGCGGAGCTTTGTGGTCTTCCAAGCGCAGGTCTTGCAGCACGGCTCCCCACGTCATAACCTTCGCCATGAGCCCGCCGCCGATCAGCGTGATGCGCTCCACCGTCTCGCCGTCAGCGGTTAAGCCAAACTCTTCAATTGATGTGGTCATGAAATCCCCTCCCAAGGCTTCCCCTCAAGCGGAGAAGTTCAACACTTCCTCGCGTGTCGGCGCACCATTGCGTCCGCCGAGGCGGGCACATTTTATGGCGGCTGCCGTACTGGCAAAGTCGATGGCGTCACCTTCGTCCATCCCGTCTGCCAGCGCCACCGCGAAAGCGGCATGCCACACATCTCCTGCGGCCAGCGTGTCGACCACGGTGATCGCGTGGGCCTGATGCCAAACTGCTGTCCCGTCCACAATGCGAACCACGCCCCGCTCGCCGGCCGTGACGATGACCTGTCCCGACAAGGATTTCGCGGCTTCCAATGCTGCTTGCTCAGGGTCGGAAAGACCCGTGAAGTCTTCAGCGCCCTGTTCAGAAAAGGCGATATGACTGGCAATTTTGAGGGCTTCCGATGCTTCTGCCACCGGAGCTTCCGCGTCGATGATGCCGGGTATATTTTGGTCTCTTGCGGCTTGCATGGCCACCAGTGCCCCGTCCGGCCAGCGTGTGTCGGCCAGTGTGGCCTGCAAGTCTTGTGGCATGGCATCGCGCAGCCACCCGGCATCCATGGACAGGGCGTTGTCACGAAAATTCATGATCTGACGTTCGCCCTGTGCGTCCATGTAGATCGACGAAAATGAGGAACGCTTGCCGGGAAAACGGCGAACCAGATCGGTGTCGACAGTTTCTCGTTTCAGGCCGTCCAAGATGAGATCCGCTACGGGATCCTCTCCCAGCCGCGCAGCCAGCGCGGCATGCTCTCCCAAGCGTGCAATTGCCACCGCCGCGTTGGCCGCATTGCCCCCGCCGACAATCGTAGCGTCATCTGCACGGTATTTTTCGGGCCGGTCTGGAAAGTGCTCCATCTGAAAGACAAGGTCTAAAACGGCGACACCGGCGATGAGGATTTTGGTCATGCGGCGGGCTCGCGCAGGTGGTTCAACTCGAACGGTGTTTTCCAATCAAACGGTCTAAACCACAATGTGTTGGGCCAAAAGAATTCAGCGCCAGTCGCTTACGCGGCCGATTCAAGCCCGCCGTGAAGGGCTAAGAAGCGGGTGATCTCTCCGACCCCTTCTCCACGCCGTAGATCGGTGAACAGTGTGGGGCGTCCGGCGCGAGCGGTGGCGGCGTCGCTTTTCATGCGTTCCAGATCAGCGCCGACATGGGGAGCCAGATCGGTTTTGTTGACGATTAACAGATCGGATTTTGTGATTGCGGGACCTCCCTTGCGGGGGATGTCGTCGCCTTGTGCCACTGACACAACGTAGATCGAAAGATCGGCGAGATCCGGCGAAAACGTGGCCGCGAGATTGTCGCCGCCGGACTCGATCAAAATCATGTCGAGTGTCGGGTGTCTGCGGTTTAAATCAGCAATGGCTTGCAGGTTGATCGACGCATCTTCGCGGATCGCGGTGTGCGGGCAACCGCCGGTCTCTACTCCCACCACCCGGTCTGAAGGCAGGGCCTGCATGCGCACCAAGGCTTCGGCGTCTTCGCGCGTGTAAATATCGTTGGTGACGACTGCGATGGAAAGCGTGTCCCGCAGAGCCTCGCACAAGCGCGCTGTGAGCGTTGTCTTTCCAGACCCCACCGGTCCGCCAATTCCCACCCGCAAGGGGCCGTTGAGAGAACCGGTTTGTAATGTCATGAGCGGAAAATCCGGGACTGCAGCGTTTCGTGTTTCATGGCTGCAATATCCATCATGATCGCAGCGCTGCCAAGATCATCCAGCGTGCCTCCCTCGGCAAAGGCGGCTGTCGCTAAGATCGCGCCCTCCAACCTTTTCTGCAGGCTCATCGCTTTCGCTTGACCGAGCGGAAAGAGGCGCAGGGCGGCCTGGATTTGCGCGCTCACCGCCGCGTGTAGATAAGCGGTGACGGCTTGGTCTTTGGGAATGCCATTCTCGCGGGCAATTGCTCCGACCGCTATAGGATAGGCCAGCGGGTCGGGGAGAGAGGCTGCATTGCTGTTACGCCATGGTGCTGCCGACTGTGCAAAGGCGGCGCCCAACGATGCCGTCTCTTCGTATCGCTCAAGACAGCCAGCGAGTGCCAAAGCCGTGTCGTTAACTTCAGCCAGTCGATCTGCGCTTTCGGTGGCAAAGTCCCATGCGACGCCCTGCAAAATGGCGTCCTGCCGCATGAAGCCGTGTTGCAGACCGGTGACGATCCATGTTTCCAAAGAGGCCTGATCTAGGACGGCTTCCAACTTGCAGGCCGCCTCTAGGCCGCCCGACCAAGCAAAACCGCCTACGGGAAAGGCGGGTGACAACCACGACAACAGCTTGAGCATGTGCGTGTCAGCCATGGCCGTGGCTAATCCCGCTTTGCGGATCGTGATCATGGTACGCGCCGTGGACCGGATGGAACGGCTCGTCCACCATGTGTAGATGCGCGCCAAGCCCCTCCAGCATGGTGTGGATGACGGGATCGCGCAGGATCAAAATTCGGTCCGGTTCAATCTGCGCTTTTAGGTGCCGGTTGCCGATGTGCCAGCACAGGGACGCGTGATGTGTGGGGTCATGCGCGCGAATTTCGGTCAGCGGCTCCGTCGCAGCACGAACCTCAACCGCTTTGTCGTGCGTCACCAAGAGCAAGTCCCCATGGCCCAAATGCACGGCCTTGGGCATGTCAACCATCAAGGCTTCGCCGCTCTCCAGAATGAGGCGTTTGCGACGCAAATGCCGTTCATCATGGGGCAGTGTGATTGTATCGAAGACTGGTATCGTTTGGTCGCCCGTATTTGCGCGAACAACCTCATGAGCGGTGAGCATAATCTAGAGCGTGTCCACCGTCTCGGGCGTGATGACTTCGATTGTTCGGCTCTCAAAATAAGGCGTACCCGCTTCGCGCCATGCCAAAAAATGCGGTTCGGTAAAATGATTGTCCAGGGCGGCGCGGTCTTTCCAGCGTTCCACAAAAACCAGTGTGTTTTCGTCGGTGACCGAGTGGTGCAAATCGTAGGAGATACAGCCCGGTTCATTTCGGGTGCCGTGGATGCAATCCATGACCTTCTCTTTGATCGCAGGCAGCGATCCCGGTTTAATTTTCAAAGTGGCAATGAGATAAATCATGGGTCTTTTTTCCGCAGGCCATGGACGATGATTTCATCATGCTGGCGCGACACCAAAAGCACAATCGCGGAAGACCAAAATCAAGGCTGGTTTTTACGCTTGCAATATGGCTGGAAGATCGAAGGTTTGCAGCGGCGCGAGTTCATTTGTGACCAAGAGGATAGACCCGTCAGCCGTGATTTCTAGTCCTTTGGCACCCCCCTCTTGGTCATTGGACGCCCCGGCTTTGAATGTATCATTATCGATCACCTGAAAAGTATTGGACGGTTTGTATAGACCAGACCAGGAGTTGCCTTCGTTAGCGCGATACAGGTGCAGAAAGGGGCTTCCAGCACTGGAAACAAACAACTCCTTCCCACCCCTCGTAAACCGCAAACCGTGAGGATAGATCACTTTTTGTAAACGGGCGCATGGCTCGTCATAAGCACCGTAGTGCCCTGTATTTTTGTAAACGAGAACTTCGTGTGTGACGTGGTTTGAGATGGCGATGTACTTGTGATCATCAGAAATTGTTACGCCATCCGGGATGCCAAGATCGCCCGCGATGAGAACTCTGCTGCGAATTTTGCGGAACGGACCGACGTTCGACAACAGATGGCTGGAGATGAAATGGCCGTAATTGTTTGCGGCTAGAATCTGTCGTGTTCCATCAGCCTGATAAAACGAACAGACAGAGCCGGGATTTTGAATGTCTATGTCCTTAGCTGCCTTGTTGATCGTCTTTGAAGGTTCAACGTGAACCGTTTGACCCATTGGCGGCTTACTTGGGAGCTTGAAGATATCAATTCCGGAAAGGCGGTTTCCAACCACAAGAGTATTGTCATCCAGAAAGTCGAGGCCGTGAACCTCATTGAAACTGGGCGACGCGATCTGCCAGTAGTCAACCAGCTCAAAACCGGACGAGTGCTTTGTCGAGGTTGGTATAATTCGCACCGAAAAAAGTGTGATGCAGTCTAGCAAGAAGTTTGCGATCGCCAGCCAGTTGTTGCTGGGCGATAGCCGTATATCTTCGGTACGATCCAGACTATCAAAGCAAGCCTCTGCCTTCTTTGAGACTGTGAACGGGATTTGGTGTTTCAGCCCGGCAGTGGGACGCGATGGCATCGAAAGAGGCCTCTTTTTGATAATTTTATGGTGCAGCGCCGAGTGTGGTGGGGTGTTTCCTACAGACACTGAACCGGTCCGCCCGATTTCCAAACCTTGGTTTAGATGTCGGCTCCCCGCACTTTTGCAATCACAATCGCATCAAAACAGAAAATACCGTTGCGCCATGGGCAACACTTCTGCTGGTTCGCAAGTGAGGAGTTCCCCGTTGGCGCGAACTTCATAGGTCTCTGGATTCACCTCGACATGGGGGGTCGCGTCGTTATGGATGAGGCTTTTTTTGGAAATGCCCCCTCTCGTGTTTTTGACAGCAGCCAAGGCTTTTTCCACGCCCAGCTTTTCTGCCAGACCGTCTTCGATGGCGGCTTGAGACACGAAAGTGACGGATGAATTCGTCATGGCCTTGCCAAAGGCGCCGAACATGGGGCGCATGTGAACGGGCTGCGGTGTGGGAATGGACGCGTTGGGGTCTCCCATGGGTGCGGCGGCAATGGTTCCACCGACGATCACCATCGCTGGTTTGACGCCGAAAAAGGCCGGGTCCCACAAGCACAGGTCGGCCCGCTTCCCCTCTTCGATGGAGCCGATCTCATGGGCGATGCCGTGGGCGATGGCGGGATTGATCGTCACTTTCGCGATGTAGCGGCGCACGCGGAAATTATCATTGTCGCCGGTCTCTTCCTTGAGAGGGCCGCGCTGCTTTTTCATCTTGTCGGCGGTTTGCCAGGTGCGGATCAACACTTCGCCCACACGGCCCATGGCTTGTGAATCCGATGCGATGATGGAGAACGCCCCCATGTCGTGGAGGATGTCTTCGGCGGCGATGGTTTCCCTGCGGATGCGGCTTTCAGCAAAGGCGATGTCTTCCGGAATTGATTTGTCGAGGTGATGGCACACCATCAGCATATCGAGATGCTCTTCCAACGTGTTGACCGTGTAGGGCCGCGTTGGGTTTGTGGAAGACGGCAGGACATTTTCCAGTCCGCAGATTTTGATGATGTCCGGCGCGTGGCCGCCGCCTGCACCTTCGGTGTGGAAGGCGTGAATGGTGCGACCTTTGAAGGCGTCTACGGTGTTTTCAACAAAGCCGGATTCGTTGAGCGTGTCGGTGTGGATCATCACCTGAACGTCGTGCTCATCGGCAACCGACAGGCAGGTGTCGATCGCTGCGGGTGTGGTGCCCCAGTCTTCATGCAGTTTGAGTGCGCAGGCTCCACCCAAAACCATCTCGTGCAGCGCGCCGGGCAGAGATGCATTTCCCTTGCCGGACAGACCGATGTTCATGGGGAAGGCGTCAAAGGACTGGATCATCCGCCCGATGTGCCATGGGCCGGGTGTGCAGGTGGTGGCCAGCGTGCCGTGGGCCGGGCCAGTGCCGCCGCCCAGCATGGTGGTGACACCTGAATGCAGGGCCTCTTCGATCTGCTGGGGGCAGATAAAATGGATGTGGCTGTCAAACCCGCCTGCTGTGAGGATTTTGCCCTCGCCAGCGATGGCCTCCGTGCCGGGACCGATGATGATGTCCACGCCCGGTTGGGCGTCCGGGTTGCCAGCCTTGCCAATCTTGACGATGCGCCCGTCTTTCAAGCCGATATCGGCTTTATAAATCCCGGAGTGATCGACGATCAGTGCGTTGGTGATGACGGTGTCCACGGCGCCGTCGGCGCGGGTGACTTGAGATTGACCCATTCCATCGCGGATCACTTTGCCGCCGCCGAATTTGACCTCTTCGCCATAGGTGGTGAGATCGCGTTCCACCTCGATGATGAGATCGGTGTCGGCCAGCCGCACTTTATCGCCGGTGGTTGGGCCATACATGGCTGCGTAGTCGGAACGGGGAAGTGTGGCTGGCATCGGGGGGCTTTCTGTTAGTTCTCTTGGAGCATCGTGCGCAGTTCCTGCGTACGGGCTTCGGTCATGCGCGTGATGCAAGTGTTGACGATCAGCGGGCGGATGGAGCCGCCGTAATATTGCGCACCTTCTGCATTGCACTGGCCGTCACGGTATTGAATCCAAGCGCGTTGGGCGGCGAGCAACTGATCGCTGATCCGTTCGCCCTCTGGTATGTTGGCGTCGGCATCAAAAGCGCGGGTTTTTGCCCTGAGGTTGGACCAGACATCGTTCAGCACGGCGTCTGCTGTTTCGGCATCGCGACCGGAACACACATTCATGGCCATCTGCGTTTGGGGAGATGTGCAATCCATGTCTTGGGCATGGGTTGGCATATTGATAGTGGCAAGAAACAGGGCGCCTGCAAAAATCAGCGCGGCCATAAATGGCCTGAACACAGTGCGCTTTTTCGGCAGTGGGGTCACAGCTTTCCCATCACCTTTTGGTTGAAGCCGTAGATTTCGCGCTTGCCACCCACAGGCACCAGCGTTACGTCGCGCGCTTGGCCGGGCTCGAAGCGCACTGCGGTTCCCGCTGCAATGTCGAGGCGCATGCCGCGGGCGGCGTCACGGTCAAAATCCAGTGCCGGGTTGGTTTCAAAGAAATGGTAATGACTGCCGACTTGCACGGGACGGTCGCCGGTGTTGGCGACTTTGAGGGTGATGGCCTCGGCACCCTCATTCAGCGTGATCGTGCCTGCGGCGGTGATCGTTTCTCCGGGGATCATGCTATTACTCCCTATCGCACCGGCTCATGAACGGTCACCAGTTTGGTGCCGTCTGGAAACGTTGCTTCCACCTGAATGTCGTGGATCATTTCGGCGATACCCTCCATGACCTGGTCACGCGTGATGACGTGGGCTCCGGCCTCCATCAGGTCTGCAACGGACCGGCCGTCGCGGGCGCCTTCCACCACAAAATCTGTGATCAGAGCGATGGTTTCAGGGTGGTTTAGCTTCACGCCCCGCTCCAAGCGTTTGCGGGCGACGTTGGCAGCCATGGAGACCAGCAGTTTGTCTTTTTCACGCGGCGTCAGTTGCACGTTTGTCTTCCTTCACAGTTCGTCTTCGAGCCTTGTTCGTCATGGCAACACCGGTCAAAGTGACCAAGCTTTGGGCATGTTTGCACCATCGTTGAGCAATTCCAAGATGGGAATCAGTGTCCGCCGCAGGCTGTAGGCATCGTTCGCGACCAGTCGTGCAAGAAGCTTGCCGTTCCACGTGCTGGCGGCTCCGTTTTGCAGATCTCCGCTTTTTTCGCTGCCGGTTAAAATCGAGCGTAGTGGCTCTATGTGACGGTCTGCATCTTGGCTCACCAGGAGCACGGTGGCCATCGCCAGATGACTTGCCAGTGTTTGAGCGCCCATCAGTGGGTCTACCGGCACTGCGGATTGATCCCGTGGAGGGCTCTTCGATAGCGCCAACGCCTCCGCGTGAATGAGATTGTCTTCGCGGCGTATGGTCCAGCGGTCGCGAAAGTGACACCGGGTAAGACATTCCCCCATGGCTTCCCGACCCAACACAATTGGTTCCACCAGCAGGAGGCGTGCGGATGCGGCCATATTGACCGACACTGTCCGTTCGAGGGCCGACCCGTCAAACAGGATTGTTTCCTGCGGCAACCAGTTCAGACTTGAGTGCGCACCCAGCGATAGGTCTACGGCAACTTTGCCGGTCCCAGCGTTGGACCGGTACGCTCGTTCGCAGGCTTGTGTGGTGACGGTGATGGCTGTTTCGTCTGCGGCTTCAAAGCGCCACGCCAAACGATCTCCTCCGGTCAGTCCGCCGGATGAATTGATCATCACTGCTTCGAGCGGTGCATTTGATGTTGAGCGATCTGGAAGACGTAGTTTGCAGCAACCCTGTTGGCGCAAACGATCAATCCGCGATTGACCGACCGAACGTTTGGCAGACAGGAGTGCCTCACCCTTCGCACGCTGGGCCCGCTGGTTGATGTTTTGACCCGGTTCTACCCTGGTCGATGTGGTCAAGTCAGGAGGTTTGGTGCGCATGAGATGTGTCGGCGTATCGAGCATCTTTGAAACCTGCCTTGTCTTGCCGTGGCTGCCAAGAGTGCCAAGAGTGCCAAGGGCGGACGTTTGTTTCCCGCATTGTGTTCCTGTTTGTGGGCGTGCGGCTGCTGTGCCGGTTTTTAAACCGATTATAAAATGCGGGTGTTTTCCCAAATACACCCCTTGGAAAGCGCAGATGGGTGCACTAGGCTTCACGCACCGGGGGGCCTGTGGCTCATTCGGTCGCGGCACCTGGAGGGGTGTTGTGGAAGCGATAAAACGTTTTCTGGGAGGAAAACCCTATGAAGAAGATTTTGATGGCGGCTGCGGCTGTCCTGGCCATGAGCACGTCCGCTCTCGCCGAACGCTATGTGATGATCACCCACACGCAGGGCACCGATCCGTTTTGGCCCGTCGTTGAAAAAGGTGGCCGTGACGCTGCTAAAGCCGTTGGTGCTGAACTCGAATATAACTTTGATGCATCCGGCGATATGGCTGGCATGGCAAAGTTGATCGAAGCCGCTACGGCCACTCAGCCAGACGGTATCATCGTATCTCTGCCCGACGCTGCGGCGCTTGGACCGGCGATCAAGAAAGCTGTTGAAGCTGGTATTCCGGTCGTCACCATCAACTCCGGCTTGGAATCATCCAAAGAGCTGGGCGCTTTGATGCACGTTGGTCAGCCCGAGAAACTGGCCGGCACGTCTGCTGGTAACCGCGCAAAAGCGGAAGGCGTGAAAAAAGGCCTCTGCTTGAACCAAGAAGCGTTCAACACCGCGCTGGTGGACCGTTGTCAGGGTTACTTTGACGGCCTTGGCCAAGACCTCAACATGATCGACGTGTCCAACGACGTTGCGCAGATCAAGACTCGTACGGCTGCTGCTCTTCAGGCTGATCAGTCCATCGATGGTGTGATGGCTGCTGGCCCGCACGTCTGCGCCGCCGCTGCTGAAGCGATTGCGGAAGTGGGTGCCGATGGCACGCACCTGTCTTGCTTCGATCTGTCCCCTGAGGTGATGAAGCTCATCGACGAAGGCAAAGTTGCTTACACGATTGACCAACAGCAACGTCTGCAAGGTTATATGCCGGTCATCGTCCTGCACCTCTACAACTCCAATGCGGGCATGCTGCCGGGTTCCAACATCCCGTCCGGCCCTGGTTTTGTGGACAAGTCCAACGCTTCCAGCGTGGCTTCTCAGGCGGGCGTAAACCGCTAAGCGCGGAAACCATGTCTTGAATCTAAGCCGGGCGCGCTGTTTGAGGCTCGCCCGGCTTTTTTTGTTGTAAAA
Organism: Pseudomonadota bacterium; assembly: GCA_039815595.1. GTDB lineage: Bacteria > Pseudomonadota > Alphaproteobacteria > Rhizobiales > Rhizobiaceae > Pseudahrensia. Next base: position 41,990 of record JBCBYZ010000003.1, on the reverse strand, counting down.
TTTACCAGTTGGTTTGGAACTTCCGGGGAGGAAATCATGACGGAGGCAGAGGTCTCACGGTCCGAGAGCGACAGGCTCAAACAAGAGGGCTTCTTTTTAAGAATGCTCAGACGTCCCGAGGCCGGGGCATTCATCGTGATGGTGGTGGTCATCCTGCTTTTGGCTGTCGCGTCAAACGGTCTGGCCTTCAATGCGCTTGGCCTGAAAAACAACTTTGCCATCATCGCTCAATTCGGGATCATCGCCACTGGCGCTGCCCTGCTGATGATCGCGGGCGAGTTTGATTTGTCTATTGGCTCTATGATCGGCTTTGCCGGCATGTCGATGGCCATGATGATGAAATGGGGACTGCCCTTCGGCCTTGGTGAGGCGACGCCCGCTTCAGCCTTTTTCATCACACTGGTGATGACACTGTCGTTTGGCTGGCTGATCGGAATGATCGTGGTTCGATCCGGACTGTCCTCGTTTATCGTGACGTTAGCGTTCTTGTTTCTTCTGCGCGGTCTGACCGAGGTTTGCTTCCGCCTTTTCAACAATGGTTCAACACAGATTTCCGGCTTGCCGGACTTTAAGGAGACCAGTTGGTTTGCCGATGCGCTTGGAGGTGAGGTGTTTGGCTGGTTTTACGATCTTTGGTTTTATCTCGGTGGCAATCTGAACCGTCGGGGCGAACAGTGGGTCGATGGTTTCGATGCCCGGGTGTTTTGGTGGCTTGTCATCGCCGCAGTTGCGTATTTCGTTTTGTCCCACACCAAATTGGGCAACTGGATTTATGCGACGGGCGACAACAAGGAAGCCGCTCGTGCCAACGGTGTTCCCACTAACAAGGTGAAAATCGGTCTGTTCATGAACACGGCCTTCTGCGCCACCATGTTTGCAGCTTGTCAGGTGTTCGACACCAACACGTCGGACGCAGCCAAAGGTAACCTGCAGGAACTCTACGCAATTGCCATTGCCGTTGTTGGCGGTACGCTGATGACCGGCGGTTTCGGTTCCATCATCGGTGTGGTCTTCGGGGTGATCACGGTGGGCCTTGTGGCCAATGCGGTGTTCTTTATTCCGTGGATCGACGGATCATGGTTCCGGGTCTTCCTGGGTACGATTTTGTTGGCTGCGGTGTTTGCCAATGAAAGCATCCGCAAACGCATCACCGGAGGGATTTGACCATGGCTGAAGCTCTCATTCGGGTTGAAAACGTCGTCAAGCGGTTTGGCCCCTTCACGGCCTTGAACGGCGTTAACCTGGAGGTTCATTCGGGAGAGGTTCTGGCTCTTCTGGGGGACAACGGTGCCGGTAAATCCACCCTGATTAAAACGCTGGCGGGTGTGCATGCACCTAATAGCGGGCAGATTTACATCGAAGGACAGCCGGTGAATTTCCGCTCGCCCCGTGATGCGACGGCGGCCGGAATCGGCACCGTGTATCAAGATTTGGCGTTGAACCAGTTGATGTCGGTGACCCGCAATTTCTTTATGGGTCGTGAGCGCACCAATTTGTTTGGTGCGCTTAAGATGGATGAAATGGACACCATCGCCCACGACGAGATGGTGAAGATCGGGATCGATATTTCTGATCCCAGCCAAGCCGTTGGCACTATGTCAGGCGGACAACGTCAGACATTGGCCATCGCCCGAGCGATCTATTTTGGGGCCAAGGTTCTCATCTTGGATGAACCGACATCCGCGCTGGGTCAAAAGCAGCAGATGGAGGTTCTCAAAACGATCAAGAAAGTGCGTGGCTACGGCAATATCGCGATCATCTTGATCACGCACAATGAGATCCACGCGCAGTTGATCGCAGATCGTTTCGTGTTCCTGTCCTTGGGAGAGGTGATCGGCGAAGGCCGGGCGGCTGATCTTCACGGACCGGACATTCGCCGTCTCATGGCGGGCGGTGCGGAGATCGCCGATTTGGAACAAGAATTGGAAGCGATTGGGTAACATGACGGGGACGCAGACCTTTGCGTCACCAAGCGGGCATCATGTCCGAACGCGTTCCGGCAATCCGTGATGCGGGTTGTGAGGCTGAGCGTGGATTGCAGGGACACGTCCTGCAATGACGGTGGGATGTGGATACTGCACTTGTAACAATGGCGGGTTGAGTACGGCTCTCTCGTGCTCGGCTCGTTACGCACTCATCTCCGGCACTGCACCGATGACATGTTGGTCGTGGTCAATGCAGGCGCCGGTCATGACACCGCCTTGCGGGCTGACCAGATAGGCGATGAGGCCTGCGCATTCTTCCGGCTTGATCAATTGGCCGAAGGACTGTTCGGCCTCTGCTTTCTCCAACCAGTCGTCCGGTGCACCGTGAAACTCCTGCTGAATTTTGCTCTCTGCCGGCGTGTCCATCCAGCCTGGGGCGACAGCGTTGAAACGGATGCGCTTGTCTTTGAACGCGTTGGCGGCGTTCTTGGTGATCGTGGCCATGGCCGCTTTGGAGCCGGAATAGGGGCTTAGAAACGGCTTTCCGCAATGGCGTTCCGTAGACAGGATGTTGACCACCGAACCGCCATGGCCAACCGTGAGGCAGTGGTTGGTAAACGCCTGCATGGCAAAGAACGAGCCACGCACGTTGACTGCAAAAATCCGGTCAAACACTTCCGGCGTTGTCGCCTCCAACGTGCCCCGCTCGGTTGTGGCCGCGCAGTTTACCAACGCGTTCACATCGCCAAAATGTGCCACGGTCGCATCGATCAGGGCCTTTGTGTCGTCCGGCTTGATCATGTCGGTTTTGACGAAGATCACATCCGCACCTTCGTCGCACAATGCCGCCGCTGCGGCTTCCCCCACGTCTTTGCTCCTGGCCGCCAACGCCAGCTTGGTGCACCCTTCCGTCATTAACTGGCGGGCAACAGCCAGGCCAAGGCCTTGGCTACCGCCGGTGATCACTGCGATTGTGTTGGCGTTGCGTTGGGTTGGGTCAAATGTCGGCATCGTGCGTCTCTTCGGGATCTGGGTGTTCGATCAGGTCTTTAACGCGTCTTGCAGTGCATAGAAACTGGACTTGGGCGTCCGCTTCATCGTTTCGTAATCCACGTGCACGATTCCAAACCGGGCGTCATAGCCCAGTGCCCATTCAAAATTGTCCAGCAAGGACCAAACGAAATAGCCTTTGACCGGAGCACCGCGTTTGATCGCAGTTTTAACGGCATCGAAATGCCCCTCCAAAAAGGTCAGACGGTCGGGGTCGGATACGCCCTCTTTGGTGATCGTATCGTTGGAGGCCAGCCCGTTTTCGGTCACATAGATGGGCAGGTCGCCGGAATAGGTGTCGCTGGCCCAATACAAAAAATCGCTTAGGCCCTGCGGGTAGACCTCCCAGCCGATGGCTGTTCCGTCCCCTTCATTTGGGACGTCCTTCGTGGCTGGCCAAGGCGCAGATGGGTCGTGGGCTATGTGTTTGCGGGTGTAGTAGTTGAGCCCCAGCCAATCCATGTCTTGTGCAATCTTGTTCATGTCGAACTGCCAGCGGTAGGGAAGGTGACTGCGCAGACCGTCAAGAACGTCCTCCGGGTAGCCGTGGCCGAACAGGGCCGACAAAAACCAACGGTTGTAAATCCCGTCATAGGTTTTAGCGGCTTTGCGGTCGGCATCGCTGTGCGTGGCTGGCGTCGCCACTTCCAGATTCAGGACGATCCCGAGGTTTTCAACCCTGTTGGCCCGCAGTGCGGTCATGGCATTGGCGTGGGCGAGCAGCACGTGATGCATGGCGTGTCCGGCGGCGCGGATATCCCGCAGACCTGGCGCATGCGCGCCATAAAAATGCGAAAGCCATGCCACGCACCAGGGCTCGTTAATAGTTGCTGTGGCGGCGAGCCGGTCACCAAACCGACGAGTGACAATGTTGGCAAAGTCGCCGAACCGTTCTGCCGTTTCCCGGTTCTGCCAGCCACCGCGTGTTGCCAACCAAGACGGCAGCTCCCAATGGTAGAGCGTGAGCCAAGGATCAATGCCGCGCTCCAACATGCCGTCGACCAGCCGTTCGTAAAAATCCAGGCCGGTCTGGTTGATCGAACCCGGTCCGTTGGGTTGGATGCGTGCCCAGGATGTGGAGAAGCGGTAGGCGTCGAAGCCGCCATCCCGCACCAAGTCCAAGTCTTCTGCCCAGCGGGTGTAATGATCGCAGGCTTCCGAGCCGCTCTCAAAATTGGCTGTGTTGCCGGGGGTCGCTGCGAACGTGTCCCAGTGGGACAGTCCGGCATCGCCGTACAGGCTCGTGCCTTCAATCTGATATGCGGAGGTTGCTGTGCCGAACACAAACCCTTCGGGAAACTGACTGCGTTTGATGGTGAGTTTTGGAGAGGTCATGATTTGCTTCAGTCCCTCAGCGGAGATGTGGTGCGGCCCTCTACCAATTCAGCTTCCCAGCACACGCCGGTGTGGTCCGAACTTTTGCCTTCAATGACATCAATAAGGATCTCGGCTGAACGGCGTCCTGCGTCTTGGATGGAGGAGCGCATGGAGGTGAATGCGGGGCTGGACCTTTGGTTGCCCGATGGTTGCAAGAAGGACAGGACATCATCGAATGTCATGACGGATATGTCCTTTCCTGGCCGCATCCCGTTTTCCGCCAATGCGCGCACGCAGCCCATGGCGCACAGGATACTGGCGCAAAGTATCGCCGTGGGTGGGTTGGATTGGTTTAGCAGAGCCGATGTCGCCTCGTAGCCGTAAGGCTCCACCATGTCCGCGCTAAACGTCAGTTCAGGGTCCAAGGTGAGGCCGCTGTTTTGCAGCGCTGCGTCGTATCCCGCGCGGCGTTGGGCGGCGAAGGTCATCTCTTCTAAACCGTTGATCAGCGCGATGCGGGTGTGGCCGAGTTTGATGAGGTAGTTGGTTGCGATCTCAAACGCTTCTTTGTTGTTCACATCGAGCCACGGGTAGGAACCGTCTTCTGCTCCAGTGCGGCCGTGGACGAGAAAGGGCAGACCGAGGGACCGCAACAGGCCAATGCGAGAGTCTTGGAGACGTGGCCCGTGCACCACGACGCCGCCCACCCGCTTGCTGCTTACAAAGTCTTCATAGACTGCGGCTTCTTCTTCGGGTTCTGCGGCCCGCAACAGCATGTCATATCCAGCCGCCGCATACCCTTCGCTTGCGCCGGCCAAAAAATCGGAAAAATGCGGATTGATCATGCGGTGTTGGGTGGTGGGTATAACGTGCCCGATGACCCTCGTTTTGCCGGTGGCGAGATGGGCCGCACTGGGGCTTGGCCTATAGTTTGCGCTTCGTGCGGCCTCCAGAACACGCTCCCGCGTCTTCTCACTGACCTCCGGGAAACCGTTAAGCGCCCTGCTCACTGTAGTCTGCGACAGCCCCAGCTGCGTCGATAATTCCTTGAGATTCATTGGCTTTTAAGTGTCTCTCGTATCCGTCGTCTTCTGCGGTGTTTGCTGCGCGCAGTGTGCATGCAAGCTTTTTCAAAGCAACCAAGTCACTCAACTGTTGACCTTGGCGAGGTGTTTCGTTCGTCAAAGCCCCCACAAGACTCTCCGTATTCTTTCTTGACTTTGCTGAGCAAGGTGGGTCGTATGGCATTCTCAAAGCGCTTTGGATTTTGCCTTCTGGCATGGTCAGTGGCAAGCTACAAGCGCAATGAGGGGAACGGTTGGCCGTTTCCTTGGAGGACAAAATTATCAGCACTGGGGCTGCAGTGCCTTTACGCAGCGCCATGGCTTGTGGAGGAAATCGATGAAAAATTCAGTGATTGCCAGCCTTTTGGCTTTGGCTCTGACGACCGGTCTTGCCCATGCGGATGGGCATTCCAAATTGAAGTTTGCGCCGGGTGAGGATGCTAAATTCAACTGGGCTTCCTATGACGCCTACAAGGCTGCCGCGCCTGATCTGAAAGGGCAGGACTTGTCGGTGTTTGGCCCTTGGACCGGAGCCGAGAAAGACAATTTCACCGCCTTGCTGGCCTATTTTAATGCCGCTACCGGTGCCAACGCGACCTATGCAGGCTCTGACTCATTTGAACAGCAAATCGTGATCGACGCCGAGGCCGGCTCCGCCGCCAACATCGCTGTGTTCCCTCAACCTGGTTTGGCCGCCAACCTTGCCTCTAAAGGTCAACTGACCGCACTTTCTGCAGAGATGAAGCAGTTTGTGACTGACAAGTTTGCTGCCGGTTCGTCGTGGGTTGATTTGGGCACCTACAAGAATGCCTCTGGTGCGGACGAGTTTTACGGCTTCTTTTTCAATGTGAACGTGAAGTCCCTGGTTTGGTATGTTCCTGAAAATCTGGAAGACGCTGGCTACGAAGTTCCCAAGACAATGGGCGAACTGAAGGCGCTGACAGACAAGATCGTTGCCGATGGCGGTACGCCGTGGTGCATCGGTTTGGGATCAGGCGGCGCGACCGGCTGGCCCGCGACAGACTGGGTGGAAGACATGATGCTGCGCATCCAGCCGCCTGCTGTGTATGACCAGTGGGTGAGCAACGAGATCCGGTTCGACGACCCGCGAGTCGTGGCTGCGATTGAAGAGTTCGGTGCGTTTGCGCGCAATGATGCTTATGTCGACGGCGGTGCAGGGGCTGTGGCCACCACCGATTTCCGCGAATCTCCAAAAGGTTTGTTCACGTCGCCGGCCAAGTGCTATTTCCACCGTCAGGCATCGTTCATTCCTGCTTTCTTCCCTGATGGCACGAAACTGGGTGAGGATGCGGATTTCTTTTACTTCCCAGCCTATGAAGACAAGGACCTCGGGACGCCTGTATTGGGTGCAGGCACTTTGATGGCGATCACCAAAGCATCCCCCGCGGCCACGGCGTTTATGGACTTTTTGCAGACGCCAATTGCCCATGAAATCATGATGGCGCAGGGCGCGTTTTTGACACCCCACACGGGTGCCAATCTTGACACTTACCCGGATGCCTCCACCAAAAAGCAGGGTGAGATTCTGACCACGGCCACCACTTTTCGCTTTGATGCGTCTGACCTGATGCCTGGTAAGATTGGTGCCGGCGCGTTCTGGACCGGTATGGTCGACTACGCAGGTGGCAAGGCTGCTGCCGAAGTGGCTGCCGGCATCCAAAAAGAATGGGACGCGATCAAGTAGCGCGCTTCGACTGTTGAAGGGATGCGGCGGCATGGCCCACCGCATCCCATCGCCTTTGCGTTGGAGGTTAGGCCGTGTCCGCCACCCATGATGGAATTCCCACCAGTCAAGGCTCTCCCGTTGTCTTGGGGGCGCTGTCCACGGCTGCCTTCACGCTGCTGATCGCCCTTGGTGGTATCGTCGCGAGCGTCTTGTTGGCGGTCCTTGTGTACACCGCTATCCAAGGGTTCTTGGGTGAGAGCCAGTTGTTGCGAGCCGTTTTGGTGATGGTGCTTGGGGTGGCGGCTTGCTTTGGATACTTCTGGGGTACGAACAGGCTTTTAGATACTATCTACCCGTCTCGTTCGACACAGGCCGCATCCAACATATTGCGGGCGAACCAGATCCGACCATGGCTGTTTCTTGGGCCGTCCATAGTGCTTTTGGGCACCTATTTGGTCTATCCGGTCTTCAACACAGTTTGGCTTTCCCTGTTCGGTCCGTCCGGTGAAACATGGGTTGGCTTGAGCAATTACAGCTGGTTGTTTTCCGACCCCGCTTTTCGCGAAAGCCTGTTTAACAATGTGCTTTGGCTGATTGTTGTGCCCGCCGCGTCCACGGTGTTTGGCCTTATTGCGGCTGCCCTGACGGATCGGATTGCATGGGGCAACATTGCCAAAAGCCTGATCTTCATGCCGATGGCGATCTCGTTTATCGGTGCCAGCGTGATCTGGAAATTTATCTACGATTACCGTGCTGCGGGCACCGATCAGATCGGTCTGCTGAACGCGGTAGTCACGTGGTTTGGTGGTGACCCGCAGGCGTGGATCACACTCCCGATATGGAACAGCCTCTTCCTAATGGTGATCTTGATCTGGATTCAAACCGGTTTTGCCATGGTCATCCTGTCGGCTGCGCTGCGGGGTATTCCGGAAGAAACGGTGGAGGCCGCCATTATCGATGGGGCAAGCCCGTTGCAGATTTTTTTCAAAATCAAGGTGCCGCAAATCTGGGGCACAATTGCCGTTGTTTGGACTACGATCACCATCCTCGTTTTGAAGGTTTTCGACATCGTGTTGGCGATGACAAACGGTCAATGGGGCACGCAGGTTCTGGCCAATTTTATGTTTGATTGGATGTTTCGCGGTTTGGATTTTGGCCGCGCGTCCACCGTTGCTTTGGTGATTATGTTCATGGTGGTGCCGATCATGATTTGGAATATTCGTGAGGCGCAAAAAGATGCGTAGAGTTCCAGACATGGAGGGTCTGTGACATGTCGGTTGGTGTGGGATCTCGCCCCGCCCTGACATGGGCGGTCAACATCTCAGTCGTGTTTTTGGTGGTGGCTTGGACCCTTCCGACCTTTGGTATTTTGGTGTCGTCCTTTCGTGACAAAGATCAATTGTCGCTCACCGGCTGGTGGACTGCGCTTTCTTCATCACAGAGGTCTATCATCGTGCGTGCGCCTTCTCCGGGGGAAGCCGTACAAGACGGAGACGTTTGGGCTCTCACCGGCAATGTTTTTGACGGGCAGGGGGGCTCTGTTGACCGTTTTGGGATTTCGTCGCGTGCACCGCAAGCTTTTGCGGTCGGCAATACTGCGGAACTGCGCCGCGGTGGCCGCCTCAGTGTCCAAGCCAACGGAAACTTCCGCCTGGAATATGATGAGCAGCGCGATGGTGGTCGTGGGCAAAGAATGTTTGTGACGGGATCGGAGCCGCCCAAATTCACCTTTGAGAACTATGACAAGGTTCTGTTTTCGGAAGGTATCGGGCAGAGCTTTATCAACACGCTCACCGTGACCATTCCGGCGACTATCATACCGATTTTGATTGCGGCCTATGCGGCTTATGCGTTGGCTTGGATGCAGTTTCCCGGTCGCGGCTTGTTGCTGGCCGTCGTCGTCGGGCTGCTGGTTGTGCCGCTGCAGATGTCGCTCATACCGATCCTCAAACTCTATACCAATGTCGGTATTGGTAAGAGTTTCATCGGAATCTGGTTGGCGCATACGGCGTTTGGGCTTCCGCTCGCGATCTATCTTTTGCGCAATTACATCGCTGGTTTGCCGAAAGAGATTTTGGAGAGCGCCCGGGTAGACGGTGCCACGGATTTCCAGATTTTCCGCAAGATCATTCTTCCGCTATCGTTTCCCGCCCTTGCGTCTTTCGCGATCTTTCAGTTCCTTTGGGTGTGGAACGACCTTTTGGTCGCCACCGTGTTCCTCGGCAACAATGAAGAGCAGCTTGTTTTGACCGGGCGGCTTCGGGAATTGCTCGGGTCGCGTGGCGGCAATTGGGAAATTTTGACCGCTTCGGCCTTTGTGGCCATCATCGTACCCATCCTCGTCTTCTTCGCCTTGCAACGGTATCTGGTCCGCGGTTTGTTGGCCGGGTCGGTCAAGGGTGGCTAGAGGCGGTTAAAACTGCACAGAGTAAAAGCATGAACGTATTGCACGACTTTAGAAACGAGGCCGCACCCGGTGTGGTTACCAGCCACGATGTTGATCCAGACTGGTGGCGCGGAGCCGTCATTTATCAAATTTACCCACGCTCGTTTCAGGACAGCAATGGCGACGGCATCGGCGATCTGCGGGGCATCACGCAACGGTTGCAGCATATATCGTCGCTTGGAGTGGATGCGATCTGGATATCGCCGTTCTTCACTTCGCCCATGGCCGATTTTGGTTACGACGTGTCGGACTATACCGATGTCGACCCCATGTTCGGCTCCCTGGCTGATTTTGATGCGATGATCGCCGAAGCCCATCGCTTGGGCCTGAAAGTCATGATCGACCAAGTGATCTCCCATTCGTCAGACCAACATCCATGGTTCCGCGAAAGCCGGTCGAGCCGTGATAATCCGAAGGCGGATTGGTATGTTTGGGCGGACGCGAAACCTGATGGGTCCCCGCCCAACAATTGGCTTTCGATTTTTGGTGGGTCCGCTTGGGAGTGGGACACGAGCCGTTGCCAGTATTACCTTCACAATTTCCTGGCGAGCCAGCCGGATCTGAACTTTCACAGTCCTGCCGTTCAAGATGCATTACTGGACACAGTGCGGTTTTGGCTGGATCGAGGTACGGACGGTTTCCGGTTGGATACGATCAATTTCTACGTTCACTCCCAGGGTCTGGAAGACAATCCGGCCCTGGAGGAGGACAAGCGTAACGATTCCATCGCGCCAAAGGTGAACCCCTACAATTATCAGTCGCACCTGTATGACAAAAACCAGCCTGAAAACATCGCCTTTTTGAAGCGCTTTCGGGAGCTACTGGATGAGTACCCTGCTGCCACCGCCGTGGGTGAGGTTGGTGATGCCGAGCGCGGTTTGGAGATCGTCGCCGAATATACGAGCGGCGATGACATGGTACACATGTGCTACGCGTTCGACTTTTTGTCGCCCGAACCCATCAATGCTTCCAAGGTCCGCCGTGTTGTGGAGGATTTCGAGGAGGCTGCGCCGACCGGTTGGTCTTGCTGGGCGTTTTCAAATCACGACGTCGTGCGTCACGCATCCCGCTGGGCCGATCAGGTGGTGGACCGCGATGGTTTCTTAAAAATGACCGCTACGCTCATTCTGTCTTTGCGCGGTTCGGTTTGCCTGTACCAAGGGGAAGAGCTTGGGTTGACCGAAGGTTTGTTGTCCTACGAGGATTTGCAGGACCCGTATGGAAAGCAGTTTTGGCCGACCTTCAAGGGCCGTGACGGCTGTCGAACGCCCATGGTGTGGGCCAGTAATGGATTGAACAGCGGTTTTTCCGTGGGCAGTCCGTGGCTGCCCGTGCCGCCGGAACACATTCATCTGGCGGCTGATTTGCAGACGGGCGATCCGGAGTCCCTGCTGAACCACTATCGGCAGGCCCTAGCTTTCCGCGCTAAATACTCTGAATTGTCCAAGGGCACGCTCACCTTCGGCGCTGCCCATTCAGAGATCGTTTCTTTCACGCGCACACATGGTGATCGTGCGCTCTTCGTGGCCATCAACATGAGCGACTACGTTGCTGAAATTACGCTTCCCGACACTATACAGGGCGAGCTTTTGTCACCCGGTGCGGGGGGAAGCGTGTCTGGCAGGGCACTCACGCTGGAACCCTATGGCAGCTATTTTGCCCGTCTGGACGGTTCTGAAACGGGTGGGAGGTCCGCATGACCGCGCTGACGCTGAAAGAGATCAAAAAGGCCTATGGTGATACACAGGTCATCCACGGCGTGGACCTTGAGATCGATGAGGGCGAATTCATCGTTTTTGTCGGGCCATCCGGTTGCGGCAAGTCCACTTTGCTGCGGATGATTGCCGGTCTTGAGACAATCAGCGGCGGTGTGATGGATATTGATGGGCGGGTGGTCAACGACATCCCGCCATCGCAACGGGGCATCGCGATGGTGTTCCAGTCTTACGCGCTCTACCCGCATATGACGGTGTTCGACAACATGGCGTTTGGTATGCGCATCGCAAAAGCCTCTAAGGCTGAGATCGACGAGCGGGTGAATGCGGCTGCTGATATTCTGCAATTGGGTGAGTATCTTGATCGCTTGCCGAAGGCGCTGTCGGGCGGACAACGGCAGCGGGTTGCGATTGGCCGAGCGATTTGCCGTGATCCAAAAGTATTTTTGTTTGACGAACCACTCTCCAATCTGGACGCGGCTCTGCGTGTGGCGACGCGGATCGAGATCGCTAAACTGAAAGAAAGCCTGCCCAACTCCACAATGATCTACGTCACCCATGATCAGGTAGAAGCGATGACGCTGGCGGACCGGATTGTTGTCCTCTCTGCCGGGCGTATTGAGCAGGTGGGGGCGCCGATTGAGCTTTATGAGCGTCCCGCCAATCTGTTTGTGGCTCAGTTCATTGGTTCCCCCGCTATGAACATTGTAGATGCCACGGTCACCAGCACGGGGTTGAAGACCGGTGTTCAACTGGCCAACGGTTCGAAAGTATCCGTTCCAATCAAGAGCCCAGTCGAGCTCAAGGGGGCGTCCGTCAAACTGGGCTTTCGTCCGGAGGATATGACACTTGCAAAAGGCAAGTCTGCTCTGATTTCAGGCGCTGTCTCGTTGGTGGAGTCTCTTGGTGAGGTCACCAATATCTATGCTGATATCGCAGAAGGCGAACCGCCCGTTGTGGTGAAAGTGCCCGGCAGTGTTGAACATAAGCGCGGCGATACGGTCAGCTTTTCAGCTGATCCTACAAAAATGCATCTGTTTGATACCGAGGGGCAGTCCCTTTTGTTGGACGCATAAGGCAAGGGTGTTGCAGCTACCCGCGAGTGCGATGATGCTGATGCCCTAGACCGGTTCTGATAGTGCGCTGATCAAGTGACTAAAGTCGCCATCGTGTTCTATCGCCTCTATTGCTGCGTGCAGTATTGCCGCGCGTTCCGCTCCCAAGACCGGTTTTGCCAGACTGTGAAATTTCGCATCTATTGTGGCTTTGTCCACCGCGTCTTCCGGATCGCCGATGGCTTCGGTCGGGGCTGACTTCAAAACCGTGCCGTCCTTCAGCGTGATCGCAACGTCTGCAAACCTGCGGGCCGGGAACTCCGCATCGTACCGCTCTGCCGTCCGCATGTGGATCAGATCGCGGAGGGGACGGGTGACGGGATCGGTCAGGCCTTCCTGAGCTACATCCTTTGCCCCAACCGTGTCGTAGACGAGGGCTGCCGCCAGCGGGAAGGGCAGCGAGTATTGCGCTTCTTCTGTCGTGGCGGGGTGGCGGGCGGTCAGCCGGGCGGCTTCTGCAAATGTGGTCACGTCTATTCGAGCGATACTGCTCGCCACGATGGCGTGCTTGCGCTTCAAGGCCAGTGCCGCTTCCACTGCCGGTTGGGCCCAGCGGCAGACGGGATAGAGCTTGATATATTGTTCCGCGATATACCAGCGGTTGCCGATGTCGTCCCACATAGGCCTCACTTCCGGTTCGGTGAGGGAAATCGCAGGCGCGCCGGTGAAGCCGTCCCTTGCCAGATAGGCGCCTGATACGCCGGCCATAGCGCCCCAGCCGGAGCCGTCTTTCACCATGGTGGGGTGGTCGATGCAGCGCATCATCTGGCTGCGGGGGCCATGATATTCCTCGATGCCCAAAGCCTCCAAAGTCTGTTCGGACGCCAAACCCATGAGGCGTGCACCCATTGCGGCGGCGCCCAAGGCAATCCACGCGCCCGATGTGTGGTAATCGCTCACCGTCGCGTGCAGCGCAATCCCGGCACGGCTGCCGACCTCATAACCCACCACAAGAGCGGTCAGCAGATCATGGCCGGATGTGACGCCATTGGCCTCCGCCAAGGCCATAAGAGACGCCACCACCCCACACCCGACATGTCCTTTGGTGGGTTTAAGCCCATCATGAGCGTCGAGCGCATCAATGGTCATGCCGTTCGCCAGTGCTGCGCCCGCTGCGCTGACGGGTCGCCCGTCGCAAAACAGGTGCGCAGGTTTGGTTGCGGGTCCTGCTGCGAAGTGTCCAACAGCGTGGCTTCGAATAATACGAGACAGGTCCGTCGTACTGCCACCCACCGCGACACCCAGAGTGTCCGTCAGCGCCCGGATGGACAAAGCGGCGCGTTTACCCTCGATATGGTCAAACGAAAGACCGTGGATGAAATCAACGGTCTTTTGGGTGTGGGAATTCACTTTGTGATCTGGTCGTAGGCAAGGGCGGCAACGATGTGCACCCTGCGATGATCGCCGCCGTTAAGCGCGGTGTGATAGCCGCGCGTGTCTGTAAAATAGACCGAACCATCGGCCGGAAGGTGGGTGACGTGATGGTTGACCACAAACAAGGCGCCGGGATTGGTGGTTATGGGAATGTGTAGTCGCGGCTCAGGGTCGCGGTGCCACGAATTGCAGTTGTAGAGCCCTTTCGACAGGACCCGCACGCGCCCGATCGGGAAGCGCTTGCTGAGCTCCCGATGGACCTCCTCAAAATAGGTTCCCGCAAAATCCGGGTTGAACTCGTTGAACTGCGCTTCCGGTACGAGATCTTCGCGCGGTTCTTCGACATAGCGGTCGTCCCCTCGTATCCAGTATCGGCCCGAGAGATCGTTTTCAGTCCACTCCGTTTGCCCGGGACGCTGGGTTAAAGGCAGGGCGGCAAAGCCCTGATCCTGCATGGAACCCTGAAAAGAAGACCGGGACAAGCATTCGTCCAACGCGTCGCGCAGCAGCGCCAAATCAAATCTAAGGGCTAGCCGCTGTATACCAGGGCCGGCGACAAATTGCGCCACGGACTGGGTATCTGGAGGACTGGCCAACCAGCCTTCCAGAGCCTCAACATCGCTGTCTCGCACTTGTGGTGCAAATGTCATAACTGTCCTCCCAAACGCGCCGTGAGGCTTATTTGCATTTGGGAGGCCGGCGGCTTAGCGCGGCTTTTTGCCAAATACTTTGATGTACTCTTCCGCTCCGCCTTTCGCGAGGGCTTTGGCCTGCTTGACCCAGTCTTCCCGCTCGATGCGGCCCTTGAACCTCAAGTGATCATCGACCCAATCGCGTTCGGCTTTTTTCCATTTGGCGACCTGTTCAAACTTGTAGACGCCCAATCCGTGCAAGATGCCTTCGATTTTTGGTCCCACGCCGGAGATCATTTTGAGATCATCAGGCTTTGCAGGCTTGCGCATTCTAGGCGGGGCAGCGTCTTTTTTGACCGCTGGTGCCTTTTTTGCCGTCGCCTTGGATGCCGCAGGGGATGCCGCAGGTTTCGAAGTGCTTGCCTTGGCTGTCACAGGTTTAACTGTGCTGCCGACTTTGCCGGTCTTTGCTTTGGCCGAGGCGGTCGCTGTTGCTGCCGGTGCCTTACTCGCTTGTTTTAAGGCGGCTGCGTTAGTTGTTTTGGCCTTGGAAGCGACAGATTTGGTACTCGATTTCTTCGCCGTTGCAGATTTCGCAACAGCGGCCGTGCCAACCGCCGCCAAGGCCGCAACTGCGCCGCTGCCAGCTTTCGATGTCGATGCTTTGCCGCTGCTCTTGGCCGTCTTTTTGGCAAGCACTTTGGGTGCAACGTTTTCGGGCTTGTCGCCCAACACGATCACAGGTTCCATGGCGTCCAGGATGGATGCGGCCAGGTGGCATTTGACAAAGTGGCCGGAGGCCAGTTCGCGCATGGGCGGCACCTCGCGTTCGCACAAATCTCCATCGACTTGCGCCTTGCGCGGGCAGCGGGTCTGGAACGGACAACCGGACGGCGGGTTCATGGCCGAGGGAATGTCGCCTTCCAAAACGATGTGTTTTTTCACCACGCTGGTGTCTGCAATTGGGATCGCTGACAGAAGCGCCTCGGTATAGGGGTGATATGGCGGCGAGAAGATATCGTTGGTCGTTCCCTGCTCCACGATATGGCCAAGATACATCACAACCACGCGGTCCGCGATGTACCGCACGACCGACAGATCGTGGCTGATAAACAGCATTGTTGTTTTGGCTTCGCGCTGGATTTCCATCAGCAGTTCGGTCACCGCCGCTTGAACCGACACGTCCAAGGCTGATACCGGCTCGTCTGCCACCACCAATTGTGGCTGACCTGCAAAGGCGCGTGCCACGCCGATGCGCTGCTTTTGACCACCCGACAGTTGCCTCGGCATGCGTTCTGCGAAAGCCCGGGGCAATTTCACCAAGTCCAGAAGTTCCAGCATTCGCTCTTTGCGATCGGATTTCGAATTGCCGATTTTGAATTTCTCAAGTGTTCGGATGATCTGCGCCCCCACCGAATGGCTGGGGTTGAGCGTGTCAAACGGGTTTTGGAAAACCATCTGAACCGCTGACACGGTCTTGGTCGTTCGATCGTTGACTTCGGTGTTGCCGATATCGACGGCACCCAGCACCACGTCCCCGTCGGTGGCCGTTTCCAGCCCCAACAACACTTTGGCCAATGTGGACTTGCCGCAACCGGATTCGCCCACAATGGCTACCGTTTCAGCTTCACGGGCTTGGAAGGTGATGGATTCGTTGGCCTTTACCGTGCGCGTGTCGCCGCCGCCAAAGATCTTATTGGCCGCCACATCGTAGTATTTTTGCAAGTCGCGCACGTCGAGAACCACGTCGCCCGGGGCCACCGGGTCTTCTACAATCCGGCGTTCCGGCTCTGCATCCCAGTCAATCTCATTGATACGCAGGCAGCGTGATTTGTGAAGTTCCTGCCCTTCCACCTGCTGCATGGAGATGTGTCCGGCGTTGCAGATTTCCTCTACATATTCTTCGCAACGGGGCCCAAAGTTGCAACCGCGTGGCCGCATGTGCGGCAGCGGCAGTTGACCGGGAATGGCCACCAGCGGGCGGGAGTTTTTGTCGGCGCCCGGAAGCGGGATCGAGTTGAACAGACCCTTGGTGTAGGGATGGCGCATTTGGTCAAACACTTCGTTGACCGTGCCTGTTTCCACAGCTTCACCGGAATACATGACTGTGATGCGGTCGCAGGTCTCCAAGATCAGGCCCAGATTGTGGCTGATGAAGAGCATGGATGTGCCGGTTGTGGCCGCTAGTTCTTTCACCAGCTGTACAATGCCGGCTTCCACAGTCACGTCGAGTGCGGTGGTGGGCTCATCGAGCAACAGCAGGTCAGGTTTTGACAGCAGGGCCATTGCAATCACGATGCGCTGTTGTTGACCGCCGGAAATCTGGTGCGGGTAGGCGTCCATCACACGGGCCGGGTCGGGTAGTTTGACCGATGTCAGCATATCCAGGGAGCGATTATAGGCTTCCTCCTTGCTGGCGTTCTCGTGGATTTCCAACACTTCCATCAGCTGACGGCCGATCTTCATGGCCGGATTCAGGCTGGCCATAGGCTCCTGATAGATCATGGAAATCTTTGAGCCGCGAATGTTGCGCAACTCGTCTTGGCTCATATCACCCATGTCGCGGCCGCGATATTTGATGGTGCCTTTGGTGATCTTACCCCGGTTGCCCATGTCGCGCATGATGCCCAGTGCAACGGTGGACTTCCCGCAACCGGACTCTCCAACGAGACCCATGGTCTCGCCGGGCATGATCTTGCAGGAAAAGTCCATCACGGCGGGGATTTCTCCTGCGCGCACGAAGAAAGAGATGTTGAGGTTCTCAATCTCGAGAATTGGCTCGACGTTTTGATTGGTCATATCTCTTGTCCTCAGTCTTTCAGGGATTCTTCACGCAGGCCGTCAGCCAGGAAGTTCAATCCCAGCACAAGCGACATCAGCGCGATCGCGGGTGGCAGAGCGGGGTGTGCATAGATCAATAGGAGCTTGCGCCCTTCGTTGATCGTCATGCCCCAGTCCGGGCTTTCCGGTGAAACCCCGAGCCCGAAGAAGCCCAAAGTGCCCAAAAGGATGGTGGTGTAGCCAATGCGAAGGCAGAAATCGACGATCAACGGGCCGCGCACGTTGGGCAAAATTTCCCAAAGCATGATGTACCACGGAGATTCACCACGGGTCTGTGCCGCTGCAACGTAGTCGCGGGTTTTGATATCGATCACCAATCCGCGCACGATCCTGAACACGGTGGGTGAGTTCACAAAGACCACAGCAACGAAGATGTTGAGCGTGTTGGGGTCCATGGAGAAGACGCCCAACGGGTCCGCATTGAAGGCAAGGCCCGTGTAAGCCCACAGGCCGATCACCAAAGTCAGGCCAACATAGAGATACATTTCGTTGGGCCTGGTGTTGAACTTCGACGTAAACAGGATCAGCAGGAAGATGATCGGGAACGCAAACAAGACTGCGGCCAGGTACATTGGAATGCCGACTTCGATGATGCCTTTTGTGACCAGCAGGAAGAACAGCAGGATCACAGGGAAGGCCAAGACCATGTTGGCCAGGAACGAAAGACCAGTGTCGATGCGGCCCATGTAATAGCCTGCAGGCAGGCCAAGCGTGATGCCAACCATGAAGGCAAACAGCGTGGCTGCGGGCGCAATGGAGAGCACGGTTTGGGAGCCGGCTACCATACGGCTGAACACGTCACGGGCGAGATTATCGCCGCCCAACAGGAAATACTTGCCTTCCTGACCGGTCACCGGGAAGCCCGGTGCTTTGTTCTTCATCCCCAGCACTTGTTCATAGGGGTCAAAAGGGACCACCAGATCAGCCATTAGGGCTGTGAGGATCCAGAACACGACGATGGCGAAGCCAATAATTCCGATGGGGTTGTCGTAGAGTTTGCCCACCAAGCCCAGTTTGGAGCGGAAGATGCCGCACCCGATGAGAATGATGGCGAGTGCGATCCAGACCGGCAGAAATTGGTACAAAATACCGGTGAAAATAGCGAATGCTGAAAGCGATTCCATGTGTCCGCTCCCCCTTAGTTTACACTGATGCGTGGGTTGAGGAACACGTAGCCGATGTCCGAGATGAGCTGCGTGAGCAGCACCACGATAACCGCGATGATGGAACAGCCGAGCATTAGTTCAATGTCGTTGCCCAATGCAGCCTGTACGAGCGCCCATCCGAAACCCTTGTAGTTAAACAGGGTCTCAACGATCACAACGCCGGTGAGAAGCCACGGAAACTGCAGCATGATGACCGTGAAGGGCGCGATCAGCGCATTGCGCAGGGCGTGTTTCATCACCACGCCGCTGAAATTTACCCCTTTAAGTCGCGCCGTTCGAATGTATTGCGCGGTCATAACCTCCGCCATTGAGGCTCTGGTCATGCGGGCGATATACCCGACACCATAAAGCGCCATGGTCATCACAGGCAGAGTGAAGTTTTCAAACGTGATGTTGTCCATCGCCGAGGTTGCCGAGCCCTTGAACCATTTCAGGCCCACAAGACTGGACGAGAACACCACGATAAAGATCACACCGGATACATATTCCGGGGTGGCGGTGGTGATGATGGAAAACGTCGATAAGGACCGGTCCGTCCGGCTGCCCTCTCGCATCCCTGCCAGAACACCGATGGTCAAAGCCATGGGCACCATGACGATCATCACAAACAGCATCAGCCAGCCGGTTAGACTGAGCCGAACGGCGATGATGTTGTTGACCGTGTCTTTGAAAACAGTGGAATCGCCCAAGTCGCCCTGCAGAACACCGCAATAGGTGGGCCATTCTTCCTGCGGAACGCCTGCTGACTTACAGCGGCCCTCCGGGACATCGTTGATGACGTTGGTCCAGCCGGGCACGACGCCCATCCACTCACCATATTTTATGAATACATTGCGGGTGTAGCCGCGCTGGGTGAGCCAATTGACCACCTGCTCATCCGTCATGCGGTTGTTGGCCTGTGTTTTGGCCAGCCTTTGCAGGTTCGGTTCGAGGTTGGTCAGGAAAAAAACGATGAATGTGAGGCACAGCACTGTAAGTGCCATGACCCCTAGCCGTCGAGCGATAAACAGAAACATGCTGTCCCCAATTTCGTCCGCAGACCCTTGGCCGGGTTCTTGTGCGGACTGTCTCCCATTAAAATGCGTCAGCGTTTTTGGTGATCCAAGCCGCTCGCACTGTGCGGGGCTCAAAGAGATCAAGAACGATGACGAATGCTAATCTTCGACTTTAATTTGCGGCGGGCCTGTGCAGCAGGTTGTGTTTCGCTGCGGAGACCAGTTGGGCTGCTTTGCTGCTAGATTGAATGACGTGTTTTGGCTGGATGCAAGGGTGAGGCCTGGGCTTTGCCCAAGGTCATCAACAACAAAAAAGGGAGGCCGTTTTCGCGGCCTCCCTTAAAGGCTTGCTGTTTATGCGAGCCAGTAGCTGTCCAAGTGCATCTCAAAGGTAGGATGCATTTCAGCATTCATCACCTTGTCTGATGTGTGACGATACAGCGAACGCCAGTATGGCTGGATCGTTACACCCTCGTCTTGCATGATCTTCTGGATTTTCTCCATCAGAACACGACGCTTGTCCGCGTCGGCGATTGCGCTGGCTTCATCGACAAGTTTGTCGAATTCAGCGTTTGCAAAGCCAGACTCGTTCCACGCCACACCGGACTTGTAAGCCAGCGCCAGAACCTGCACGCCCAACGGACGCATGTTCCATTTTGTGGAAGAGAACGGGTATTTCGCCCAGTCGTTCCAGAACGTGGAGCCGGGAAGCACTGTGCGCTTTACTTTGATGCCCGCTTCACGCAACTGCGCGGCCACCACGTCCGTGGTGTCTTTGCGCCAGTCACCTTCGATGGACTGCAGTTCGTGTTCGAAGTCACCCATGCCAGCTTCGTCCATCAGCGCTTTGGCGGCCGCCATGTCGCGTTTGATGGGTGGCAATTTGGCGTACTCAGGGTGAATTGGGCACACATGGTGGTTTTCGGCGGGCACGCCGAGACCCGCATTGCCCAAGGTCAGGATCGTTGCGTTGTCGCAAGCCAGAGCCAAAGCACGCCGGACGCGGACGTCCTCGTAAGGCTTCTTGCCGTCAACTTCTGCCTGCTGGTTGGGACGGATAACGATGGTCGCAGCCGTCACAGCTTCCGACTTCACTTTACCCAGGCCGTCGAAGAGGCTGACGAATTCACCGGTGGATTCGTACACCATATCGATTTCATCGGATTCAAACGCGGCTGCGAAAGCAGATGGGTCTGTGCCGTAGTCGATGATTTCGATGCGGTCGAGGAATGCGCCCTTACCGGCATTCCACCAAGTATGATCTTCGTTGCGTGCAAGCACCGCTTTCACGCCCACTTCGTAGCTTTCCACCTTGTATGGACCTGTCCCGATGGCACCGCCGTTCGCGAACGGGTCGGAGTTGTCGTAGGACTGGTGCACCACAGCGGCTGGATAGTCTGCCATACCGGCAATCAAAGAGATGTCTGGCTTTGGCAGCATCAGTTTGACGGTGTGGCTGTCGACTTTAACGATCGAACCAGCAACGGCCTTTTTCGTTTCAGCGTCCACCAATGGACCCATGCGGGCAGCCATGGAGTTGCCTTCAACGGCGGAATCACACCAGCGCGTGATGTTGTTGACCACATCGTCGGCTGTGAAGTCGTCACCATTGTTCCATTTGACGCCTTTGCGGACGTTCAATGTGTATTCAGTGGCGGTCTCGTTGATTTCCCAGCTTTCCAACAGACGCCCTTCGAATGTGGCGTCGGTGTTGTACTGGACCAGGTATTCCAGGTAACCGCGTGAGATGTTGGCCAGCTGTGACCAGTCATAAGTGCGTGGATCTTTGCCGGCGCGCACTTCCTGTTGGATGCGCAACGTACCGCCCGTTTTTGCGTGACCGTCTGCCAAAGCAGATTTCGGAGCGGTCATACCCAGCATGCCGTAAGCGACAGCTGTTGTTGCACCCAGAATGGATGCGGTTGCGAGAAACTCGCGACGATCCATCTTGCCTTCACGCGCGTCATGCGCGAGCTGCGGCAGTGCCGGGTGAAGTTGTTTGGATTCAGACATAAAAAACCTCCTGATGTGTCCTTCCCGAACCCCCTGTTAGGGGCAGTCTTATTCCTTGAGGGATTTTTTCTGGCAAAAAACGCTCGGTCGCTCATGCATACAGCGCGCGTATATCGCCTTTGCTCCCCAAGGCAGTGTGATCAAGTGTTCCACATTGCATTGTCGCAAGTCCACCGCCCAGCGTCACGAATTCGACATTAAATGGCAGTTTTCCGAAAGTGTTTGGGCGGCAAAACTGAATCGCGTTGGAAAAATTGACGCAGACCAAACGAGTGTCCAATGCTCTTTTTGCGACAAAGGCGTCAGCTGGAGTTTTCCGTTACAATGAGCGGTTATCGACCACCCGTTTTGCTTTGCCTTCGCTGCGGGCCACGGAGCCAACAGGATCAATGGCGATTTTGGCGGTGATGCCGATGACTTCTTTAATGTGTGCCGCCAGCGAAGACGCGGCTTGTTTGGCGGCGCTTGAACCGGTTGCTGACGGGTCGCTCATCTCCACGTGGACTGTCATCTCGTCCATGCGGCCCGGTTTTGTCAGTTCAATCTGAAAGTGCGGTGACAAGGCCGCCACTTTCATCAATTGCTCTTCGATCTGCGTTGGAAAGACGTTCACACCGCGCAGGATGATCATGTCGTCAGACCGACCGGTGATCTTCTCCATGCGCCTCATGGAGCGGGCTGTGCCGGGCAAGAGCCGGGATAGATCCCGTGTCCGATAGCGAATGATCGGGCAGGCCTCTTTGGTGAGGGATGTGAACACGAGTTCTCCCATCTCACCATCGGCCACCGGCGCTCCCGTTTCCGGATTGATGATCTCAGGCAGGAAGTGATCTTCCCAGATGGTGGGGCCATCTTTGGTTTCAACACACTCGCTGGCAACACCCGGGCCGATAATTTCAGACAGTCCGTAAATGTCCACCGCATGCATGTCGAATGCGTCTTCGATTTCGCGCCGCATGGCGTTGGTCCACGGTTCGGCTCCAAAAATGCCGACGTCCAGGGACGTGTCGCGCGGGTCGATGCCAGCCTCTCCAAACGCATCCAACAGGGAAAGCGCATAAGAAGGTGTCACCATGATCGTGCTGGGTTTGAAGTCATCGATCAAAGTGACTTGTCTCGCCGTCATGCCACCGGACACTGGCACGACCGTGCAGCCCAGCTTCTCTGCCCCGTAATGTGCGCCCAAGCCACCCGTAAAGAGACCGTAGCCATAGGCCACATGCACCATGTCACCGGGCTTGGTGCCAGCAGCCCGCATCGAGCGGGCGACGACCTGCGCCCACATATCAACATCGTTTCGGGTGTAGCCAACCACGGTGGGTTTCCCCGTCGTGCCGGAGGATGCGTGGATGCGCGCGACTTGATCGCGCGGCACCGCAAACATTCCAAAGGGGTAATTGTCGCGAAGGTCCGACTTTACGGTGAAAGGGAATTTGGACAGATCTGCGAGGGTTTTGAGGTCGTTGGGGTGCACGCCCTTGGCATCAAAACTCGCCTTATAGTGGGGCACATTTTCGTAGGCTTGGTTTAAGGTCTGCTTCAGCCGCTCCAGCTGCAGAGCCTCAATTTGATCGCGGGATGCGATTTCAATTGGCTCCAGCGTATCGCGCCTAGGTGCGATGTCTTTCATGCCTCTCCCCCTTGCCTCAAACCACCGTTCGGCTGACCTACGGCCTGTTATGTTACAGTTGTTTGCATTTAGCCGTGGCTATGTAACATTTTCAAGCGACTGTGTTGCGCACGCTGGAATAGGTGCGAAGAGGAGATGGAAATGGGTGCGGTCAACAATATGCAAGGTTCGAAGACTGACCTAATCCGCGTGTCCAGCTTCTCGGCCGGATCTTGGGTTGCGCCTGCAGCGGATGCCAGACCAGTGCAGGACGCCGTTACCGGTAAGGACGTAGCCTTGGTGGGCCATGGGGGTTTGGATTTCCAAGCCATGCTGGATTACGGTCGTGATGCAGGAGGGGCCGCATTGCGGGCTGCCAGTTTTCACGACCGCGCACGGGCTTTGAAAGCGCTTGCGACCCATCTCAACGAGCGCAAGGAAGACCTGTACCAGCTGTCTTATGCCACCGGTGCCACGCGCTCGGATTCCTGGATCGATATCGACGGCGGAATTCAAACCCTGTTTGCCTACGCTTCCAAGGGGCGCAGGGAATTGCCGGAGGCGCAAACCTATCTCGATGGTGATGTCGAGATGCTGTCGCGCGGCGGGACGTTTGTCGGCCAGCATATTTACACGCCCAAGAAGGGCGTGGCGGTCCACATCAATGCGTTCAACTTTCCGGTTTGGGGCATGCTGGAAAAACTTGCGCCCAGCCTGCTGGCCGGTTTGCCAGCCATCGTAAAGCCCGCGACTGCCACCAGCTATGTGACTGAGGCCTGCTTTCGCATGATGGTGGAAAGCGAGATTTTTCCAGCAGGAGCATTTCAGCTCATTTGTGGTGGGACGGGGGATTTGTTGGACCGGCTGACAGGCCAGGACAGCGTCAGTTTTACGGGCTCTGCAGACACAGCCTTTATCCTCAAGTCCAACCCGCATCTGCTGCGCCAGTCGATCTCGTTTACAGCCGAGCAGGACAGTTTGAACGCGACCGTGCTGGGGGAAGACGCGACCCGCGAAGCACCGGAGTTTGACCTGTTTGCCGACGAAATTGTGCGCGAGATGACCACAAAGGCCGGGCAAAAATGTACCGCAATCCGCCGCATTTTCGTGCCGCACGGTTTGATGGACCCCATAGTGGAGGCCGTGCAGGAGCGGTTGAAATCGGTGCGCATTGGTGCCCCGACCTTAGAGACCACGCAGATGGGCGCGCTCGTCTCCCAAGCCCAGCGCGAAAGCGTGCTCGATGTCGCTGCTCAAATTGAGATGGAAGCGCAGGTGGTGCCGATCCGGCCTGATCTTGTGGTGGATGGTGCCGACGCCAAAGCTGGTGCTTTTGTTGCGCCGCATCTGTTTCAATGTGCCGATCCCGACGGTGCTGAGCGGTTGCACGCTCTGGAAGCTTTTGGTCCTGTAGCGACAGTGATGCCCTATCGCGATGTCGATCATGCGGTGGCATTGCTCAATCGCGGTGGCGGCAGTCTGGTTGCGTCTATCATCACACATGATCCGCAGCTTGCCCACCGGTTTGCGCAATCCAGCGCCAGTCATCACGGAAGGCTTTATTTCAATGATCGAACTTCCATGAAGGAAGCCACTGGGCACGGGTCTCCGCTGCCCCACATGGTCCACGGCGGTCCCGGTCGGGCCGGGGGTGGTGAGGAATTGGGTGGCATCCGAGCCGTCCTGCACGCCATGCAACGCACGGCCATCCAAGGGTCTCCGGCCATCGTGTCAGCCGTGGGAGAAACATGGTTGCCCGGTGCTCCAGTGCAGGAAACCGCAACCCACCCCTTCACGCGCACATTTGGCGACGTGCATTTGGGCGAAGTTTTAAGGACCGGCAGTCGTACGGTGACGTTGGAGGACATAGAACAGTTTGCCCACTTCACCGGCGATACATTTTACGCCCACATGGATGATGAGGCGGCACGGGCCAATCCGTTTTTTCCCTGTCGTGTGGCCCACGGCTACTTGCTGTTGTCGTTTGCCGCCGGATTGTTTGTCCAGCCCGATCCGGGTCCTGTTTTGGCCAACACCGGCCTTGCTGATTTGGTATTTCAAAAACCGGTATCGGCGGGGGACAGTATACGGGTTGAACTCACCGTTAAGCGTAAGACACGACGCACTGAAACTTATGGCGAAGTGCGCTGGCACGTGGCTTTGTTCAATCAGGATAATGAGCCGGTGGCGACCTACACGCTGTTTACGATGAACGCTTATTGAGTCGACGGTGCTCACCGCAAAAACCACCGACCGCGTGCTTGCCGCATCTTTGGCTGAGGGATTGAAGGCCGAAGGGGCACTTCGGGTTTGGTCCCTGATTGTCACGTTTTTTGGCGATGCTGTTTTGCCGCGCGGCGGGCGCGTGGGGGCTGCTGCCATCGGTGATCTTATGGCCGCCATGGGCGTTGAGGCCGGCGCTGTGCGCACCGCATTGAGTCGGCTGGCTAAGGAAAACTATCTGCTGCGAGAAAAAGTGGGTCGGTTAGCTTACTACCGATTGGCACGACAGCGGGAACACGATTTTCTGGATGCTTCCGAGCGGATATATGGTGCCGTCCCCGATATAGCAGCCGTAAACGTCTCATCATTGCACCATGATGGATTGACCGCTTCGCTTATCCATCCGCCGCAAGACTTGGGTTCCGCTGAACGCGACGTTCTGGCTGGTCAGGTGAATGGCCTGTTGCTTCCATCCGGTTTGCTTCTGTCGGCTCCCCTCGGTCTCTTGGACCGGGTTCGTATGGTGCAGCAGGGTTGTTTAATCGTGGAAGGGAGCACCACCAACCTGCCGGAATGGGTGGTGTCTCATTGCGCAAACCCTCGTTTTGAACTCTTTGAGGATTGGGAACAGAAAATTGGGCAGGTGGACCTGTCCGATCCGCTCGCCTGCGCCGCGCTGCTTTGCTTTTTGATACACCAATGGCGCCGGGCAGTGTTGCGCACACCGGAGGTGCACCCGAATTTGCAGGGTTTAACGGGTGAAGCGAGCGCTCGGGCCTGCGTAATGCGGACCTATAAGCGGTTGGAGCCCTTGGCGGCGGAGTGGTTTGACGAGGCCATATGGCCGGACAACAGACCCAATGGGCACAATCGACGTGCGGGATCCAGGCGTTGGTACTGAGATCGAAAATATGTTACGAGATTGCGCCCATGTAGGTTTCCTTGTAACATAAAACCGTCGAGGCGTTTGGAGGCAGACCGATATGTATTCTCAAGGGTTGAATGGTGCGGATGCATCCACTCAGGAATATCCCGAATTTTTGGCACGTTTCCAGGCCCGGATTGATGCGGAAGAGAAGATCGAACCCAATGATGCCATGCCGGAGGGGTATCGTCGCACATTGATCCGCCAAATTGGCCAGCATGCCCATTCCGAAATCGTTGGCATGCTGCCGGAGGGCAATTGGATTACCCGCGCACCGACACTGCGTCGTAAGGCAGCCTTATTGGCCAAGGTGCAGGATGAAGGCGGCCATGGCCTTTACCTTTACGCGGCTGCCGAGACGCTTGGTGTGTCACGCGAGCAGATGACGGAAGAGTTGCTGTCCGGCAAAGCCAAATATTCCTCGATCTTCAACTATCCCACACCGACCTGGGCTGACATCGGCGCCATTGGCTGGTTGGTGGACGGTGCTGCCATCATGAACCAAGTGCCGCTGTGCCGCTGTTCTTTTGGCCCCTATTCGCGGGCCATGATCCGTGTCTGCAAAGAAGAGAGTTTTCACCAGCGGCAGGGCTATGAGTTGATGCGTACGCTGGCCGAAGGTTCCCCCGAACAAAAAGCGATGGCGCAGGACGCGCTGAACCGCTGGTGGTGGCCATCTTTAATGATGTTTGGCCCTTCAGATTCTGAAAGCGTGAACTCCGATCAATCCATGAAATGGAAGATCAAACGGTTTTCCAATGACGAGCTTCGCCAAAAATTTGTGGATGCAACTGTGCCGCAGGCTGAACGGATTGGGTTGACGATACCGGACGCTGATCTGCGCTGGAATGAGACCAAGAACGACGACGCGGGTGGTTACGACTTTGGACCCATTGATTGGTCCGAGTTCAAACGGGTGATCAAGGGTGGCGGTCCGATGAACCGCGATCGCATCGCTGCCCGCCGCAAGGCGTGGGAAGAGGGTGCTTGGGTGCGCGAGGCCGCCTTGGCCCATGCTAAAAAACTCCGGGTACGGACCGAGAGCGCGAAAGTGGCAGCCGAATGAGCGGGTCAGACGGCGCGCAGCATTTGACGCCTCTTTGGGAAGTGTTCATCCGCCCGCGCAACGGTCTCAACCACAAGCACGTTGGATCGTTGCACGCTGCGGACGCCGAAATGGCCTTGAGCGCTGCGCGGGACGTGTACACGCGGCGGGAAGAGGGCAATTCGATCTGGGTGGTCCCATCCAATCAGATCGTCGCTTCGGACCCCGATTTGGCCGCTGAGAACTTCGATCCCGCTGCCGATAAGGCTTACCGTCACCCGTCCTTTTACGACATTCCCGATGATGTGGGACACATGTGATGGGAAACGTTGCGCTTAAACCGTTTGCGGACCGTTCCAATCTTTTTTCAGTCGTGTTGGCCTTGGCGGATGACCACCTGATTTTGGGGCACCGCGTTTCGGAATGGTGCGGCCATGCGCCTATGTTGGAAGAAGATTTGTCTATGCCCAACATGGCGCTGGATCTGATCGGGCAGGCCCGCAATCTTTACGCCTATGCCGGGGCGCTCGAAGGCGCAGGACGCGATGAAGACGCACTTGCCTATCTGAGGCTCGACCGAGACTACACGAACTTGCTGTTGGTGGAGCGGCCCAATGGTGATTTCGCCCACACCATGCTTCGGCAGTTTTACTTCGCAGCCTTCATGGAACCGTTTTGGGCCTGGATGGCGCAGAACAGCGTTGATGAAACGCTGAAAGCTATCGCGGCCAAGGCGCAGAAGGAAGTCGCCTATCATCTGCGCCACAGCAGCGAGTGGGTGATCCGATTGGGTGACGGCACCGAAGAGAGCGCATCGCGCATGGGGGCGGCGGTGGAAGCGCTGCACATCTACACTGATGAAATGTTCGCTGTGAACGCGGATTATCAAGCCTGTTTGGCAAACGGTGTAGTGCCCGATCTGGAGACGGTTCGCGCCACATGGCACGCCAGTGTTGATCGTGTGTTTGGCCAAGCGTTTTTGACCGCACCGGAAGTGGAATTTCCTCAGCGCGGCGGGCGTGACGGGCTCCATACCGAGGATTTCGGTCACTTACTGGCAGAGCTTCAATACATGCAGCGCGCTCATCCTGGCCTGCAGTGGTGATAAGCGGTTGGGTGTCATGAACGTGGTGGCGTTGGACGAAAACAGGGACATGGCACTAGCGCACAAGCGCGCGTGGGCCGCCGCGTCTGCGGTTCCAGACCCGGAAGTGCCGTGTGTAACTGTCGCTGATCTCGGTATTTTGCGCGACGTGTCCGTTGCGCAAACGGCGGATGGTTGGTCTGCCACGGCATTTGTTACACCCACTTATTCCGGCTGTCCCGCCGTTTTGGCGATTGAATTGGCCGTTGAAGCCGCGCTTTTGAGAGCTGGATTTGCGGCGTCTGTTGAGCGGGTTATGTCGCCTGCTTGGACGACGGATTGGATCACGGATGAAGGCCGCGAAAAACTTCGGGCCTACGGTATTGCACCGCCGGTGGATGGAAGTTCCAAATTGGCTTTGTTTGCCGATCCGGTCGTGCGCTGTCCCCGTTGTACCAGCGAGAACACCGTGAAGCTTTCAGAATTCGGTAGCACGGCCTGCAAGGCGCAGTATCAATGCCGCGCGTGCGCGGAGCCCTTTGACTATTTCAAGTGCATCTGATGGCAGACACGTTTCACACATTGATGATTGATCGGATGAGAGCGCTGACGGGCGATGCCGTCGCGATCCGGTTTGCTGTGCCTGAAACGCTGCGAAACCAGTTTGAGTTTGACGCAGGGCAATATGTGACGTTGCGAGCCAGCATCGATGGCGAAAGTGTGCGGCGGTCCTATTCTATTTGCAGCCACGCGCTGGATGACGGTTTTGAAGTCGGGATCAAACGGGTTCCGGACGGGCGGTTTTCCTCTTTTGCTCAGTCGCTCAGCGTTGAGGACACCTTGGACGTTATGCCCGCTCAAGGTCGGTTTGTTTGGAACCCCGATCATCTTGCACAGGGCGACGACGATACTCTGTTCTTAATTGCTGCCGGCTCCGGCATCACGCCCTGCTTGTCGATTGCCAAGACCGCGCTCTCGAGTGGAGCCCATGTTACGCTGCTCTACGGCAACACCCGTGCGACAGCCGTGATGTTTCGCGATGATCTTGTGGAACTGAAAGACCGTTTTACGGATCGCTTTAGTGTCCTGCACTGTCTC
The DNA here is from genome assembly GCA_039815595.1 of Pseudomonadota bacterium. GTDB lineage: Bacteria > Pseudomonadota > Alphaproteobacteria > Rhizobiales > Rhizobiaceae > Pseudahrensia. The sequence continues at coordinate 12,666 of JBCBYZ010000003.1, read as the reverse complement.
AGCCGTGAGCAGCAAAACGGTGCTCTGTTCAACGGTCGTATCGATGGAGAACGACTTGCCGCGCTCGCTGACGCCGGACTTATCGACCCCAAAGGCGCTGATAAAATTTACATTTGCGGACCTTACGGCCTGGCACAAACCGCGCAGGACGTGCTGCCATCGCTGGGTGCTGTTCCGGACGGCGTTCATGTTGAATTGTTTTCCGCTCCCGATGGCCATGTTGCGCCTGCACCAGTGGAGGACGCGGTTGCGGGGGCGGAGGTGACCGTACTGTTGGACGGTACGCGGCAAAGCTTGGTTATGGGCGACGCTTCGCAAACTGTGTTGGGGGCCGCGCAAAACGAAGGCTTGGACCTGCCGTTTTCCTGCGCCGGGGGCATGTGCTGTACCTGCCGTTGCAAGGTGGTGGAGGGCACCGCCGATATGGTGGCCAATTACTCGCTCCAGCCGTGGGAAGTTGAGGCCGGTTTCATTCTGGCTTGTCAGGCGCAGCCCACCAGCGAGAGGCTGGTGTTGGATTTTGATGCGGTTTGAACCGGTCTTGAGCACCGGTTTTGAATTAACCCCATAGGTTTGGGTCTGCGGTCGCTGTGCCGGTCGCCATGAAGTGTCCGTTGCGGAACTCTGGCTTTTGATAACCAAAGGGTTTGCCATCGATACCAAAGGTCATGCCGCCCGCTGCGCGCAAGATGGCGTCGCCTGCGGCCGTGTCCCACTCCATGGTGGGACTGAACCGCGGGTAAAGGTCCGCATTTCCCTCCGCGATGCGGCAGAATTTCAAAGATGATCCAACGTTCACGGTCTTTGAGTCTGGGTATTGTTTCAAGAACCGTTCCGTCTCTTCATTCATGTGGGACCGGCTGGCCACGATGGCTGGCGGTGAGGTGATTGCGCGGCAGGAAATTGGTGTCCGCACACCCTCTGTTCCGTCTTCGCCAATGCTGACACTGTAGGCGGTAGAAGCGGTTTTTGTGCCATCCGAATCCGATTGGAAGCCGACATACAAAACGCGGGTTGCAGGAATGTAGATGATCCCCAAAACGGGCGCTTTGTCCTTCACTAAGGCAATGTTGACCGTGAAGTCCTCGCCGCCTTTGGTGAACTCCTTCGTGCCGTCCAACGGGTCGATGCACAAAAATGTACTACAGGAAATATCAGGCACGATGCCGTTCGACACCTGCTCTTCTGCGATCACCGGGATGGTGATGTGAGCGTCCTGCAGACCCTGCAATATCATGTGTTCCGCACGCTGGTCTGCAACGGTGACCGGAGAGCCATCGCCTTTTGTATCCACCGCAAAGCCGCCCGCTCGCACAGCCATGATCTCGTTACCCGCTAACACTGCTAGGGGCGACGCGATGTCGGCCAGATGTTTCAAGTCTTCCATGGTCGTTCCTGCGCCAACATAAGCCCATTCCTGTATTGCCGATCAGGTGCAGCTGGGTGCCGCATTTTGCAAGGCAAATTCGCCATGGAATGGTCGTTGCAATTTTAACTCCAAATCAACCGCGTCATGGGCTGATCTCTTCTTGCAGGTCTCGTGTGGTCTCCCCCGGTACAATTTTGACCGGCAGCTTGATTGTGTTGACCGTGGCCGCCTTGCTTATTTTTGCGATCAGCAGGCTAGCTGCTCTCTCCCCCATCTGGGCGCGGGGCGTGGCCGTGGTGGTGATGCGGCGGTTCAAAACAGAGTTTAGGCGCAGACCGTTAAAACCCACCACGCCCATATCTTTCGGGATAGAAATTCCCCGCGCCTCGCACTCCATCAATGCGCCAAAGGCCATGTGGTCGTTTAAGAAGCAGCAGACGTCCGGTGGGTTGAGAGTGCCTTCCAACAGGCGTTGCATACCCAGTCGCCCACCTTCAAAAGACAGCGGCGGTGCCATGCGGATACATGGGTCCACGGTGCATCCCATTTCCGCAAAAGCCGATTTGAGACCGTCCAATCGCTGCTGCGCCCTAACGTCATAAACCGCTCTCGGACCGATATAAGCTGGTCGCTTGTATCCAAGACCGGTCAAATATTGGCCCATCTCGTAACCCGCTGCAAAGTGGTCAATTCCAACGCAAAGGTCGATTGGGTTTTGGGCATGGGACCAAATTTCCAGCGTTGGAATGCTGGAGCGCAGCAACATGCGCTTTGTGCGAGGGCTGTGGTCCACGCCGCTGAGCACGATGCCTGCAGGACGCCATGCGATCATGCGTTCCACCCATTCTTCTTCTCGGTGGGTTGCATAATCGGTCGTGTCGAAAACGGTCTGAAACCCGCTGCGCAAAAATGCGTTGCGCATCGTCTCAAAGATTTCGCTGAACACAGCATCGTCGAGCGTTGGTACCGATACGCCGATGAGATTGGAGTGGGCGGCCGCCAGCGATCCGGCCAAACTGCTGGGCGAGTAGCGCAGTTCACGCGCCAGCGCGATGATTTCATCACGCTTGGCCATGGACACACCTTCCACGCCCCGCAGCGCCCGTGACACGGTCATGATGCTGACGCCCGCTGCACGGGCCACATCGGCAATCTTGGCACCACCTTTAGGGGTGAGGGGCTCCCGTGCCATTCGGTCTCCTACGCGATGGATTTCGCGTTGCGGTCTGAGCGCTAACGTTAGCGCTAACGTAAATTCCTGCAATAGGCGTTGAAAGCCACCTGAAAAACGGGTCACAGTAATGTGTGGCGCATTGTCGCCGTTCGGTTTGCAGCTTGGGAGGGATGCTTGCCAGTAATTCGTTTTGACGGGATCGAAAAAAGCTATGGCTCCGTCCGGGTCTTGCCCCCTGTTGACCTGACCTTGGACGACGGTGAATTCACCGTGCTGGTTGGTCCGTCCGGTTGCGGCAAATCTACAACCTTGCGTTGCCTCGCCGGTCTTGAAGACCTGTCGGGTGGTGAAATTTATTTCGATGAAAAGCCGATCAGCACACTGCCGCCTAAGCAGCGTGACTTGGCCATGGTGTTTCAGGACTATGCGCTCTACCCGCATATGAACATTGCCAAAAACATGTCGTTTGCGCTGCGTCTCAGCCGCACCCCCAAGAGCGAGATTGAGACCAAGGTGAAGCGTGTTGCGGAGATGTTGAACATTGCGCACCTGCTGGACCGCAAGCCGGCTGAATTGTCCGGCGGTCAGCGCCAGCGTGTGGCCATGGGGCGTGCGCTGGTGCAAGACGCGTCTACATTCTTGTTCGACGAGCCACTTTCCAACCTCGATGCCAAACTGCGCTCCAAGATGCGCACGGAACTGGCTGAGATGCGCGATACGCTCGATAAAAACATGGTCTACGTCACGCACGATCAGATTGAAGCCATGACGCTGGGAGACCGGATCGTTGTGATGTCGGAAGGTGTGATCCAGCAACAAGGGTCGCCGGAAGAGCTGTTTAAATCGCCTGCCAATCGGTTTGTGGCCGGGTTTATCGGTAGCCCGACCATGAATTTTTTGAGCGCTGAGATCGAGACAGGCGGTAAGGGCGTTAAGGCGGTTGGGGACGGGTTTTCCATTCCCATGGATGCGGAGCTCGGCTCGCGCCTCGCGGCCCATTCCGACAAATCAATCACATTGGGGATTCGCCCGTCTTCGCTGACGCGGGACAAGAAAGCCGGACCACCGATTGATTTGAAATTGGTGGTTTCTGAATATCTAGGCGCGCAATCGACACTTGTGACGCGTTGCGGCGATGAGGAAGTTTTGGTGGAGTTGGACAGTTCCAGCCCCATACGCGCCGAAGGCATGCTGACCTTTGCGGTCCGCACTGACGAGGTGATGGCGTTCGACACAAGCAGTGGCGCACGCATCTAGAACACACAAGACAAGACAGCACTTAAGGGAGGACAACCATATGCTGAAAACACTCAAGGCGAGCCTGATCGCCACAACCGTCCTGGTGGCGAGCGGCACAGTCGCTTTGGCCGATGGACACTCAAAAGGGCCTTACGAAGCCTTCAAGGGCCAAACGGTGACAGCCATTTTCCCGGCGCACCCGCACTACAACGCTGTGATGAAGGTCCTGCCCGAATTCACAAAAGAGACTGGCATCAAGGTCGAAGTTGACCAGTTGCAGTATTTGAAGTTGCGCGAAAAATCGACTTTGGAACTGACTAAGCGTCAGGGCGACTATGATCTGATGTCATACGTGGTGTTCTCCAAGGCGGACTACGTGTTTGCTGACCAGTTAGAAAACCTGGCCCGTTTCTTCATGAACCCGAAATTGGCCGATCCAAACTACGATGCTGACGATCTGATCGACGGCTACGTGCAAAACATCGGCGTTGCCGGTGGCAAAAAAGGCTACTTGCCTGGTCCAACCGGTTCATTGTTCGGTATCCCGTTCGGTTCTGAAACTTCGGTTCTGGCCTACCGCAAAGACATCTTCGAGAAGCACGACATTAAGGTTCCTGAGACCTATGACGAGCTTTTGGCCGTTGCTTGTCAGATCCCGCAGGTTGAGCCCGGCATGGGCGGCATGGCTTCCCGCGCTGCTTCCGGCCACCAGGCAAGCCACGCGTTCCTGTTGCACCTCGCCCCACTGGGGGGTCGCGTGTTTGACGATGCATGGAACCCAATCGTGAACAACGAAGCGGGTGTTGCAGCAGCCAATGCTCTGAAAACCATCGTTGATTGTGGCCCCGAAGGCGCAACAACATTCGGTCCTGCCGAAGCGGCTGCATCTTTCCGCACGGGCACATCGGCCATGTTTATGGATTCGATTGCGTTTGCTGCCGGTTTTGAAGATCCGGAAAAGTCCAAAGTGGCTGGTAAAGTCGGCTACGCTTTGCACCCAATGGGTGTGCGTCGTGGTTCGCAGACCGGTGGTTTCGGTATCGGCATTCCACGCAACGCCCAAAACAAAGATGCTGCCTTCCTGCTGATGCAGTGGCTGACGTCCAAAAAAGGTGATCTGATGGTGGCTATGGCCGGTGGTAACCCATCGCGCTTCTCAACCTATGAGAACGCCGAACTGAATGCGAAATACCCGTATTCCGCGACCTTTGGTGAAGCGTTGAAGTATGCTGATCCAGACTGGCGTCCGATTATCCCAGTCTGGGGTAAAATCAACGCCGACATCGGCACCAGCATGTCCAAGGTTTTGACGGAAGGTCTCGACCCGAAAGCAGCGCTGGACGGTGTGGCCGAGCGTGCCAAGGCTACGATGCAGGAAGCTGGTTACTACACCTGGCAGGGCCAGTAAGACCCACGCTTGCCGAGCCTCTTAGGCTCGTCGAAGACACGGATGGGCCCCACCGGCCCATCCGATCCAAATAGGCTTTTGTATGTGACACGGTTTGCGACCTTCCCCGTGCTTCCGTCCGTTCAGGCGGATGACGGTGTGGGGGAGTTCCTCCCGGGCAGTTCCCCATCGGAGCAGCGGACGAAGGTTCGCCGGTTTGCGAGGGGGGCTGTTCCTGCTGTCGTCCCAAGCCATCTAATTTAATTGTAATCGATCCTGAGATGACCGCAGCTTCCAGACTCAACCGATTGACACCCTACTTCTTTCTGGCTCCTGCCGGATTGCTGCTGGCCGTCGCGCTGCTCTATCCGATCGGTTACATGGTCTACGCCAGTTTTCTGGACTGGCGTCCTTCGCAATATATCGGCGAAGCCGAGCAGGTTGGCCTGCGTAACTATATCAACCTTTGGAATGACGACGCCTTTCGCGAGAGCTTCTGGGTCACTATCAAGTTTGCTGCCGTCGTTGTGACCTTGGAAATGGTGCTTGGCGTCGGTCTTGCACTGCTTCTGGACCGGAATTTGCGGGGCATGGCCGCGCTGCGCACGATTTTCATTTTGCCGATGATGATTGCCCCCATCGTTGTGGGCCTCATGTGGCGCTACATGTACCACCCGACCGTGGGCATCTTTAACCGAACGCTGAAGGACTGGGGGTTTGAACCCATTCCCTGGCTGTCGGACGGGGACTGGTCATTTGTGGCCGTGGTGATCGCAGACGTGTGGCAGTGGACCCCGTTTATTTTCATCCTGTCATTGGCCGCGCTCCAGTCTTTGCCCCAATCGGCATTGGAAGCGGCGGAAATTGACGGTGCCACGGGCTGGCAAAAGATCGTTTACATCAAGCTTCCGCTCATGATGCCTGTTCTCATCGTGGCGCTTTTGCTGCGCTTGATCGATGCGTTCAAAGTGCTGGAGGTGATCCTTGTGATGACCAATGGCGGGCCGGGCTTGTCGACCGAGATATTGAGTCTGCGCATCTACCGCACAGCACAAGAATTTCAGGAGTTAGGCGTGGCAGCAGCGATGTCGAACTACCTGCTGATTCTCTTGATGGCGCTTACACTGGGCATGTTTTTATACAACAGAGCCGTTGAGTTGCGCACCGAGCGCCTGCGCGCCGCCGCAGAGGAGGCGTAATTATGTCTGCAGCCTATACTCGAAACAGCGGTGGACCAGCCTTCTACGCTTTGATGGCTTGCCTGATCATAATGGCGCTTGGCCCAATTTCTTTGATGTTGGCGACGTCGTTCAAGACAAGTGTGGATGTGAACGATGTCAGTGTCGGCGCGTTCATATTCACGCCGACCATCAAGAATTATGAGACGGTGCTCTGCAACGTCTTGTGGTACGAGCCCGCCAGCGTTGACTTCTGTGACCCGACTTTCGCCCGCGCCTTAGGTAACTCGATTTTCATCGCGCTCATTTCTACTGCCATCACTTTGGTTGTTGGCTGTATGGCCGCCTACGCGCTGGTGCGGTTCCGTTTTATGGGACGTGGTGCGGTTTCCATGACGACCTTGCTTATGCGCATGGTGCCGCCAGCTGTTTTGCTGGTTCCGGTCTTTGGCATCTGGACATTCCAGTTTGGTCTCGACGGCACCTATGCGGGCATCATCCTTGTCTATGTGGCGATGAACCTGCCGTTCGTGATTTGGATATTGCAGAGCTTCATTGTGCAGGTGCCCATTCAGTTGGAAGAGGCTGCACGGATGGACGGGGCTAATCCGTTCCAGGTGTTCTTTTTGGTTGTCTTGCCGCTCATCAAACCTGGCTTGGCTGCAGCTGCGATCTTCACATTCCGCATCGCATGGAACGAGTTTTTGCTCGCCAATGCCCTGTCCGGTCGCAGCACGCGCACCGTGCCCGTTACCATCGTCAACTCGATCACGGAGTATGACATCGACTGGGGTGTCATCATGGCCACCGGCATGTTGCTCGCCATCCCGCCGATTATTTTCACGTTCGTTGCGTCCAAACAGATCATCACCGGCATGACCGCCGGCGCGGTCAAAGGATAATGGGGCTGTGCGATGTGGGGTGTGACATTCGAAACCCTTCTGACATGGTTTTTGGCACCGGTTGACCCGTCTCGCGGTCACAGCGTGGACTTCTATGCGGCGTGGCACGGTCGGCTGATGGTATTGGCTTGGGGCATCCTGTTTCCCGTCAGCATTTTGATTACACGCTTCATGAAGATCAGGCCCAAGCAAAGGTGGCCTCAGGAACTCGACAGCCATTTCTGGTTTTATTTTCACGTCACCGTCCAACTGATGGGCGGAGCGATGATTGCCGTGGCGGTCTATTTGATGTGGTCAAGTGAGAGCAGTGGTTGGATGGCGTGGCTTCACCGCACCGCCGGTTGGGCTGTTGTTACACTCTATTGTGTGCAGGTGTTTGGCGGTGCCGTTCGTGGTACGAAGGGCGGCCCCAGCGAAGAGGAAAAGCGTGGTTCTCTCCACGGAGATCATTACGACATGACCCGCCGTCGGGTGATGTTTGAATACCTGCATAAATTCTTTGGTTATGTGGCTTTGGTTCTGGCCTTTATCGCTATGCTGCTGGGTCTGTGGATTGCCAACGGATTTGTGTGGATGTGGCTCGGCCTTGTGGGCTGGTGGGCCATGGCCGGCCTCATCTATGCCTATTGCCAGCGGCGCGGCATGGCGCTGGATACTTATCAAGCCATTTGGGGTCCGGACCCGACCCTGCCGGGCAATCAGCGCAAACCCATTGGGATCGGAGTGCACAGGCGTGCCCCCAAAAATGAAAGCTGGGGCGCGTGAGGCTGAGCCCGCTAGGCCACCGCGTCTGCGCCGATTGCGGCCAGAGCGGCCTCAGCCACAGCGATATCTTGATCCCCGCTGCCGGAACCGACACCGATTCCACCCAACAAATGCCCCCCATGCTTTATTGGCAAGCCGCCGGGCAGGCCCGTTACCGTACCGTCGGTGGCCGCCGCAATTGCGCCGCGCACGGCTTCCGGTACTGCGTGGCTGGGCGCGCCGATGCTGGCTGCCGTCAACGCTTTAGCGCGGGCAGACTTGCGGCTCAAAAACTTCGATCCCGTCATTCGGATTTCGCCCATGAGTTCGCCGCTGGCATCCACGATGACGATGCATTGGGGTTGGCCAAGGTCGTCCGCTTTGCCGATGGCCGCCTGCAGCATGGTCATCACCGCTGTGTGGCTGAGGGCTTGGCAGTCCATGAAGTTCGACATAAGGGCGTCCTGACGATCCAATGAAGTTTGAAGCGCCGATTCTACAAGCAATGGGAGGGGCCTGTGTCCTTTTTTGAAGCCACCCAAGATGTGTTCAACACCTTTGTGATGGGCAATGCGCCGGTCAAACAATTGGCCACAGGATTTGACTGGGTTGAAGGCCCGGTCTGGTTTGGCGATGCCGACTGTCTTTTGTTTTCCGACATTCCCAACAACCGCATCATGCGGTGGCACCCGGGCAGTGGCATCAGTACGTACCGTTCGCCGTCCAATTTTACCAACGGCCACACGCGCGACCGGCAAGGCCGGTTGGTTTCCTGCGAGCACGGGGCGCGGCGCGTCTCACGGACGGAGTATGATGGCTCAATCACCGTTTTGGCGGATAGTTTTGAGGGAAAGCGGTTTAACTCTCCCAACGATGTTGTGGTGAAGTCCGACGGCACAGTTTGGTTTTCCGATCCGCATTACGGCATCATGACCCACTATGAAGGCCATAAGTCCGAACAGGAACTGCCGTGCAACGTCTACCGGTTGGACCCGTCCACGGGCGCATTGACGGCTGTTGTCACGGACATGGCTTGCCCCAACGGGCTGGCCTTTTCCTTGGATGAGACCACGCTTTATGTGGCTGACACGGCCAAGATGTTCGATCCCAATGGCAAACGCCACATGCGCGCCTATGACGTTTTGGACGATGGCACGACAGCAAATGGGAAGCATTTTCATACCGTTGATCCCGGGTGTGCCGACGGGTTCCGATTGGACACTGATGGCAATGTCTGGACCAGTGCAGCGGACGGGGTGCACTGTATCGATCCCAAGGGCGATCTGGTCGGTAAGATCTTTGTGCCGGAACTGGTGTCCAACGTGTGCTTTGGTGGACGGGGCAATCATCGATTGTTCATGACGGGAACCACCAGTATTTATGCCATCAGCCTGAACCGAAGCGGCGTTTCGCCAATTGGTTAAAGACAAAGGTTGATCTCTGCGTGGGCAATGGAGTGAAGGGCAAATCTTGTGCGCGTGTTGGTCGTTGCTGAGTTTAGTCCGTTGGGCGAAGCGGTCATCGAAGGGTTGCTGGCCGGGCATCATGAGATTGTTGAGATCTGGTACGGCAGCGCACGCCGTGAGGAAAATGCTGATCTCACCCGGCGCCAGAGCCGAAGAATTGCCAAACATCTGAAGCGCTTGGACAAGGGGCGTGGCTTGCCGTTTCGCGACATTGGCGGAACCTCACATGAGGAGCGTTTGTCCCTTTTGGGCGCCATTGGCCGTCCCTCTGGTTTGGTGTCTGCCGGTAGCGCGATCATTTTTAGACAGCCGTTTTTGGATGCGTTTGACGTTGCCGTAAATTTTCATCCAACCCTGCTACCCCACTACCGGGGCCCGCACCCACTTGATGCATTGATCTTGCACGGCGATGCGGATCGTTATGGCGGAATGACCATGCACTTGATCAACGCCGGAATTGATGAAGGGGCGATTGTGGCCCAGCGTGCTATTCCTAGATCGTCCGCCCGGCACGATTTGGACTGGCGTCGTCGTCTGTCCCGCGCGGCTGGCCAGATGATCGAGGTCGATTTTGCACACCTCATTTCAGGCGAGATTGAACCGTCCACCCAAGCGTTGGAAGCAGGCAGCTATGTGCGCTTGGAGGACCATCAGTTTACAATCAATGAGGCTTGGACTGTTCAGCAGGTAGAGCGCGTCATGATGGATTCTGGTGTTATGGGCCAAAAACGATTGGTGCGACCACTCCGCTCTACAAGGGGGTATTTTGTGTGCGGTCGGCCAAAGCTGTTGGGACGTCCCAGCGGCGCAGACATGGTGGTTCGGCCATGGTCGGTTGAACTGGATGTTGAAGACGGCCGTCTGGTATTGGGTCGCGAACGTCGGCCCCAGAGATGGCGGCGCAAATTTTTGATGGTGTGGGACCGGTTGCGGTTCGGGTTCGGCTGATCAGGACGTCACAGTTTCCAGAACCGATGCGATGGCTTCGACGGTCATGCAGTCTGCAATTTCATCGGTCGTGAGATCGCGGCCAATCTGCTCTTCCAGCGCAAGCATGATGTGCACGTGGGCAATTGAATCCCACGCCTCAAGGGCACCGACGGCAGCGTCCGTGCCGATTGAGTCTTCCGGTACATTTGTTGCATTTGAGACCAGAGAAAGCGCTTGTTCAAGACTGGTGCTCACGGCTACTGCTTTTCGCTTACGGCTTCAGGATCGCTTGCCCTCATAAATGTTTGCAAGGCTTCGCCGCGCAGTTCGAACACAAAAGAATCGCGGACGCGTGTTGATTGTGGATCATAGCCCATGTTGTGCAATACGCCTGCGCGCTGGAAGCCCAATTGGTTGTAGAGTTGCACGGACGCGAAATTGCGGGTGTCCACTTCGCCAACAAAGATTTCAACTCCGGCCATGGTGACGAAATGGCGTAGGAGTGCTGTTCGTGCCTCTTTGGCGAAGCCACGCACACTTTCGTCCCGTCGCAACATGACGATTGTTAAACTGGCCTTTCGGTGACTGTGCAGTCCGATCTGGTGGTAGCCGATCAGCGCATCATCGGCTTTGTTGATGATCGCATGGGTGTGGCGGGAGCAACCGTTTGGCCCCCGGTGTTGGAGAAGGTACCGGCGAAAGATGCGCCACGTCGACGGGTTGTAGCTTTTGCCGTACATCAATTCCCGAGCGGCGCGGTCTTTCCCAAGCTTTAGTTCCAATTGCAATCCACCCAGCCATGTCTGCGGGACCAGTCGCAGATGCGTGGTTTCCAAGGTCTTGCGATATTCAGGCCGCTTTAGGCGGTGCCAAGGGCGATTTTTCATCGTGCGATTGGGGTTGGTCCAGGTCAGTTTGGGTCGAATTTCTTACGCTACTCGCGTACCGCATGGGCTTGGAGCGCTTCATCCTTGGTTTTCGTCCGGTCGAGTTTTCCCCGGTCGTTTTTGGGTAAGTCTACCAATATCTGCAACCAGACGGGCACCACATCTTTGCGAGCCTGTGTCCGGCACCACTCCCGTATGGCCTCCGGCGATTCTGTGGCGTTAGTATCCATCTTGATCGCGGCAGCCACCACCTCGCCGCTGATTGCATCCGGCACACCAAATGCGCAGGCCTCCAATACGGATGGATGCCGCTCCAAAAGGGCATCGACTTCTTCCGCTTGGATCTTCATTCCGGCGCGGTTGATTTCCCACTTGGTCCTGCCGACCAGCCGCAACCCGCCATCGGATGACAGTTCGCCGATGTCTCCCGTTTTGAACCAACCCTCGTGGAATGCGTCTTGTGTTTTCTGCGGTTGGTTCCAGTAGCCGGTCATCAGGCTTGGTGTTTTTAACAGCACCTCACCTTTGCCGTGTTTGGACACCGTGCCTTCCGCTGTAGCAACAGCAAATTCCCCGCCCCAAGGTTTTCCAACATAGCCGTCTGTTGCGATTTCACTGTCCGATGCTGTTCCGTTTTCCGCCTTTGGAACAGAGTTGGGCAGGGCTGCACCTGCGCTGATCCAGTTGGCGGCCTCTGTCATGCCGTAGAGGTTGAAAATGGCCTGCGTCCCCGTCCAGTCCGTCACCGCTTGGGCATCGCTTTGGTTCAAGGGGGCGGAGCCGATATGAACCCGCTTGAGCGAATTGGTTTTTGGCGGCTTGGCGACCTTGGTCACCACTTTCCAAAACGATGGTACTGAACTCATGAAGGTGATGGCGTGCTCGTCGATGATTGTCCCCATTTTGGTCAATTCGGGCATTGTGGGACGGTCCAGCAGGTGGAGTGTGGCCCCAGCCGCAAGAGGTGTGAGGCAATTGCCGATGAGGCCGTGGCCAAAGAAAGCGGGTAACACGCATAGAGTTCGTTCCAGATCTTCGCGGGGGATGAACTCCAGATTGAGACGCACCCGCTGCGCCAAGGCGTCTAAAGTGAGGTGAACACCTTTGGGCTCGTCCGCTGTGCCGGATGTCATCAGGATGAGGGCCGGTTCCGCATTTTCGAACGGCCTTTTTGTGTGACTTGCAGCAGTTGCGGATTTGGTTTCGAGTTTTGCTTGAACGCCCGGTGACGCGTTCCCGATCCACGCAATCGCGCCGGTTGCTTTCAGGACATTGAGTTGTTCAGATTCTGATAAATCAGAACTGACCAGCACAACGTTGCATCGTGCAGACCATGCTCCGAACAAAGATAAAAGTGTTTGGTAGGCAGACTGTTGCGCAACAACAACAG
>JBCBYZ010000002.1:0-61313 GCA_039815595.1 Pseudomonadota bacterium | reverse complement strand
GGCTATTTCGGGGCACTTTTTCAACACTATCCGGACAAACTACCCCTTGAGAATTGCGGGATTATCTAACCTGCGGCACAGGATTGATGCTAAAACCATTAAATTATTCGCATTGAAACAGTCACGTCCAAAAGTGTTTCAGATTTTCCCAATTTCAGAAAACCGAGACCGCAGAAAACAAGTGGTTTGGGACCGAGCGCAACCAATTTTTAAACAGAATTACTCATTCTGTTTCAGGCAACATCCAGTTGGGGACTGTTTGTTGCCTGGTAAATCATTTATTGGTTCACCCTAAAAAATCATTTCGAGAAATTCAAAATGGCAGACGCAAGCTGGTTGAGCAACTCAATCCTACACGATCTAATAATTGGTATTAGCGGCGGTTTGATCGTCATCATAATTGAAAGAGCTTTCTCTCTATTTATATTGCCGATTTATCAGAAGAAAGTTCAAAATCTACCAAATTTCGATAATACGAAATGGCTTGGTTATTCTGACGATGAGCGCTTCAAAGATAAATCCCAAAGCACCCTTCATATCCGTCAAGTGGGCAATCGAATTAGCGCAACAGCAGTCAGGCAAGTGAAGGCAGGCGAGCGAACCTTTAAATACAAAGGCAGAATGTATGGCGGCCAGATTATCTTAGAGTTTTTTGATGAAGAAGGTCCTGGGCTAATTGTTGGAACAATGGTTTTGCATGTTGGTTCCGACCTGAAGACCTTACGTGGTGCTTCCACCTACTTTCACCATGACAAGGGGCGGGTTGTATCAACATTTCGTACATTCAAACGCGTACAGACTGCTTGAAACAAAATAGGCTATTCTGTTTCAGATCTCGAGCATTTTTGGGTTTGGCCGCCGAAAGGATTCAGTCTCAACAAAATCTCAGCAGATGTCTTGTTAGCGACTAGGGTTGTTTTGGTAATAAGGGCTCGAAGCAGCCACTGAGTGTTTCTCCGCTAGCTAGACCAAAAAAGAGGCTTGGACCTAGCCAAAAAAGTGCTTTGAGGCACAACCTGCCCATGCAATTGGCTATCTTGACCCAATTTGGATCGAGGGATTTAGTTGGTTGGTGGACCGCAAATTGAAGAGTGCTCGGTGAAGACGAAAATTGCCTCTCATCAGGCGCCGGCACTGATTGGGCTGAAGCTCAAATCCAAACGTTTGCCGCTTTGGCTGGCCAAGTTCTTGCGGTCCGGCCTCAATCGTCTTCTGGGCTATAGCGGGTTCAACGAGCTCTGGTATCGCCTGCCCGAACACGAGGACGACGCATTTTCGAAGACGCTTCTCGATGGGCTAGACATCAATCTGGACGTTTCCGGTGAGCCACTCAGCTCCTATCCGCTGACCGGCCCCCATATGTTTGTAGCGAACCATCCGCATGGTTTGGTAGACGGTTTTGCGCTTGATCATGTGACCACATCGCAGAGACCAGAAACCCAGATCATGTCCACCTATGTTCTGGGCGAAATCCCACAATTGCGACAGACGCTGATCCTGGTGGACCCTCTCAAGGCGAAAAAACGTCATGCCATGAACGTGCGTGGTTGGCGGCAATCCTATCGACTGTTGGCAGGTGGCGGTGCGCTGGTGGTCTTTCCGGCGGGTGCCGTGTCCCGGTTCAGCTGGGCGCGCAGACAAGTGGCCGATCCGAAATGGAACCCGCACATCGCGGCCATCGCCCGCCGTACCGGTGCCACCGTGGTTCCGATCTTCATTCACGGTCGCGGCGGCTTTTGGTTCCAGATCGCGGGTGTGATCTCCGGTCGGCTGCAAACCATGACCCTGTTTACGGAACTGCTGAAAATGAAAGGCCGTACCCTTCGCATCACGGTTGGCAAACCGCTGGTGCCGGAAAAGTGGTCACACATTTTGGGTGATGAACGACTGGTCAATCACTTCCGGGATCAGGTGGAAGTGTTGGGTCAACAGTAGTCAGTCACTAGGTCAAGACCGCTCGTTTTTGACTATCGCGTTAATATTGCCGGTGACGGGGTTAGCTGAAAACGCCCCGTCGGCCTCGTTGACCATCATGGGAATTCCTTGCGAGGGCAGCAGAGTGAGCTGACACTCCACATTGACGTGTGAATTAGCGATCACGCCCAGCCTGAAGCGCTGCATGATCCGAATGATCATCAGCTTCAGTTCCAACTTGGCGAATTGATATCCAAGACACAGTCTGGGGCCCGCGCTAAACGGGATGTATTGGTATGGGCCCGGCTTCTTTTTGAACCAGCGTGTGGGGTCAAACTGGTACGGGTTCTCGAAAATTTCCGGATCGCGATGGGTCATGTAGGCGCTCAGCAGCACGCGGTCACCCTTTCGCATGGGGACGCCTTGTAAATCCGTCTCGTGTCTGGCCTTGCGTATCGTATGATGCACAGGCGGCAACAGTCTTAGTGTTTCTCTCAGCACGGCATCCAAGAGAGGCATTTTCTCGACGACATCGGGATCTGGCGGCCAGTCCGTCATGTGCATCTTGATCTCGTCATCCAACTGGGCTGCCAGTTTTGGATTTTGGGCGATCAGATACATCGTCCAAGCCAGACTGCTGGCTGTGGTGACGAAGGCGGCTGTGTGCAAGATGACTGTGTGGGCAATGAGATCGATTTCCCGCAAATGCGAGTGCGGATATTTCGCCGCCTGAACCAGAACCGACAGCACATCTTCCTTGGGTTGTTTTTCATTGCGCTTCCGGTCGATCAGATCGCGCATTTCCTCTTCAAGAACTTCCGCGTGACGCAGAAGCCGGGCGCAGGGGGTTCCCGGTATGTCTAAAATAAGTGGCAAACGGCGCGCTTTCACATCCAGATCAATCCACTGGTTGATCAGCCCGCAGGTTTTTAGAGATCGATCAAAGTCCTCATGGCCGAACAAAATGTGCGCCGCCACCCAGTTCGACAGCGTTGTGGCCTCCTCGTACATGTCGAACGGTTCACCAACGACCCAACGATCACAGACCTGATCGATCAGCCCGGTCATCGTCGGTACATAAGATGCGACGGACGCTCTGGAAAAAGGTGGTTGCATGATCTTGCGGTGGAGGCGATGCCGTGGCCCGTGCATTGCCAGCAGTCCGTCCCGCAGCCGCCGCTGGGCAGTGCCGTTGGGCCCAACCAACACCTGTCCGCCGGGAACGAACGTGTCGACCTGCGTGAAAACCTGTCGGTTTGCCTCTTCCCCCAACGCCACGACATGATGTCTTCCGCGGCTGCCCAAAGGGGCGGGATTGCCGAGCACAGAAATGTTGCCCTTGTCGCGAGCAGTGTCATCGAAAAAGCGGATGGGATCGTTGATGTAGTTCCAGTAGTGTGACCACGACCGTGTTCCCGAGACGATGTTTGGCTGTGCAATCGAAACTTGCGTCATGAACTTACAGCCTTCGGGTGGGCGGAAGCGCGCCATAGTGTTGGAAAACGCATCGACGATAGATCCCCTTGTTGCGGCATCGGTCTTTTATGGTGATGGGACCTTGGCCTCAGCGGTAACAGAAATTTTGCAGCAGCAGCAAGCTTCCCAATTGCAGACAGTAATCAGTGGAAAAAGTGAACGCTCCCGGTTTTTGAGCATTTCCGATTGGACGGCTCCTCGGAGCGCAAGAGACAGTCAATCGGTCGACCGGCTCTTTGTGCCAACACTCACCTGCCCTTTGCGGCTGCCCTCAAGCCGGTCACAGTGGCCCTCGGTGAAATTCCTTCCGGGTCGATAATTAGTTCCAGCAGCCCACCTGTTTCCGAAGCGACCGCGCGTTCAAACGCAGCTTCAAAGTCTTCAGTTTTTTCAACCCGTTCGGCGTGGAAGCCGCAGGCTTTTGCGATCAGGGTGAAGTCCGGGTTGGTAAGAGCGGTGGCGCTGACCCGTTCCGGGTAGTGGCGTTCTTGATGCATGCGGATGGTGCCGTAGCTACCATTGTTCAACACCACAACCACGAAGGGCACTTTGTGTTGCATGGCGGTGGCCAGTTCCATGCCGGTCATCTGGAAGTCGCCGTCGCCGGCAAAGCACACCACCATGCGGTCCGGTGCTGCCAGTTTGGCGGCAACTGCCGCTGGCACCCCTGCCCCCATAGCACCCGCCTGCGGGCCAAGCAGGCGACGCCCGCCACCATCCGCTGCACCGTAATGCATAAAACGCCCGGACCAGATGGCGAAATTACCCGCGCCGTTGGTCAGGATAGCATCCTTAGGCAGGCGCTCGCGCAGGTGGGCCATGATGATGCCCATATCCACGTCCCCGGGCTGCGGGGCGACGGTGAGCCCGGAGACCCATGCGGCGCGGGCGGTTTTTGTACGGTCGGACCAAACTGGGTTGCTGATTGCGGGCGCATTGGAAAGACCCGTCATGGCCGCATTGGGGCAAGAGAGAACGGCTTCGCTAGGGACGAATATTTTGCCGATCTCGGCTTCGCTGGCGTGAATGTGGATGAGGTATTTGTCAAAATGCTTGGGGTCAAACAGAGAATAGCCATCCGTCAGCGTTTCGCCAAAGCGCACATTGACCGCCAGCAGTAGATCGCTTTCATCCAAGAAAGCCCTAATCTCAGGTGCCAGCCCAAAACCCGCATCGCCGATATAGCAGCGCGAGTGATTATCGATCAGGTCTTGCCCGCGAAAACTCACCACAACGGGCAACTCGTTGGCTTCCGCAAATTGGGTGAGCGCGCGGCGACCATTGTCGTTCCAGCCGCCTCCACCGGCGATCAAAACGGGGCGCTTAGCCGTCTTCAGCGCCGCCATGATGGTGTCCACATCCATGTCCGTGATGTGTGGTTTCACCGGTGTCACCGGACCGCGCGGCAAAGCGTCAGACGTTTGCACCAGCATATCCTCTGGCAGGGCCACGATTACAGGCCCGGGCCGGCCGGACTGCGCCACGGTAAAAGCGCGGGAGACGAGTTCGGGCACACGGTCGGCATCATCGATTTCCACCACCCATTTGGCCATGGAGCCAAACACGGCCTTGTAGTGCAATTCCTGAAACGCCTCACGCTGGCGCATGGTGGTTTCAATTTGGCCGACAAACACCACCATGGGTGTTGAATCCTGCATGGCCGTATGGATGCCGATGGACGCGTTGGTGGCACCGGGCCCACGGGTGACGAACAACACGCCGGGACGACCCGTCAGTTTGCCATAGGCCTCCGCCATAAACGCGCCGCCGCCCTCGTTGCGACAGTTGATGAAGCGGAATTGGCCTCCCACATCGTAAAGCGCGTCCAAGACTGCCAGATAGCTCTCTCCCGGCACGCCAAAACCAATTTCGACGCCTTCGCGCAGAAGGCAGTCCACCAGCAATTGTGCGCCGGTGCGGTGGTTGGCGGGCGGTGATGCATCATGGGCCATGCGCGTGGGAAACCTTAAAAAAGAACACAAAAAAGGCCCGGCGAGATTAGCCGCCGGGCCTGAAAATGAAAACCGGAGCCGCGTTACTAGCGGATTTTGATGGTTTCAAATTTGCCGTCTTTGACTTCCAGCTCTTTGAAGGAGCCGGTAGCTTCGCCAACAGCGGTGAAGCTGACGTTGGACGCGCCTTCGTAATCGACCTGACCGCCTGCTGCGAGAATTTCCAGCGCCTTGGCCAGTTCGCCGGGCATGATTTTCTCACCAGGTGCGTTGGCCACATTCATGATCTGCGCCTGAATGGCGGCCCGGTCCGTGGATTTCGCAGCCTGCATCGCGAGGATTGCCAGTGCAGCGGCGTCATAGGATTCTGGCATGTAAGGGCCGTCGTTCTTTTCCAAACCACCGGCTGTGGCAACTTCCTTAAATTTGGCTGCGCCATCAGAATCGGAGCCTGGCAGGGTGCCGATCGTGCCGTTCAAGTCAACACCGATAGCTTCGATGAGCGACTCACCGATCATGCCGTCTGCGAGAATGAACTTGTCGAATGCACCGGTGTCCAAAGAGGTCTGGATGATGCCCCGACCGCCTTGGTCGACATAGCCGAACACGGCCAGATGATCGGCACCGGCAGCGGAGAGCGCGCCAACTTCGGCAGAGTAATCGGCCTTGCCATCTTCGTGGGCGGCGCTGATGGCGATTTCTCCACCGTTGGCTTCAAAGGCAGTTTTGAAAGAGTCAGCCAAGCCTTTGCCGTAATCGTTGTTGGTGTAGGTCACGGCCACTTTGGTGATCCCGCGCTCTTTGAGCACGTCCGCCAAGACCTGACCCTGACGGGCATCGGATGGCGCTGTGCGGAAGAAGTAGCCTTTGTCTTCAATGGTGGTCAGTGCGGGCGATGTCGCGGAAGGCGAAATGGAGATCACACCGTTTGGTGTTGCCACCTGATTGACGATCGCAGTGGTGACGCCGGAGCAGTCTGCGCCAAAAATGGCAACAACATTATCGGACGTGACCAAACGCTCGGCGGCAGCGACAGCAGCACCGGAGTCTGTGCAGGTTGAGTCACCGCGCACTGGCACAACCACTTTGCCGTCCAGCAACTTGCCGGAATCGGAGGCTTCTTTCATGGCAAGTTCTGCGGCAGCCGCCATATTGGGCGTGAGGGATTCAATGGGGCCGGTGAAACCGAGGATCACGCCCATTTTGACCTCATGGCCGTCAGCAAAGGCCGCGCCTGTGAGGCCAGCAAGGATGGTGGAGGCAAGCAGCAGTTTTTTCATAGTGGTCTCCCAAAAGATGATAGATGCGCCCGTTGATCGGGCAATTCAGCGCGTCAAACGCGATAGATTGGTAAGGTTTTAGCGCGAGCTGGCGGCAAAATGCTCTTTTTTGAAATCTAGCGCAACAGCCCCTGCAACAAAGGGTTAGCGCACAAGCTCAGACGAAAATGTGACGCTTCAACCAAGGTTAGAATAACAGAATTAAGCTGTTGATCGGACAGTCGTTCGTTCCGGCAGAACGCCGCCCGGGCTAAAGCGCATCACCAGCAACATCACTGTACCCATAATGACGAGACGCATGTGTTGAGCGCTGTCCAGAAGGTGTTTGCGCAAATCGCTGTTCTCATCGAGACCGGATGTCAGGGCTGCCATCAGCCAATTGCCCCCCGGTTCCGCCATCACCCAGATGAACCACACGAGAAACGCACCCAAAACCGCGCCCAGATTGTTGCCGGACCCGCCCACAATCACCATCACCCATATCAAGAAGGTAAAGCGCAGCGGCTGATAAGATGTGGGGGCAAACAGGCCATCCAGCGTTGTCATCATGGCACCGGCAATGCCGACAACAGCCGACCCCAAAATGAAAATCTGCAAATGGCGGCGGGTGATGTTCTTACCCATTGCAGCAGCGGACACTTCGTTGTCTCGAATTGCCCGCACCATGCGGCCCCACGGGGAAGCGAGCGCAAGAACGCAGAGGGTCAATATGATCAACAACACCGCCGTAAACAGCCCCGCATAGCAAAGCTTGACGAAAATGCTGGAGCCGGTAATCACGAAATCCCGCAAAGCATCGGAACGCGCCGCACCGGACAAGCCTGCGAGAGCGTCGGCGTTAAACCACTCCACCCAGCCAATGAAATTCGAAGACGCTTGCAATTCGATTTCAAATGGGACCGGGCGGGGCAAGCCGCTCACGTTTTTGACGCCCCGGGTGAGCCAATCCTCGTTCTTCATGATCGCGATCAGAATTTCAGCAATCCCGAGCGTGGCGATTGCCAGGTAATCCGACCGCAGACCGAGGGCGACCTTGCCGATCAACCATGCAACCGCCGCAGCGAACAGACCGCCCACCAGCCAGGAGAGTATGATCGGCAAACCTGCCCCGCCCAAAAAGCCGGAGGATGCGGGGTTATCCGATTCTATGGCTTGGACAGCTGGATCATAAAAGCTGCGCACCAGAAAATAACCGACCACCACAACCAAGATAAAGACCGGTGTGCGAAGCGCATGTTTGGGCATAAAATGCAGCACAGCCCAGGCGGCCACTACGGCTGACAAAGCTACCACCAACGCAATCATCATCGTGCCGCCACCCGCAATCCAAGCCGATGTGACGGGGGGTGTCGCAACCAACACAGCTGCCACGCCCCCCAGCGCAGCGAAGCCCATGATCCCCACATTGAAGAGACCTGCATAACCCCACTGTATGTTTACCCCCAGCGCCATGACGGCGGAAATCAAACACAAATTGAGAATGGAAAGCGCGACGTTCCAAGACAGGAACATGCCGACAGCGGACAGCATGACGAAGAATATGAAGAAGCCCGTGACGGCGCGGAACGTGTTGCTTTGGGTCACAGCACTTTCCCCTTGAGCAGGCCTGTGGGCCGCACCAACAGAACCACCACAAGGATGATGAAGGACACGGCGAACTTGTAGTCGGTCGACAGCAATTGCATCAGCCCGTCCGGCTCAAACCCATCCGGCACAATGTAGGTTAGGAACTTCTTGTAGGCATAGGTGACCGTGACTTCAGAGAAGGCGATGACAAACCCGCCCAATATCGCCCCAACCGGGTGCCCCACTCCGCCGACAATGGCAGCGGCGAACATGGGCAACAGCAGTTGGAAATAGGTGAAGGGTTTAAAGCTTTTGTCCAAGCCGTAGAGCACTCCGGCCATGGTGGCCAAGCCGGCTGCGATGATCCACGTCACAGTCACGATTTTGGCCGGTGAGATACCGGACAGCAAGGCGAGGTCCTCATTGTCCGAGAAGGCGCGCATGGATTTGCCGGTGCGGGTGCGGTTCAAAAACCAAAACAGAAGCGCGACTAGCAAGACTGCGATCACGACTGTCAGCACTTGCGAGGAGCGGATGGCGAGGCCCTCGTCCAATCCTGTCATTTGTCTGAATTCCCGGGCGCGAAGCACAAAGCGTTCGCCATCAGCAAAGCGTTGGTCGTCCGGCCCGATGATAAACCGCACCAGCCCGTTCATGATGAACATGACACCGACAGAGGCCATGACCAAACGGATCGAGGGGGCTTTGATGGACCGGTAATGGTCGTAGACTGCTCTGTCTGTGAGCACGACCAACAGCGCCGTGGCTGCAATGCCGAAGGGTACCGCGAGCAGCGCTGTGGGCAGCGGCCCTGCGGAGATGCCCCACGACTGGAAGAGCCAAGTGAGCAGGATGACGACCATTGTGCCGAAGGCCATGGTGTCGCCATGGGCGAAATTGGCAAAACGCAAAATGCCGTACACCAGCGTGATGCCCAGCGCGCCGAGCGCAAGCTGCGCGCCATAGGCGACGCCGGGCACCAGCACAAAGTTGGCAAACAGGACGAGGGCGTTGATGAAATCCATATCTCTCTCTTATCCGCCCAAGAACGAACGCCGCACGTCCGGATCGGCTAACAAGGCAGCACCGGTATCGGTGAAACGGTTTTCGCCCGTGACCAAAACATAGCCGCGATCGGCAATTTCCAGCGCTTGCCGCGCGTTTTGTTCCACCATCAAGACGGCCACGCCCGTTTGGCGAATTTCCAAAATACGGTCGAACAATTCGTCCATCACGATGGGCGACACACCGGCGGTTGGTTCGTCCAGCATCAGCACTTCAGGTTTGGTCATCAACGCGCGGCCCACCGCCACCTGCTGCCTTTGACCGCCCGAAAGCTCTCCCGCCATCTGGGCGCGCTTGTCTTTCAAGATCGGGAAGAGGCCGTAGATTTCTTCCATGGTGCCGGAAAAGTCGTCCGTGCGCAGGAACGCACCCATTTCCAGATTTTCTTCCACGGTCATGCCAGTGAACACGTTTTGGGTTTGCGGCACGAAGGCAATGCCTTCCGCAATGCGGGCTTGGGGCGACAGATGCGTGATGTCTTTTCCGCCCAGGGTCACGGTGCCCTCGCGGATGGTCAACATGCCCAAAAGCGCCTTCATGGCCGTCGATTTTCCCGCGCCATTGGGGCCGACAATGACAGCGATTTCGCCTTTGCTCACGCCCAATGAGCAACCGCGCAGAATGTCCGCGCCGCCATAGCCACCGGTCAGGTCTTTGGCCTCCAAGAACATCAGTTGGCCGCCTTTTGCAGGTCTTTGTTTTTAAGGCCACGTCCCAAATAGGCTTCGATCACTGTTTCATCGTTGCGGATTTCAACCGCCGTGCCCTGCGCCAACACGCTGCCTTCCGCCATCACGATCACCGGATCACACAGGCGGGCGATGAAATCCATATCATGCTCAATCATGCAGAACGTGTAATTGCGCTCCTCGTTGAGCCGCAAAATCGCGTCGCCAACCTCGCCCAACAACGTGCGGTTCACCCCTGCCCCAACCTCGTCCAGAAGCACCACTTTGGCATCCACCATCATGGTGCGACCGAGTTCCAACAGCTTCTTTTGTCCGCCGGACAGATTGCCCGCTTGCTCATGGGTGAGGTGGCCAAGCTTCAAGAAGTCGATGACGTCATCTGCGCGATCGCGAATTTCCGCTTCCTGTGCCCGCACCGCGCCGCGCCGGATCCATGTGTTGAGCAACCGCTCACCCAACTGCCCGTCTGGGACCATCATAAGGTTTTCCCGAACGGTGAGGGACGAAAACTCATGGGCGATCTGGAACGTGCGCAACAGGCCTTTCCCAAACAGGGCGTGGGGCGGCAGGCCGGTCACGTCTTCGCCATCGAGGATGATCTTACCGCTGGTGGGCGCAAACAGACCGGCGATCATATTGAACAATGTTGTCTTGCCGGCGCCATTGGGGCCGACCAGTCCGGTGATGCTTCCCGGCTTTACCTCAAGCGTGGCGTGATCGACCGCCTTGAGGCCACCGAAGCTCTTGGACACGTCTTCAACCCGGATCATACGGTCACCGCACTCTTCACACTGCCGAAGCCGTCAACCATCACGACGCCGCCCAAGGAACCCTGCCTGGACACAAGACCTGGCAACCGTTGGGTCGTTAAACCAAGCGACGGATGGGCGCAAGAATGGGCATGTTGGAGGGATGAATTTGGCTCCGGTGGTTCCGCACCACACTCCGCTTTCAAGGAAAGGCGAAGTTCCCGATCCACCGGAGCCAGATTACAGCGCGTGCACTCCCCTGCACCCGCCGCAATGCGATGTTTGTTTAATTCGGCAGCGGCAAAACCAGCTTTCCGCTCTTGGGGACTGATGGTGCAACCGGTTCCGTTTGAAGCGGTGAATTGTAAACGACCGCAGTTTTGTGCTGTCGAATCGCGGTTGGGTTTGAGGGCGTAAGAACGGTTTTGTGTGTCGCCGTCGCGTTGGGCGTTGTCGTGTGACGCGGCAGCGTTATCAACGGTGTCTTAGGCTGAATGGCGGGCACAGCTGCGATTACTGGGGTCGCGACAGGATTGGGCTTGGTGTGCGCCGATGCTGCGACATCAACTTGTTGGGGTGTCGGCAGCAAAACTTTGGGTGCCGCTGCAACCGCGCGCCTCCTGACAGTGTTAGCGCGCTTGGCCGTTGTGCGGGCCTTGCGCGTGGCCACTTTGCGCTTGGCCAATGTCTTTTTGCGAACCCGTTTTTTGACAGGCTGCGCGGGAGCGCTGGCCAGTCCCTCTGGCTGATAAGAGACAGTTGGCTTTTGCGACAGATAACCTTGCGGCGAGGCCCCGCCAAAGGAGTGGATGTCCGTGCCTTCACCCGCGCGCCACGCGACGCCTTGCTCTGTCTTGAGGCGAGCGGGGTCAGCGTCAATGCGCATACGGCGCAAGACTGTTACGAGTTGTTCGCTGTTCATGTCGGCCCGGCATATGCGTACACGCACCGAGAGCTCCGGCCGATCAGACACTTTGGAGAAAATGCCCCATGGTTCGCGGCCTTTCCCGGCCACGTTTTGCCAGCCAAAAAGACACCGAACATTGCCAGGCGCGCGGCCCAATGCGTAGCCAAAGGGGCCATAGGCGTTGGTGTTGACCTCGTTGGACATGCGCATGGACACGCCCGGGAGCGCTTCGCGCATTTGGGCTCCAATGGCGGCTAACGATCCGCCATGGGTTTTGATGCCCCCCTTCTTCGGCTTGGGCCAAACCCGTTTGACCACCATGCGGACGTCGATCGTGTTCTGCCCGGACGATAGGGCGTCACCTTTCAACACGATGCGCTGCTTGAGACCGTTGCCGGCACGACTCTGGATCACCTCCAACGGCGCGCCTGCACGCAGCGGCATCACCACCATAGCCTCCTGCACAGGCCGACGCTCGGCAAGCACATGGGCATAGGCGGTGTCCTTGCTGGCACCGAAGACCGATCCGGTCGTCGTGAAGTCTGGAAAACGAGATTGGTTACAACCCGCCAGCATCAAGCATGCCAAAGACAGCGCGATGGGAGAGGCCGGTACGAAAGGCTTGGAAGAATTGGACATATCAGCTCTCAAAGGGATCAATTTTCGCGGTTTGGAATGAAGGCAAGTTTTTGCTTGGCCGCGTTCAAACCGCGTGTGGTGTCGCGGGTGGACAATTGCTGATCCAGAACCGCAAAAATGGATTTGGCGTTTTGGTAGTGGCCCGCGTGGAAATGAGCCCAACCGCGCATAAAGGTGAGATCGCGGGTCTCACGCACCATTTTAGCGCGCTCGTCCAAAGCGTAGACGGAGGCCGCATAATCCTGATTGGCAAAGGCCGCGCGGGCGCGCTGCGTCAGCAGTTCCACATCGACCGTGCGGCGCTGCTTGGCGGTAAGCGCATGGTTTTCCGCGATGTCCAAAGCCACATTGGTTTTGCCGGACCGCAGAGCGGCGAGCGCTTGCCCATAGGCGGATTCGCGCAATCCTTTGCCGCCCAGTCGCACAGCACTGGCGAAGGCTTGTTCTGCCTCTGCAGGACGTCTGGTGTCCAGTAGACACCAACCGCGCATCTGGTGATCAGACCCAACCAGCGGGCCGTAGGTGCGCAGTTTGCGGGACAGTTGCAGGCACTGCGAATAGCGGCGCGCCTTGTAGGCTTTTGCGATACGCCCACGCAGATTGCCCTTGGCGCTGGCCTTTGGCGATTTGCGTACGATTTTGGCAACGCGTTTTGCGCGCGGCTGTTGGAATTTGACCTTGGCAACCCGCTCGTATTTCCCGCCGAAACGGTTTTGCAGGTAGTCGAACGAGGCTTTGTCCTTCACAGCAACGGAGGCAAGCGTCAGACCAAAGGCCGCTGTTTCGGTTTCTTCCCACTCAATGGCCTTGGAAAACCATGCTGAAGCAACCTTCGGCTGTTTCAGGTTATAGGCGTACCAAGCCAACGCTTCGGCGCCCTCACCGTTCTGCAAACCCATTGTCTTGGCCGCAAACAGGCTCAGGTCTTGCTCGGGGAGCACCTTGGCCTTGCTGTTCAACAGCATTGGGGCGTGCGTGGAAATGTAGAGACCGGCAATCTCCGCCGACGCCTCGACATTTGACCGCGCCAGTGTGGCGGCCTGTTGCGACTCGCCCGCCCGCATATGGGACATGATCAAGCCCTCCATGGCCTTGGCCATGGCTTTTTGATGGGCTTGCTGGTGACCTTCTACGCCCGATGGAGCCTCATTTGGCGCCTGCCCCCCAAACTGCAAAGCGCGGTGGAACCAGTTACGGGCCTGCACCCAGTTGCTTTGGCCAAAATGAGACCAAGCGAACAGCACGCTGTCTGGGAAAGACTTCGCGTCGACGGCCCGTTTGGCAAAAGCGTCCATGCGGGTGGAAAGGTTTGCCGAAAGGCCCTCACCAAACTCGGCACTGCGTGCCAGCGCGCCGCGCAAGACAGCGTCTTCCGCCTCGCCTTTCGCGGCGGTTTCTGTGGTCAGTTCAGCATTGCTTTCCAGCAGTCGTAGGCTGGCTTCGGTGGAGAGCAGTTGAGACGCGCGCTGAATCGTGCCCTTGCGCTCTTGATCGGACTTGGACACAGCCAAAGCGGCTGCGAACGCATCGTAGGCGGCCTGTGGGCGCTCCAATTGAGCATAGGCCTCACCCACGAACCAGATAACCTCAATATCGTCACCCAGCATCAAATCCGGGTTGGTGTTGGCCAGATCGATAACCTTATCCCACTCGCGGTTGGTCCAAGCCCTGGCCAAATCGCTGCGGTATTCGCGCTGCTCCAATTTGCTGACCAAATCCATCGACGGCACGTAACCGGCCACCGTCTTGGACAGTGTTGCAATGCGGGCTTTCACCTCGTCGATCTTGCCCTTGGAATAAAGCGACCAGAGCTCTTTTTCGACGCCATCTTCTGCCGCAAAAATATTGGCCGGTTGTTTCCAGCCCGGATACAGCGTTTTCAGACGTCTGATTTCGGCGTTCACGCGCTCCTGCTCGCCGCGCACCGCGTAGTACCGCAGCGCGGAAATGTCTGCCCGTGCCCCGTTTTGCGCGCCGAGCGGCAAGACACCGTTTCGACCGGTGATGGGGGGCTGGGGAGGAAGAGCGGCCATTTGCGCAGCAACACGCTGATGGGCTTGGCTATCGGCTTGAGTTGCCGTGATGTCAGCCGCGTGTGCACTCGTGCTCACGCCAACGCCCAAACCCGCGCTGAGCGCAACACTAACAGAAATCAGCGCGCTGGCCGCAAACAGGTTTGCAGTCACAGATTTGCGTTGGCTTACCAGCATTGGGGATACCTTTGTTTGGTCGCGACGATGGACAGCAGATGCAGGCTCGCCGGGTAATAGAGTTTGTCGAGTGTGCCGCGCAGACTGGCGGGAAACGGGGTCCCGGAAAGGGAGCAGTTCACCAGGGCGGCAATGGCGTGGTAACCACGGTCGCGGAACGTGTCCTTGGCGCGGTTCCGGTTCACCTCGATGTGCTTCAAGCCTTTGCCGGACCGGGCCATCCAGTTCTTGCGGATTGCCGTGAGAGCAGTCGCATCACCTTTGCCGTTCCATGCCAGGTAAAGCGGAATGCGCACGGCGTTGTAGGAGAAACGGCTGTCGAAATTCGCTGCCGTGCCGATCTTGCCGGAATTGCGTTTGAGGGCAGACCAGTCGGCAGGCAGGCCGGCTGCATTTTGGCTGGCACCCTTGATCAGCAGGTCGCCGCTACGGTTCAGCAAACGCCAGATGGGGTCGCCCGTTAGCACAGAAATGCGCTCGAAAGCTGGAAACACCCAATAGGAAAGGTTCAGCACCTCTTTGCCCTTTTGATGTTCAGGCGAGAAACCGTGGGCACCGGGACGCATGTATAAACCAAAGGCAGAATCAGCTTTGATGAGTTTGCGGGCAGAGGCCAAAATCATATTCGCTTCGCTGCGGTACACTGTACCAAAACCGGCTTCTGCAGCCTCCAGCAAAGCCCACGCGATCAACACGTCGCCATCCGTGGCGTTGTTCTTGTCCTTTACCTTGAAGATGCGGTTGGGCTGGTAGCGCCATGCAAACAGAGCGTCTTTGCGCACACCCAATTTGGACTTTGTAAACTGCCAAAGTCGCGCAAATGTTGCCGGGTCGTCCGCAGCCACAGCCAGCAACATGGCAAAGCCCTGCCCTTCGGAATGACTGATGTTTTTGTTTGCATTGTCGATCACCCGCCCATCGCGGGTGATAAACCGTGCCTTGTAGGCCTCCCACATGGGGTCGCCGCGCATCACACCGTGCAGTGGTCTCTGCAAGGCTTGAGCCGGCAAGACCGCAGCCGCGCTGATGACGAGCGCCAAACAGGCAGCGCCCATATGCTTTACGATGCTTTTCGGCAGACTAGGCATTTGGAGCCTCCGCCGCTTTGGCAGACTGGGATGACCCATTGGCCCCCATCCGTCGCAACAGGAGAGAGGACACGACACCGCCACCCAAAATCCCAAACAGCAGAAGCAAGCTGAATATGAAGTGGTTGTTGGAGAACCAACCGGCCACGATCAGATGCGCGTTCCAAAGAGAAAACCCTCGAAGCTGAACATAGTTTTGGCCGACAATTGTGGATGTCACGGTTCTGTCCACCGCGTTGATAGAGGCCGTTTCACCGGAAATGCGGTTGGCGATGGCCGGACGGGCCAAAAGCGCGACACCGGACCGCAAAGCGGCCTCGTCTCTGGCGGTTAACACAGTCCAAACAGCACGGTCGCTGCCCGGAGCCATGGTTTGCGACAGCAACAGATCGGACTGGGTGTTAACAATCACGCCGGATTGGGTGCGGTTGGTTTTGCTCAGACCAAAGGCTGAGCCGACCAACTGGCTCACCTGGTCCGTTATGCCGATGCCTTTTTCGCGACCCGGTTCAGGTTTGTCGCCCCCGTCGGTCCAATTGTCGAACAGGTCTTCACGACCAATCGACCCGTCTTGAGCGAGGTTTGTCTGATCTGTGAACGGACGATCGGCAAAAGGTGTCGCAGAAGCTGCGTTTTGCGCCTTGAACTCTTCTTTCGGCGCCACTTTCGATTCGGCGATCCCGGCCGTCGTCGTGTAATCCACACCAACATCGCGCGGCTGGCGGCCTAGATTGTAGCTGGCGAACTGACGGTCAGACGTTCCGGGGATGTTTTGCATCCACGCCGTGCTGAAAGCGCCTTTGTCGAAACCCTGTAAGCGCGACACCATATTGGTGGGCAGGTCGCTGTAAGAGCCAACAATGATCGCATTTTGCGCGTCTGCGCGTAGCTGACCATATTCAAGCTTAAACTTGAGCGGTGTACGGGCCTTAACAGCGACTTGGGTGGCAAAACTGGCAACAGCCGACAGGCCATCATAGCCCGGTGTTGCGACGGAAACCGTAGTTGGTTGTGGTTTACCATTGATCACATAAGGAAAGCCGGAACCGACCGTGCCACCAAGGCTGGGCAGGCGTGCCAAATGCGCCAGACGGGGGAAGCGGATCGTGGACTTTCCCGAAATCACAAACCGCTTAGGCGCGTTAATCTGTGCCGCCGCGTCGCAAGCGCGGTCTGTATCATTGGGCAAACGCGCTTCAAATTCCACGGTGTTTGCACCGGGCCGAAAAGCCGAAAGCGGCACGCGCAACATCTTGTTTTTGTAGACATAGCCATTGGGCCGTGCCATCGCGAAACCGGTCACGGTCACGCCGTTCACCCGCACAATAAACTTGGCGCTGCGGTCCAAACCGGCGGCATAGGCTGTCGCAAGATTAATCTCAGCCTGATTGTAGTCAGCGGCGAAA
The DNA here is from genome assembly GCA_039815595.1 of Pseudomonadota bacterium. Taxonomy (GTDB): domain Bacteria; phylum Pseudomonadota; class Alphaproteobacteria; order Rhizobiales; family Rhizobiaceae; genus Pseudahrensia. The sequence continues at coordinate 44,372 of JBCBYZ010000002.1, read as the reverse complement.
TAATCCGATGGCAAGTCAACGCCGATGCTGCGGCGGTAGAGACGCCCGTCGAACTCTTCACTCGACAGGCCGAAGCGATCAAAGCGGATCGGCTCACCCTTTTCGATCGCGCGGCTTTGGTCCAACCGTGCGGCGCGCAGACCGGCTGGGCTGCCGCGCAGGGCGCGCTTTTGGAACAGGCCGTCCAAGGTGGTTTCATAGGCCGTGTTGGAGGCCAAGGTCGCATCCTGTAACAGAATGAGAGCCACACGTTCGTCCCCGTCGCGGGACAAGATTTGCAAACCGGCGCGATCCCGCACGGCTTTTGCGTAGGCAGGCGCCACGTTTTGCAACGTCGCCAGATCGCCCGTGAAGACATCCAGACCCGGGCCTTCGCCGACGGAGCCCGCGACTTCAACATGGGCATTTTCAAAATTGGCATGCACGGCGGCGCGCTGGGCAAGAGCCATGGAACGCTCAACCTGAGTGACGTCGTTTAAGTTCGGCGCGATCAGGCGCATCCGAATTTGCCCGCCCTTGTTGCGGGCAAGCGCTGACAGCCCCTGCAACGTGTTGAGAACGCTGTTGCCCGCGCCGAACACGAAGCCGGTTTTTGCGGGATCAATATCTGTCCACAATTCGTGGGTTGCACCAATGGAGCAATCGACACGGTGGCGCTGCCGAGCCAACACGCGCACCGCGTTGTAGCCGGGCACAAGAATGTGGGACGGGACCTTAAACTCGAGCGTACGGCTGCGGTCCGGCGACTGGACGGTACGCTTCCCGATCATCACACCGTTGATCTCAACAGCGATGTTGGACGCTTCGGGCATCACCGAAACAGCGTTTTTGTACGCCAGCCGCAAAGCGATATCGCCTGCGAGTTGTTGCTCAGCGATGTAGACGGGCCACCGGAGGCTGGCCGACTCCCCGTGCAAACGCAGGCCCTGCTCACTGGCGGGCAGATGATAGAGCACCCGTTGAGTACCGCCCGATTTTACGACCGAACCCGTCACCAACAACGCATCCGACTTCACCAACATGGAACGGGCGTGGGAGGGCGTACGGGCGATGCTGCGCAACACCTCAAGCGCCGCATCGTTTTTGCTATCGGCCCCCGCCTGCCCGGTGGTGTAGCCAGTCACAGCACTTGCCAAGAACAGTGGTGCGAGCAGGCTGCGCAATGCGGAGCGGGCGATTAGCTTGCCGCCACGATTGCACTTGTCACGGGCAGTGGGTTTTTCGATTTGAGATTTTTTCATCGTGAAACTCGTACCAACTCAACTGTTTGGAGCGTGGGAAAGACCGGCAAATGGAGGCTCGGAGCGGTCCCTAGGTCGCTTTGGCCAAAGTGTTTGGCACCAACGGTTCCGCGAGATCGCGATGTCCCGGCACCATGGAGGGTGCATCAATCACGTTGCCTGCCGGCCCTAGATTTGGATTGACCTGTCTGGTTGCCGACGTGGCTGGAGCCGTTGCCGTCGCATCCTCGCGGGCCGGACGCAGATCGTTCAATGCGTAGCCGCAGGCTCTGATGGGTTGCGCGATGGCCCATTGGATAAACTCGAACGTGCCGATGGAGACGCCGCGACCGGTGTGGCGGCGCTTGCGCAGGCGCTCCAGTGATTCTGTGTCCGGATAAAGCAATGTCGCAACGGCCCTGTGATCGAGCGCGCTCAAACCATTGAAGCCAACGCCATACGATGGGCCTTTTTCGTCTGTGAAAGACCAACGCAAATTGACCTCCAGCGGATAGCCTTTGCCCGGTTTGGCAGCGCTGTTTGACCCGGTGTGGATGGTCAGGCGACCGGTTGACTGGCTCGATGAGTTGAACGGAACCAAACCGTCTAAGGGGCGCAATCGCATGCCACCCATGGAGCAATCGTCCACCAAAACGGGATAAGATGCGTTGCCGACCTGCAAGTCTGCACGGCGTTCCGTATCAAGACGGTAGTGACGGCGGCGCTCGCGGCGCTCTGCCACGACGCCCAGCGCCACGGCAGAGATGCACAGGTTGAACACGCTCCAGAGGGTGACGATCAGCAACAGTTCGTTGCCGGTGCCCTCCGAAGAAATGCGCCAGAACGCCCATGCGGTTGTGGCCAGCAAAAAGCCGAACATCACAAAGTAAGGCAAAGCCATCGGCGAGAGGTGGTTGTCGTCCAGCGTTTCACCTTTGGCCGTCACGTTGAAGGACGGCGAACGCGGGTTCAACACCACAGACGCGATTGATTTAACGAGATAAATCGACTGCACATATTCGTAGAGTTCTGACACCCAGGGCCAGCGAACCGTGCCGTAGATGGCGTTTTGCACCAGCACGTTGGAGATCAGGAAGAACATCGTGTAGGCGATGAATTCCTGGAAGGACGCGTTGTAGATCTGTAGATCGAAGAACACGTAGAGCGCCGGCGCGGTCATGAAAATGAGGCGCGAAACCGGGAACAACCAAAACAGCGGGCTGGACGTGTAGGCCACGCGCTGCGCCACCGTAAGACCACGACGGAACATGGGCTTCTTGAGCAGTAGGATCTGCAACATGCCTTGACACCAGCGGGAGCGCTGGCCGATGAAGGAAGCGAACGTCTCGGGCTGGAGACCGGCGATCATGGGTTTGTCGACGTAAATCGAGTTCCAACCACGGGTGTGGAGTTCAAGTGCGGTTTCAGCGTCCTCAGTGATGGACTGGCCGGAGAAACCTGCCGTGAGTTCCAACGCCTGGCGTTTCAGCACGGCAGCAGAACCGCAAAAAAACGTGCCGTTCCACTTATCCAGACCCTTCTGGATGACCGAGTAGAACATCTCGTTTTCCGAGGGCATGCGATGGAAGGTGTCGAGGTTTTTCTCAACAGGGTCTGGGTTGAGGAAGAAGTGCGGGGTCTGCACAAGGAACAGTTTTGGATCGCGCTGGAAGTGACCCACGGTGTTCTTCAAAAAGTCGCGGGTGGGGGCATGATCTGCATCGAACACAACGATGAGATCACCGTTTGACCGCTCCATACCGGCGTTGAGATTGCCAGCCTTGGCGTGCTCGTTGCGCGCGCGCGTGAGGTAGTGAACACCCAGTTGCGAACAAAACTGCTGCATGTCGTGACGGCGCTGGCGGGCGGCTTGCGCTTTGGCGGGATCGGAGTCGTGGCACGTCTGGTCCGTGCCACCGTCGTCCAGCAAATATACATTGAGACGGGAGGCGGGGTAATCAAGGTTTTTGGCGGCTGCGAGCGTCATGCCCACCAGTTCTAGGTCCTCATTGTAAGACGGGATGAACACATCCACCGTGGGATAGGCGTTAGGGTCGCCGATCAAGGGCGCATCTTCACGCTCAATGGGGTCCGATACGATGAAAAAGCTGATCGCGAGCATGGCGACCGAGTAAAACTCGGCGGCAAACAACAAAATGCCGAAGCCGAAATCGACCGGGTCTGAAATCGGAGGGATGGTGCTGGTGAGGCGCCAATACATGTAGCGGAAGACGATAGTAGCGGCGACCGCGAGGAACATATGTTTCCAAACACCGCTTAAACCCGCCACGCGGATGAACAGCATGGTCGCCAAGCCGCACATGCCAAAGGTGAATTGCGCGTTGAGCCCAACCGGCTGCGTTGCGATCACCAAGATAACTGCAAGCACAACCGCCCACAGCCAGAACATGGCTTTCTTCTGCATAGAAAGTTCCCCACGGAAGCAAAGTTTCCGCACCGCCCAGGTGCACGTGACCCAACGGTAAGCCATTAAGATTAATGGGGTTTTTAGAAGTAGGGTTAATAGGCGTTAATTGAATGATCGCCTTAACTCTTCATGTACCATAAATTGGGGGCTCAAACGCGATTTGCGCACCGGTTTGGAACATCACGATGAGCCAAAATACCCTGCCCTTTCAGAAACCTAAGCCATGGGCTGCGATGGCTGTCCAATTGGTGGACGTGGCCATGGGTCGCCTGCCTGCTGATACGGTGCTGCAAGGCGGGCGATGGGTGAATGTCTATTCAGGGGAGATCATCAACGGCACTGATTTTGCGATTACCGGTGGTCGGTTTGCTTATTGCGGGCCAGATGCCAGCCACTGTATCGGACCTGACACGCGAGTGATTGACTTGAACGGCGCGCATATGGTGCCGGGATTGTGCGACGCTCACATGCATGTCGAATCCGGCATGGTGACCGTGGGCGAGTTTTGCCGCGCAGTTATTCCTCACGGCACCACGTCGATGTTTATCGATCCGCATGAGATTGCCAATGTGCTCGGTCTGCCCGGCGTGCGGTTGATGCATGATGAAGCGCTGGCCATGCCCATCAACGTATTCGTGCAAGTGCCAAGTTGCGTGCCCTCGGCACCCGGTTTGGAAAACGCGGGGGCTGCTTTAACGCCACAAGACATTGAAGAGGCGCTCGGTTGGGAAAACACCATCGGGCTTGGCGAGGTTATGGATTTTCCCGGCGTTTCCGCTAACAGCCCGCGCATGGTGTCCGCAATTGCCGCGACAATGGAGGCGGGGCGCACCGTTGGCGGTCACTATGCATCCCCCGTTTTGGACAAGAGTTTTCATGCATACGCCGCCGGTGGACCGGCAGATGATCACGAAGGCACACGCAAGGAAGACGCTGTCGCCCGCGTGCGCCAGGGTATGCGCGCGATGATGCGGCTGGGCTCTGCTTGGTATGACGTGAAAGAACAGGTGCGCGCCTACACAGAAGACGGGATCGATCCACGCAATATGATCCTGTGCACGGACGATTCTCACTCTGGAACTCTGGTCCATGATGGCCACATGAACCGTGTGGTACGGCACGCAATTGAGTGCGGCGTACCGACTGTTACGGCATTGCAGATGGCCACACTGAACACCGCGCAACACTTTGGTTTGGAACGGGAATTGGGTTCGATTGCTCCCGGACGCAGCGCGGATTTTTTGATTGTTGGAGACCTGGACAGTCTTGAAATCAAGAGCGTTTGGTCGCGGGGCGCGCTGGTGGCTGAGAACGGCGCAATGTCCGTTGACCTGCCGCACTTTGACTATCCGGAATCGGCACAAAACACGATCAATATGGCCCGCGATTTGGCCGCCACCGATTTTGACATCGCAGTACCCAGTGGCCGTTCGAAGGCCAACGTGATCGGCGTGGTTGAAAATCAAGCTCCAACCCGGGCGCTGGTGCGTGACATCCCAAACGAAAACGGCATCGCACTTGCCGATGGAACCGAAGATCTTTGCCAGATCGCGCTTGTGGAGCGCCACCGGGCAACCGACACTGTGGTGAACGGCTTCGTCAGCGGGTTCGGCTACAATCAGCCTTGCGCCATGGCCTCAACGGTCGCCCATGACAGCCATCACATGATCGTCGTTGGGACCTCAAAGGAAGACATGGCCCTGGCGGCGAACCGCCTCCGCGCCGTGGGTGGCGGCGTAACGCTGTTTTCCCAAGGCCAAGAAGTGGCCATGGTGGAACTGCCCATTGCAGGACTGATGAGTCAGGAACGTGCTGAAATTGTTGCGCAAAAAGCCGACTGTCTGATCGCCGCCATGGCGGACTGCGGCTGCACGCTCAACAATGCCTATATGCAACACAGTCTACTTGCATTGGTGGTCATTCCTGAAATGCGCATATCCGATATCGGGCTGGTGGATGTGCGGACGTTTGAGGCGGTGGATCTGTTTGTCGATGATGCCTGACATTTCGGCTTTGGGCGCAACAGTGGTTGAGCGATCACGTCTGTTTGGCCGCTTGGCCTTGCGCCGCCCCACCAAATGAGAAAGCGTGCGCTTGGGGGCAGTTTTATTTAATTTAAGGAATTGCCCGATGAAGTCATTTTACCGCTCAATTGCACGCACGGCATTGGTCTCCAGCCTGATCGCAGGCGGCGTCTTCGCGTCGATAGTGCCCGCGCAGTCATGGTCCCGCGATTATTTCCGCAACTATATGGCAACCTGCGAAGACAACGGGTTCTGCATCACACGTTTTGGAGCCACTTTTCCTGTAAAGAACGGCGAGAGCTATTCTTGGCTCGCCGTCGTGCGACAGCCGAGCGCTAAAACCCAGTGGAACATGGGATTTTCCTTTAGCGTGCCAGCAGAAGATGCGACCCAAAAACCACCGGTTTCAATCGACGCAAATTCTGACATTGCCATCAGCGTTGACGGGCAGGAGTTCACTCTGGCTGCCAATAAAGACTACTGGATCAACGACTTCACCATTATGCCGCGTTTTGAAACTGCTTCTCAGCTTCTGCAAGCCATGAGGGGCGCAAACTGGATGAAGGTGACTGCAAAATTGGAGAACGGCGAGGTCAGCAGCGGTCGCTATTCCTTGATGGGATTGTCAAAGTCTCTCAACTGGATCGTGAAAGAACAGGGCAGACCATCAGGCGGATGGAGCGTTGGCGATTCCCTGACCTGGAACGCGCTGGTCAATCTTGACGAGAATGGTGAACCCCTCGCGCCCTATCCAGGCGAGGACAGCTAACGCTTACAGCCCGGTCTTTGCTGCGCTGAGGGCTTTCTCATCACAACCGTCGATCTGACGGAAGTGGTCCAAGACCAAGCTCCTTTTAGTCGAAATCGAAATCGAAAATCTCCCCTAGGAAGGATTTTCGTTTCTTTCTTTTCTTATAGCGACGGTCATCATCATAACGGTCGTCATCTCTGGACCGGCTGCGGCTTCTGTCACGATCATCATACCGGTCGCGCTCACGCTCGCGTTCGCGCATTTTGGCCCGTTCGCGTTCCAGTTTTAGTTCTTGTTCAAGCTGTTCGGCCCGTTCTTTCGCCCGTTTTTTGGCGTCGATAAGTTCTTGGTCAGGGTTGCGCAAAGACGTGTCTTGCATCGGACGGCTCAACCCGCCAACGGGACTGGCGGACGCGGTGATTACTGGTTCTGTAGGGGCCATGTCGGCGGCGGACCGGTCAATGATTTTGTCCAACTCGCCTCTGTCCAGCCAAACGCCACGGCACTTCGGGCAATAGTCGATTTCAATACCCTGCCGCTCGCTCATTTTAAGCTCGGTTCCGTCAACCGGACATTTCATAGCCGTTTCCTCATCCTGGCGGTCTGGGAACACCTACCGCACAACGCTGCTCCGCTATACAATCTGGGCTGCACTGCACTGCTTTCAACCCTGCAAGAACCAACAATCACGTCATGCGCGTGCCGCTAAAGCGCAGAAGCGGTCCTGTCACGGTTTCTCGCTTTCCAATTGGGCCTTGCAATTGGGCGCAAATGCTGTAGCTACCACCGCGCAACAGGTCGGGCTTCCGGCTGGTGGCTGAACGGACGGGCTTTTCGCACTCTTTGTGGAGTGAAAAAAGCAGGGTTGCACCGCTTCCCATCCTCCCGTGTCTCCGCTCTCGACCTTCTTTTGTCACGCCTTTCCACCGTTCCCAATGGAACATGAAAGCGTCGACGAGGCTTAGCGTTGGAAGCCCTGTGATGACCGCAACTTAGGAAAGGTGGCCCATGGCCCTCTACGAACATATCTTTATGGCACGTCAGGACGTGTCCTCTCAGCAGGTCGACACTTTGGTTGACCACTTCAAAGGCGTGCTGGAAGCCAATGGCGGCTCTGTCGTCAAAATTGAAAACTGGGGTCTCAAAACCCTGCCCTACCGCGTTAACAAAAACCGCAAAGCCCACTACGCGCTCATGAACGTTGATGCACCCTCCGCCGCACTGGCTGAGATGGAGCGTCAGATGCGCATTCATGAAGACGTACTGCGCTACATGACCGTGCGCGTTGAAGAGCACGAAGAAGGCCCATCGGCCATGCTGCGCAAGAGTGACCGCGATGACCGTCGTGGACCGCGCGGCGGCGGCTTTGGCGGCGGCGGACGTCCTCCGCGCGACCGCGATTAAACCTTCTCGCGCTCACGCTGTTGGTTCGTTGGACCTTCGTTGCGCGGGCGCAGCGCACCAGCGCTGGAACGCCTTTCGCGTTCTGACTGCTCTCACAGAAACACCCGGGACCACTCGTCTCGAACGAACTGAAAGAACACACCCATGGTAGCCATCGAGCAAATGCCAACCCGTCGGCCTTTCCAGCGCCGTCGCAAAACGTGCCCGTTCACCGGTGAAAACGCGCCGAAGATCGACTACAAAGACGTGAAATTGCTGCAACGCTACATCTCAGAGCGCGGCAAAATCGTCCCGTCCCGCATCACAGCGGTGAGCATGAAAAAACAGCGCGAACTGGCCAAGGCCATCAAACGCGCACGTTTCCTTGCTCTCATTCCATACGTCATCAAGTAAGACGTTGTTCCCTCCCAAAGAGAGACGCACGAAAATTCGTGACGGCGCACTTCAGTGCCGTCACCGTTCCAAGGCCCTCGTTTGAGGGAAAAGCTGGGGTGCCGAGACACCTCTAACTGGCAAACGGTGCACAAGGTGTGCGGCGTGCCCAGGACAGCGAGACGGATAGTATGTCGAGAACGCTTCTCATCGCGATTGCCTTTGGGCTTGCCACGGCGCTGATAAATTTCGCGCCGACCCGCTTTGCGGCACTTGGCATGATGATCGCGCCTTTCACCGTTTTGCCGATTTTTATGAGCGTTTTGGGCTTTGGTACTGCAGCGGGCATCGTCTCCAGCGCGGTGGCCACAATCGCCATGGGTTTAATGGCCGGTCCCTTGCCCGCAATTGCCTTTTTTGCACTGCTCTTGGCCCCGCCGCTTTACGCCGGTCACCTCGCCGGGCTTTCACGCGACGATAGCGGCGAAGAAGAGTGGTATCCGCTCTCCGACATCCTGTTTCGCCTGACGCTGTCTTCTGCCGCCGTTGTCGTTGCCACAGCTTTGATCAGCGGTTTGAGCCAAGACGATATCCTTCGAATGATGACGGAACTAACCACCCAAATGCAGACTGCAGGCGGGTCCGCACCGGCGGCTGACCCGGCGGCTGTTGAACAAGCCGCGCGGCAGTTTGCAGCCGTTTTGCCCATCGCAATGCCGGCCTCCATCCTTCTTATGCTGGTGATGAACCTGCATTTTGGCGCAAAACTGGCCCGCGCGTTTGGCTGGATGGTGCGTCCGCAAGACCATATTCCCACCGCCACCGGCCTTCCTGCAATCGCCGCAGGCCTATTCGGTCTCGGCCTGCTTGCATCTTTCTTCGGCGGTCAAGTGGGTGTGGTCGGGCAGATTCTCGTTGGTGCCTTTGGCATGGCGTTCGCGTTGGTCGGGCTCGCCACGCTGCACACACTTACACTGGGCAATCCCGCACGGACGATCATCCTCGTGCTGAGCTATCTGCTTTTACTTTTCATCGCTCCCAGCATCATCGGCATGGTGATTTTGGGTCTCGTCGAAACTCTTTACGGCCTGCGCGCCCGCGCGCTTGCGGGCCGCAATCCCTAAACCCGCATTTCACGCCGCAAGGCAAACCCAAAGGACTGGACTCATGGACGTCATTCTTCTCGAACGCATCGCAAAGCTGGGACATCTCGGCGAAGTGGTCACCGTCAAAGACGGTTATGCCCGCAACTTCTTGCTGCCCAAAGGCAAGGCTCTACGCGCCAACAAAGCCAATATGGCGCATTTTGAAGCCCAGCGCTCCATGCTGGAAGCCCGCAATGAAGAGCGCAAAACCGAAGCCGCTAGCTTTGCAGACCAACTGAACGGCAACACCTATATCGCCGTGCGTTCCGCCGGTGAAACCGGCCAATTGTATGGTTCTGTTGCCGCCCGTGACATCGTGGAAACTCTGGCCGAAAACGGCTTCACCATCGGCCGCTCGATGATCGATCTGCGCAACCCGATCAAAGTGATCGGCCTGCACACCGTCACTGTACAGCTGCACGCCGAAGTGGAAGCCGAGATCGTGATGAACGTCGCCCGCTCAGAAGACGAAGCCGTGCGCCAAGCCGCAGGTGAAGACCTCACACGCCGCGACGCATTTGACGACGAAGACGTGGCCGAAGAGGACGAGTTGTCCATTGAAGACGTGTTTGAAAATGCCGACGAGTTGGAACTCGACGAAGACGGCAACGTGGTGGAAGCCGCAACTGAAGAAGACGCTGAGGAAGAAGCGACTGCTTAACTCACAGCGGCATTTGCTGTTTGCAGCTTATTGTAAGAAGGGCGGCTCGAATTCGGGTCGCCCTTTTTTTGGTGCTGCATTGCAGATCCTTATTACTCCGCACATGGCCTGCACAGCGGGTTGGATGGGAGCGCCCTGCTCAACCATTGCGATTGGTTTCAGCATGAGTACTGCCAAGCGGTTTGCAGCTTGCATTGTGCCAAGAAGCTTGCGGATCACCCAACATGTTGGGTCAAGACCCAACGCGAGATACGTCACTCAAAATGCGTTTTAAAATGATTGCCTGTTAACTTCGGGGATTGCTGCGGCGCCCGGTGAGATTCTTTCCATCAGCGGCGTGGATACCGCGATTGGGTCTTTTGCGGCAGGGCAATCAAGGTATAAGTCAGGCCTGTTCAGCGTACAGGTATGACACCCCTTCCCGGCCCTCTTATCAGGTAGTGCCGGGGATTGATCGACGTTTGAAAAAAGACTTTGGGAACCGCCTATGGCCGACGCTGCTGAAAATATGAACCAGAATGTTGTACCGGGACCCACACCCTATCGGCAGGCCCCGCACAACATGGAAGCCGAACAGGCTTTGCTTGGGGCGATCCTTGTCAACAATGATGCGTTTTATCGGGTGTCGGACTTTTTGGAGCCCGACCACTTTCACGAACCGCTGCACCGCGAGATCTACAAAGTCACATCGGAGATGATCCGCGCTGCAAAGCGTGCCAATCCTGTGACGATCAAGACGTTCCTGCCGGAACATGAAAAGGTTGGTGACATGACCGTCGCCGTCTATCTGGCGCGGCTGGCGGCGGAAGCGACGACGATCATCAATGCGGAAGACTATGGCCGTTCGATCTACGATCTGGCCACACGCCGCAGCTTGATTGGCATTGGCGAAGACATGGTCAACATCGCCTTTGACGCGCCGGTGGACATGGCGCCCAATGTGCAGATCGAAGACGCAGAGCGCCGTCTGTTCGAACTGGCGGAAACCGGGCGCTACGATGGCGGCTTTGCCGATTTTGGATCAGCAGTCAATTCAGCCGTGGATATGGCCGCCGCTGCCCATCAGCGCGACGGGCACCTGTCCGGCATTGCTACCGGCCTCCACGGGCTGGATTCAAAGATGGGTGGGCTGCAGCCATCCGACTTGGTGATTCTCGCCGGTCGCCCAGCGATGGGTAAGACGTCACTGGCCACCAATATCGCGTTCAATATCGCGAACGCCTACGAAGCGCAGGTGGAGCCGGACGGAACCAATAAGACCATCAACGGTGGCGTGGTTGGTTTCTTTTCGTTGGAGATGGCGGCGGAGCAGCTGGCCACCCGTATCATCGCCGAACAGGCAGAAATCTCATCCTCTAAAATCCGGCGTGGTGAGATCAACGAGGCCGAGTTTGAAAAGCTGGTGGCTTGCTCACAGATGATCCACAGGTTGCCGCTGTTTATCGACCAGACGGGCGGCATTTCTATTGCCCAACTGGCTGCACGTGCGCGCCGGTTGAAGCGTCAGCGCGGGCTTGATTGCCTGATCATCGATTACATTCAGCTTATGCAAGGCAATAAGCGCACGGACAACCGAGTGCAGGAGGTGACCGAAATCACCACCGGGTTGAAGGCGTTGGCCAAAGAGTTGCACGTTCCAATCGTGGCCTTGTCGCAGCTGTCGCGTCAGGTGGAAAACCGCGAAGACAAGCGTCCGCAATTGTCGGACCTGCGTGAATCCGGGTCAATCGAACAAGACGCCGACGTGGTGCTGTTCGTGTATCGCGAAGAATACTATTTGCAGAACCGTGAGCCTGAATTCGGGTCCGACGAGCACAACAAGTGGCAATTGCAATTGGACGCCGCCCGCGGAAAAGCTGACGTGATTATAGCCAAACAACGCCACGGCCCGACCGGCACGTCCAACCTTGCGTTCCAGGCGGAGTTCACCCGCTTTACCGACCTGGCTGAAGACGACCGCATACCCGAGGCGTTTGAATAGACGTGTCGGCGCCGCAGTTTCTCAGCGAAGTCTCGGGTGCGCTCGCAGGCAGTCGCATTACGGTGGATTTGAATGCGCTGGTGGCCAATTGGCGTGTTTTGCGCGACCGGGGCAACGGTGCCGCTGCCGGGGCCGTAGTGAAGGCAAATGCCTATGGATGCGGGATTGAGCCGGTTGTAGAGGCGCTGCAAGCGGCGGGTTGTCACACGTTTTTTGTGGCCGTGGGGGAAGAAGGGCTGCGCGTAAAGGCAGTTGCCCCAGATGCCCGTTGCTTTGTGCTCAACGGGCTATTCCCCGATGCTCCACCCATTCTTGCTGAGGCCGGTTTGATCCCTGTGCTCGGGGCAAGCGATCAGGCGCAATGGTGGGTGGATGAGGCCAAGCGGCGCGGCACTCGCCTGCCCTGCGCACTGCACCTTGATACCGGTATGGAACGGCTTGGCTTTGATCTTTTGGGCCTGAAATCGCTGATCAATGATCCGGCACTCATGGCGCATCTCGATGTCCAATTGTTGATGACCCATTTTGCCTGCGCTGATGATGTTGGCCATGCCAAGACTGCGTTGCAGATGGAGCGTATCCGTCAGGCCAGTGCGCTGCTGCCGGATGTGCCGGTCTCCTGCGCCAACTCCGCCGCCAATCTCCAGATGGACGGGCTGGAAGGCGCACTCACCCGTCCAGGCATCGCTCTTTACGGCGGGGAAGCGCTCAACGATGTCGAAAACCCCATGCAAACTGTTGTCACGCTGGAAGGGCGTATCTGCCAAATCCGCAATGCGAAGGCCGGAGAGGCCGTGGGCTACGGAGCGAGTGAAACACTGACCCGCGATACGCGGCTTGCTTATGTGTCCGTGGGTTACGCCGATGGCTATTTGCGGTCGGGCTCCAACAGCGGCGTGCCCATGCGCTTCGTTGCGCCGGGGGCGAAGGCAGCGATCAACGGCACCGTGCTCAACGGGGTTGGCCGCATCTCGATGGATCTTGCGGCTTTTGATGTCACCGATTTGCCGCCGGACGGCGTGAAGGCTGGTGACTGGATTGAACTGTTCGGCCCAACAATCCCTGTGGACGATGTCGCCCGGGCGGCTGGCACAATCGGCTATGAATTGCTCACCGGCCTGTCACGCCGCGCCCATCGGGTTTATTTGCCGGTGAGTGGGTGATGGCCAAAACGCGGATTGAATTTGTCTGTCAAAACTGCGGCACATCCCATCCCCGTTGGTCAGGAAAGTGTGACGGCTGCGGGGAATGGAACACGCTTGTAGAAAGCGGGCCGGATACCGGTATCGCCTCTGGCCCCGGCCGCGCCCCACGCAAGGGGCGCATCGTCGAGAAAGAAAGTCTCGACGGCGAAAGCAAAGACGAACCGCGCATCAGCACTACCGTGAGCGAGTTGGATCGGGTGACCGGCGGCGGCTTTGTGCGCGGCTCAGCGATTTTGTTGGGTGGCGACCCCGGCATCGGCAAATCGACTCTGCTCATGCAAGCCTCCGCTGTGCTGGCAAATGCCGGGCACGGGGTGTTTTACATCTCTGGCGAGGAAGCTGTGGCGCAGGTGCGCTTGCGTGCGCAGCGGCTCGGTTGCGCCAAGGCTCCGGTTTCGATGATCTCCGAAACTAATGTCGAAAACATCGTCACCACGCTGGAGGCTGAAAAAGGCGTGGCGCTCGTCGTGGTTGATTCGATCCAGACGCTATGGACGGACATGGTGGAATCTGCACCAGGAACCGTCAGCCAAGTGCGGTCATCAGCACAAGCCATGATCCGCTACGCCAAACGCTCCGGTGCCACCGTGGTATTGGTGGGCCATGTCACCAAGGACGGGCAAATTGCCGGTCCTCGGGTGGTGGAGCACATGGTGGATGCCGTGTTGTATTTCGAAGGCGAAGGCGGTCACAATTTTCGCATACTGCGCACGGTCAAAAACCGTTTTGGCCCGACGGACGAAATCGGCGTGTTTGAAATGTCGGACCGTGGGCTGCGGGAAGTGGCCAATCCCTCAGAACTGTTTTTGGGCGACCGTCACCGGGCCGCACCCGGTGCTGCGGTGTTTGCCGGCATGGAAGGCAAGCGCCCAGTGCTGGTGGAAATTCAGGCACTTGTCGCGCCCTCCTCGCTTGGTACGCCGCGCCGGGCCGTGGTGGGTTGGGACAGTTCTCGGCTGGCGATGATCCTTGCGGTTTTGGAGGCTCATTGCGGTGTGAGGCTCGGCGGGCATGATGTCTATCTCAACGTGGCGGGGGGCTATCGCATCAGCGAACCGGCAGCGGACCTCGCCGTGGCTGCAGCCCTCGTCTCGTCGCTGGCCAACAAGCCGCTACCGGATAACAGCGTTTATTTTGGCGAAGTCAGCCTTTCAGGCAATTTGCGTCAGGTGTCGCAAGCGGCAGGACGGTTGAAGGAAGCGGGTAAACTGGGCTTCGATCAGGCAACATTTGCCAAAAGCGGCGATGTGCCCAAGACCGGATTGCGGCACAATATCATCTCCACGTTGAGCGATCTTGTGGTTGATCTCATCAGTGGTGCCGACAGCACCTTGCAGGGTGACAACGATACTGGCAGATAAGCGCCGCGCAGACCGATGACGGGCACCGGAACGCCGATGGTTCACCTTTATTGCACGTGCCCGATTGCAAATGCCAAAGGACACTCTCATGCCCATCACTTTGCTTGACGGTATTTTGCTGGTCATCGTGCTGATCTCGGCCATTCTGGCGATGATCCGTGGGTTTTCCCGTGAGGTTTTGTCGATTGTATCATGGGTGGTGGCCGCCGCTGCCGCGCTCTATCTCTTTCCGTCGCTGACACCGTTTGTGCAGTCCACCGCACCGGAGCTTTTTGCAAACGCACTGGTCGCTCAAGGCGTGTCCGCTCTCATCATTTTCCTATTGGTTCTGATCATCGTGAGTTACCTGACGATGTTGTTGGCGGATATGATCATCGATAGCCGTATTGGCGTCCTCGACCGCACTTTGGGTTTCCTGTTTGGTGCCGCCCGGGGCATGCTGTTGGTGGCCATCACTCTGATGGGCTTTTTATGGCTCGCGAACGAACAGGAACCCACATGGGTGGCGGAAGCCAAGAGCAAGCCAATGTTGGTGTCTGTGGGAACCGCAATACGCGATGCTTTGCCCGACAATCTAGACGAAGTGGTGCAAGGCGTTTTGGGAACCAAAGAGCCCGAGACCGGCAACGAAGCCGAGCAAGACCCCGAAACAAAAACATAGGCCGTTCTCTAACGGCACTTGGCCGCACACCATGTGCGGCTTAATGGAATTGGCTGGAAAGGCTTCCCCATTGATCTCTCCTCAAGACAGTTTTCCAGAAGACATCTTTCCGCAAGACGATGATAAATTTCGCGAAGAATGTGGTGTGTTCGGCATTTACGGCCACGACGATGCGGCGGCCATTTGCACATTGGGTCTCCACGCCCTGCAACATCGCGGGCAGGAAGCGTCGGGTATTGTCACCTTTGATGGCACCACCTTCCATGCTGAGCGGCACGTTGGGCTGATTGGCGACACATTTACAAAACCTCAAGTCATCGCGCGTCTGCCGGGCCGATTTGGCATTGGCCACAACCGGTATTCCACCACAGGCGGTGAAGGCATGCGCAATGTGCAGCCGTTTTTTGCCGATTTTGCCGGTGGCGGGTTCGCCATCGCTCACAATGGCAATCTCACGAACGCCGGCGACATTCGTCGCGAATTGCAAACCAAGGGCGCGATTTTCCAGTCGACATCCGATACCGAAGTGATCCTGCATCTGATCGCTACCAGCCAAGAGGAGCGGCTGGTTGCCAAACTGACGGACGCCGTGAAACGCTTGGAAGGCGCGTTTTCGCTGGTTGCCATGTCTTCGAAAAAGCTGATCGGTTGCCGCGACCAATTGGGCGTGCGCCCATTGGTGCTGGGTGACTTGGATGGAGCCTATGTGCTGGCCTCAGAGACGTGCGCGTTGGACATTATCGGTGCTCGGTTTGTGCGGGACGTTGAACCGGGCGAGATGGTCGTGGTCACCGAGACCGGCATCGAAAGCTACTTTCCGTTTGAGAGAAAGCCATCGCGGTTTTGCGTGTTTGAATATGTGTACTTCGCTCGACCGGATTCCGCAGTGCAGGGCGAGAATGTCTATGCCGTGCGCAAACGCATCGGAGAGGAGCTGGCGGCAGAAGCACCGGTGGAAGCAGACATCGTAGTGCCGGTGCCGGACTCAGGCACACCGGCGGCTATCGGATACGCACAGGCGGCAGGCCTGCCCTTTGAACTGGGCATCATCCGGAACCACTATGTTGGGCGCACGTTTATCGCGCCGACCGACAACATCCGCCACATGGGCGTGAAACTGAAACACAACGCCAATCGCGACTTGTTGCAGGGCAAGCGCGTGGTTTTGGTGGACGATTCCATCGTGCGTGGCACCACCAGCCAAAAGATCGTCGCCATGGTACGGGATGCGGGCGCGCGGGAAGTGCATATGCGCATCGCAAGCCCTCCCACGCTGTCTAGTTGCTATTACGGTGTGGACACGCCGGAAAAACAAAAACTACTCGCCTCCCGTATGACACTGGAGCAAATGGCTGACTTTATTAAAGTGGACAGCCTATCGTTCCTTTCAATTGACGGCCTTTACCGCGCCGCAGGAATGGCGGAGCGCAACAACGAACGGCCCCAGTTTTGCGATGCATGCTTTACCGGAGAGTATCCGACGCCACTGACAGACAAATCCTACAGCGAAGGCATGCGCGCCGGACCGGGCGACACGGCTGAACGGCCAGTTTCCATGTTGTCGGGCGGAAGCTGAGCCGGCCCTTTTTGTGAGACGCGTTTATGAGTGAGACCTCCTTGGCCAATGGCACAATACCGAAACCGCTAGACGGGCGCCTGGCCGTTGTGACAGGCGCATCGCGCGGCATTGGCTATCAAGCGGCTTTGGGTCTTGGGGCCGCCGGAGCCCATGTGATCGCCTTGGCGCGCACGGTCGGTGGCTTGGAAGAGCTCGACGACGAGATTCGCGCCGCTGGCGGCAGTGCCACATTGGTGCCTGTGGATGTGACCGACTATGATGCGTTGGACCGTCTGGGCGGCACGATCCATGAACGGTGGGGCAAGCTCGACATCCTGCTCGGCAATGCAGGCACGCTGGGATTGGTGACACCCTTGGCGCAGATGAAACCATCGGTGTTTGAAGAGCTGATGGCGATCAATGTCACTGCCAATTACCGGTTGATCCGCTCGCTGGACCCTTTGCTGCGGGCATCGGACGCCGGTCGCGCACTGTTTATGACGTCGGGCGCGACGGAGAGCCTGCGGCCCTTCACCGGCCCCTATGCGGCATCAAAAGCAGCGCTTGGCGCGCTTGTTCGGGTCTATGCGAAAGAAACACAAAAGACCTCTGTTACCGCAAATTTGATCGACCCCGGCACAATGCGCACGAAAATGCGAGCCCAATATGCGCCCGGTGAAAAGCCGGAGACCGTGACACCGCCATCCGCCATCGTGGATACGCTGGTGCGCCTGGCCTCCCCAAACGAAACGCGCAGCGGTGGTGTTTTTGACTTTGAAGCTGGCGCTTGGAAAGACTTGGCGTAAGCGGCAGGGAGCGGCAGTCCAAAAGCGCGTTTCAACCTCATTAACCAGTTTTTGTCACACTTCTCGCCAGAGGCGGTTAGGGTCTTCTGCTCAGTTCAGGCCATATTGCTTGGTCTTTTGAGTATCCAAACCGACCCGAAGAGCGAGGTTTGTGATGCCAAGACTGTCAAAAGATGCTGTTTCCCACGACACTGATTTCGTCGACATCGATATTTATCTCGAAGAAATGTCGCAGCGCATCGAAAAACTGCGCAGCCTCGTGCCCACACGGGCCAGCGCAGCACCTGCCAAGACCAAGTCCAAGGGTAAATTGGGCAACAGGTTGAAACGCAGACTGAAATCAGGCGCTTCGGTCTAATCCGAGAGTTTTATTGCCTAGAGCCAAGCACCGCTTCTTTGAAGCGTGGATTGGCTCTAAAATTTGTTTTAAAGCGGTTTCCTTCGCTCAAACGCTTCCGTTTGAACGGAAACGGCGCTAGCCGAGGTCGGCCAGAACCCGCTTAAGCGCATGAGTCTCGGTCGCTCCGATATGTCGCAGCGACAGATAACCGAACTGCATATTCATATTTGATATATGCTCGTTTGTGGTCTAAAGGGTTTGGATCGTTATTTCGGATCTCCGCCATGAATGTGCGCACGCTATGCCTAGCCGTTCTCAATTGTTGCGAGAGCACGGGCTATGAAATCCGAAAACTGGTCTCCGAAGGGCACTTTAGCCACTTCGTAGACGCCAGTTACGGCTCGATATACCCCGCGTTGGCGAAAATGGAGCAGGAAGGCCTGGTTACGGCTCGCGAAGAGTTCCAACCCGGAAAGCCGCCCCGCAAAGTCTATTCGGTGACGGAAGAAGGGCGCAGCGCATTTTTAGTCGCGCTTTCGAAGCCTGCACAAAAAGACATCTTCAAATCTGAGTTCCTGCTTCTGGCCATGTGCGCCGAAATGATGGACCCGTCCGACGTCCGTCGCGCAATCGACATGCAACTGGACTATCTGGCGAAAGAAGTTCAGCAAATTGATGAAGAGGTGGCGCAGGTAGAACTATCCGGAGCCGAGTGGGTGGCGGACTACGGTCGCACCTGCCTTAAGCAAGCCACCCAATATGTGCGCGAAAACCGCAAAGCCCTGGAAGCGATTGCAGGCACTGGTCTTCAAGCGCTCGCCCCCAACAAACAGACGGACACCGCCAAGGCGACTGTCGAGGATTCACAAGCGGCAGCCGCCGTTCCAGCAGAGTAGGAATTGACTGTGAAAGTACGTGCTTCACAACTCATCGCATTGGGTATTTTGGCCGCAATTGGCGGATGGATGTTTACCGGCGATCTGGTCATTGGCGGACAAGTGGACCCGAACGCTAAAACAATTGCACAGCGTGAGGAGGCGGAACAAGCCGCCACCTTTCGGGTTCGGGTGCAAACGCTGCAGCCTCAGGAACGACCGAACCTGTTGGCGGTGCGCGGACGCACGGCCGCCAACACGGTTGTAACCGTGCGGGCGGAAACCGGCGGCATCGTTCAAAACCGGCCCGTTGAAAAAGGGCAGTCGGTCAAAATTGGTGACCTTCTGTGTGTGATCGACAAAGGCGTGCGCTCAACCACGCTGGCGCAGGCGGAATCGACCTTGACGCAAGCGCAAGAAGACTATGATGCCAATGTGCGGCTCGTTGAGCGCGGCTTTGCAACCCGTACCAAACTGCGCGGTCTTCGCACCGCATTGGACGCAGCCAAAGCAGCGGTAGCATCCGCTGAGCAAGAGATGGGACGGACGGAAATTCGCGCAACAGTGAACGGCATTGTTCGCGAACCCATGGCGGAAGTTGGAGACAACCTTGCCCCCGGCGGCGTATGCATTACCAAAATGGATACGGACCCAATGCTGTTTACGGGTCAGGTGTCCGAGCGCAGCATCAATCAGATTTCGCTTGGTATGGTGGCACAGGTGCAGCCGATTTCCGGCCCAAGCATGCCGGGCAAGATCAGCTACATTTCGCAGATTGCAGATGCCAGCACCCGTACGTTCAACGTGGAAATCGAGGTTGATAACGCCTCCGGCATCCTTCGCGATGGCATGACCGCCGAAGCTCTGGTCAACCTGCCAACCACAAAAGCCTACCGGATATCTCCAAGCTGGTTGACCCTGGCGGACGACGGCCAAATTGGCGTTCGATACGTGGGTGACAATAATATGGTTGGCTTCCGCCCTGTCAGCATCATCGCGGAAGAAGCCGAGTTCGTGTGGGTGACTGGCATGGATGCCGGAATGCGGGTGATCACACTGGGACAAAACTTCGTTGCGGCGGGCGAAACCGTTGAGCCTGTCTCACCCGAGCAGATGAAACAAATTGAAGCGGACCGCGCCGCCACGGCGGCCAACACGACACCGAACTCCGCTAATGGGGAAGAACGCTCATGACCGCCGCCCTCGCCACCATACTGAGCCGTCCCAAGACGGTTCTCGTTTTGATGCTCGTGATGGTGATTGCGGGCGTGATTTCTTACATCCAGGTACCGAAGGAAGCTCAACCGGACATCGACGTGCCGGTCTATTTCGTGAATGTAACCCAGCAGGGCGTCTCACCCAAGGATGCCGAGCGGCTGTTGATACGGCCCTTGGAAAGCAAACTACGCGGCATCGACGGGTTGAAAGAGTTCACAGCTATCGCGGCGCAGGGCGCAGCCACAGTGGTGTTGGAATTCAATATTGAGACCGACAAAGACAAAGTGCTCGCCGACATTCGCGACAAGGTGGACCAAGCCAAATCGGAAATGCCCGATGAGGCGGACGAACCTACGGTCGCGGAAACCAACTTCGCACTGCAACCGACCATTATCGTCACCCTATCCGGCACCGTGCCGGAGCGCACCCTGTTTCAGTACGCACGCCGTTTGAAAGACGAGATTGAGGCGATCAACACGGTTCGCGAAGCGACACTTTCCGGCAACCGCGAAGAGATGCTGGAGGTCGTTCTCGATCTTGCCCGGCTTGAATCCTACAATATCACGCAGTCCGAGCTGCTGAACGCTCTTTCGCAAAACAACCAATTGGTGGCCGCCGGTTTTATCGATAACGGCAACGGACGTTTCAATGTTAAAGTTCCAGGCCTCGTTGAGACGGCACGCGACGTCTATGCCATACCCATCAAGCAAAATGGCGAAGCGGTGGTGACACTGGGCGATGTCTCGGAAATCCGCCGCACCTTCAAAGACCATTTCAGCTACACACGGGTGAACGGGGAGCCTGCCATCGCTTTGGAAGTGGTGAAGCGGATTGGTACCAACATCATTGAAAACAATGTGGCTGTCCGCAAAACAGTGGCCGACTTCTCGAAAAACTGGCCGTCGACAATCAAGCTCAATTACCTGCTCGATCAATCCAGCTTCATCGACGAAGTTCAGGGGTCGCTTCAATCTTCCATCATGACAGCCATCGCGCTGGTGATGGTGGTTGTTGTGGCCACGTTGGGCTTGCGGTCCGGCCTGCTAGTCGGCCTATCGGTGCCGGTATCATTTGCCGTTGGCTTCCTCATCCTGGCCACAGCGGGCATGACCGTGAATATGATGGTGCTGTTCGGCATGGTGCTGACTGTTGGCATGTTGGTGGATGGCGCCATTGTGGTGACCGAATACGCGGACCGAAAACTGGCGGAAGGCATGCCCGCGCAGGAGGCCTATACCCGCGCTGCGCAGTTGATGTTCTGGCCCGTGGTTTCTTCCACGGCGACGACGCTTGCCGCGTTCCTGCCGCTGCTTTTGTGGCCCGGCGTTCCCGGCGAGTTCATGTCCTATCTGCCGATCATGGTGATCATCGTTTTGAGCGCCTCTTTGATGACGGCTCTGATCTTCCTGCCGACGGCGGGCGCACTCACCGGTCAGATCGCACACAGAATCGGGCGTCGCGGCGGCGTGGTGGTGCAGTCGGTGTTCGTTTCAACCCTGCTGGGCTTAGCCGTCTATGCCCTTGTCAAAGGCGGCATCAATCTGGGTATTGAGCAATTTGCTCAACCGCTCGCTGACGGAATTGCGACCGCGCAAGCCGATGGCAGCACACCCGCCTCCGCCTTGGCTCTGGCAGCAGGCCTTTTGTCCGGCCTTGTGTTGGTGCCGGTCATGATCGGTGTCTTGGGCTTCATGTCCTCCCGCGAAGCAAAAGCCGAAGATCCGGTGACGCTGATGTTCACAAGCGCACGGAAGCTGGAAGTGAACAAAGTACCTGGCTTTATGGGCGGTTATTTGCGGGTCCTGAAGCTGCTGTCCGGCAACATCATCGGCAATATGTTGGTGATCGGCGCGGTGATTGGATCGGCGATCTTCGTCTTTGGGCTGTTTGGGTCCAACAATGCGGGCGTTGAGTTCTTCGTGGATGAGGAGCCGGATGTGGCCATCGTACTGGTCTCGGCACGCGGCAACTTATCTGCATCGCAGGCTCGCGACATCGTCTCGGAAGTTGAGTCGGTCGTGTTGAACGTCAGCGGCATCAACAATTCCGTTATGACAGCCAAGGCCCCCGGTGGTTCCGGCGGTGGCGACAGCCCCTTAGGCGGCGTGCAGGACAAGCCGGCGGACGTGATCGGCGAATTGCAGATCGAAATGGCAGACTTTTGCTGCCGCCGCCTCGCTGTCGATATCTTCCAGGAAATTCGCGAGAAAACCGCCAATATTCCCGGCATTAAAGTGGAAGTTCGCAAAATCGAAGGGGGGCCGCCAACTGGCAAAGACCTGCGCTTGGAAGTGCGGTCCACCAACTATGATGACATGGTCAACACCGTCACACGCGCCCGCGCTTTCGTGGACAGTCTATCCGGCGTGCAGGACATTGAGGATGGACGTCCCCTGCCCGGCATCGAATTGGAGTTGAACGTCGATCGCGAAAAAGCCGGCCGCTACAATGCGGGCATCGTCGAAATCGGGGCCATGGTGCAATTGGTGACCACTGGCGTGCCCATCGGCAAATACCGGCCCGACGACTCGGAAGACGAGTTGGACATCCGGGTGCGCCTTCGCAAGGAAGAGCGTAGTTTGGACACGCTGGACAAGCTGAAGCTGCCAACGCCGCAGGGACAGGTGCCTCTATCCAACTTCGTTACCCGGACGGCTGTGCCGAAGGTAAGTTCTATCACCCGTAAGGACGGCCTTTACTCCATGGAGGTCAAGGCCAACCTAATCCCGGGATTTGAAGAAAACGGCAAAGCCATCACGCCCAATGACAAGGTGGCCGAAGCGCAGGCTTGGTTGGCGACCCAGCAATGGCCGGAAACCGTGCAGTTCAAATTTAGAGGCGGCAACGAAGAACAGGAAGAATCCGGTGCGTTCCTCGCGCAAGCGGCCGGTATCGCCCTGTTCTTGATGTTCATCATTTTGGTGACGCAATACAATTCGTTTTACCAAACCTTCCTCACCCTCGCGACTGTGGTGCTGGCGATTGTCGGCGTGCTGATCGGCCTTATGATCACGGGACAAAAGTTCTCGATCATCATGACCGGGACGGGCGTCGTTGCGCTGGCGGGTATCGTGGTGAACAACGCGATTGTGCTCATCGACACCTATAACCGTCTCCGCGCGGAGGGCGTTGAAGTGCGTGATGCTGTGCTCAAGACATCCGCCCAGCGGTTACGACCCATCGCCCTGACCACGATCACCACCATTCTGGGTCTGATCCCCATGGCACTGCAGCTCAACATGAACTTTGTGACGCAGACCGTTGCCTATGGCGGCATCACCTCCGTGTGGTGGGTGCAATTGTCCACAGCGATCATTTCCGGTCTCGCCTTCTCCACCTTGCTGACGCTCATCATGATCCCAAGCATGTTGGCACTGCCGACCAATCTGGTAGCACCCGTCAAATGGGTCAACGCCAAGATACGTGGCGATGCAGCCGCTACGAAAGCTGCAGCTTTGCAAGTGGAGGACGAGTTGCCGGATCTCAATGCGATGATGAGCAATGCCCGCAAGGCCATGCCTATTCAAAAAGCGCGTAATGATGATCAGGAGCCCGGTTCATTTCCGCAGGCCGCTGAGTAGCGGCCTAAACGGCGGGAGGCACATGAGTCGCAAGTTCGGCGAGGGTCAGAGGCCTACGCCCCGCCGTCTTCCCGCTTTGACCAGTCCCTTACACTCAACGGGATGGTGAGAAGGTAGAGGCCCGTGAACAGTGACAATACCCACCAAGGGTAGCTGAACAGAAGTGCGATCAACAGCAGCAGGCCGATCATGAACGGGAACACCAGGTTACGTGAGATGCGTTGCGCACTGCGTTTTCCAGACCATGTCGGCAGGTTGGACACCATCAAGAAGCCCACAAACACCGCGTAGATGGCCGCAGCCACACTTCCGCTAACCGACGTGGTGGCCATGCCAGCGTCAGCAAAAATCAAACCGATATAGACCGGCAACAACACCAAAAGCGCACCGGCGGGAGCGGGCACGCCCGTGAAGAAATCAACCACCCATTCGGGTTGATCTTCGGCCTCCAACATCACATTGAAACGGGCCAGACGCAGACATCCGCAGATTGCAAATGTGAGCGCAACGACCCAGCCGATGGAACCCAAGAGGTTCAGGCCCCATAGGTATAAAACCAGTGCCGGTGCCACGCCAAAGTTCACAAAGTCCGCAAGCGAATCCAACTGCTCGCCAAAGGACGTGGAGGACTTTAGGAACCGGGCGACCCGCCCGTCCAAGGCGTCGAGAATAGCCGCAAACACAATGGCCGCAATGGCCAGTTCAAAGCGCGCTTCCCAGGCCAACCGGATGCTTGTGAGACCGGAACAGATTGCCCCCAGTGTTATAAGATTGGGCGCCAGGACCCGCAGGGGCACGTCTCGCAGACGAGAGATTTGCGCCGGTTCCGAATCGTCTTCCATCCCATCGGAAGCGGTACTCTTCTCGTTTGTCAGGCTACTGTTATTGTCCGCTTCACTGGGATCATCGCCCTCAAACAGGTGGGGCACGTCCAGTTCCGCATCGGCCTTGTCTTTGGCGCGTTTTTTTTCTTCCGCCAAAAAGTCTGGGAAAGGAGCCTTCATCAGATCTTACGAGGCGTGAGGCTGGTGGGGACGACATCATTCTGCGCGGCCAGGACCGTTTCACCGGAAATCGCCTTTTGGCCCAGCGCTACGCGGGGTGTCGCGCCTGCAGGCAGGAAAACATCGACGCGGGAGCCAAACCGGATCAACCCAAACCGCTCTCCTTGCCCCAATGCGTCTTCCGGCTTACTCCAATTGAGAATGCGGCGGGCCACAAGACCTGCAATCTGCACCACGCCCACGGCACCATGCGGCCCGTCAATCACGATGGAATGGCGCTCATTGTCAGTGGAGGCTTTGTCGAGATCGGCAGACAAAAACAGACCCGGCTTGTGAATGGAACGCAGCACCGTGCCCCGGACGGGCGCACGGTTTATGTGGCAATCGAACACGTTCATGAAAACGGTAATACGGGTACGAGGCTCGTCGCCTAACTCCAACTCCGCGGGGGGCACGAAGTCACCAATGCTGGAGATCACGCCGTCGGCAGGGCTGATGATCAGATCATCACTGACGGGAACGACCCGTTTGGGATCACGAAAGAAAAGCGCACACCAGATGGTGAGCGCCAAGCCGATCCAGAAAAAGTGCGACCAAAGCAGCCACAACAAAAAGGTCGCAAAGGCGAAGAACGCTATGAAGCGGTAACCCTCGCGGTGCACGGGCACCATGGCATTGCGCACGGATTTGACGACAGACATCAGACAGCCCCTTTGAAACTCAATTGTGTCTTACAGCGGTGAGAGGCGGTTTGGAATGCGCCGTCTCAATTTGGTGGATTGGACCAGCCTTCTCACTGATAGGCTGCATAAGCGCCCTTGCGAAAGCGTCTCCGGCAATTTCCCGCACAAGCTTGCGCCGGATCGCAGTGGCGAAGTCCTCAAACGATTCCACCTCCATGAAGAAAGCGCCCTCTCCGCCGATCACCCGCTGGGTAAAATGCTGCTGCAGATCGATGCGGGCCAGGGTACCCAGATCGTATTCCTCCGCATGGATGGCCAGACCATTGACCGTGATGCCACTGGCGACAGCCTTATCCCGCGCGAAACCGGGATCATCGAAATCGCTCGTGCCGTCGCCCGAAACATCGATCTTCATTTTTGCGCCGTCAAAGGCGTTCGACATAATGGCGTTTGTCGAGAAGCGCAGGGCTCCGGCAATGTCTGTGAATCCCTTAAAGGGACGCTGAAACGCTGCAATCCGGTCTGCAAAACGATCCGAGGAAGATGGGCCGTCGATAAACGACCAGCCCGCCACAACACGCTGTTGACCTTGCCCCGCCCACGCTACCACAGAAACAGCCATGCCAGAGACGCCCAGCGTCCTGATGGCCGCATGCACTTGCGGGTGGCGAAATGCGGCGGCCAATCCGCCGCGCTGTAAAACAAATTCGCGGGTATCCACGCTCGTGGACGTGTCCACGGCGAGCACAAGTTCCAGCGCGACCGGCCGTTGCGCCTGAGCGGATCCAACGTTTAACAGTACAAACGAGCACAGACCCGCCACCACGACGATGGATGTGAACAGCGATCTAACCGCAGATCTCATTCAGCGGGACTTGCCACAGGCGTTCGCCCGAGCAGGCCTTCCGTATCGCTTTCGCGGGCGCGGCGCAGGGCCTCTTCTGCATCGGAGGCTTCGCGCTGGCGGTTCCACATGGCGGCGTAGAGTTCACCCTTGTCCAACAGATCCGAGTGCGTACCGCGCTCTGCGATTTCACCGGCTTTTAACACGATGATTTCATCCGCGTCGATGACGGTCGACAAACGGTGAGCGATGACCAGGGTCGTGCGGTTTTGCGAGACCACGTCCAAGGCGGCCTTGATCTCCTGTTCGGTTTGCGTATCGAGGGCCGAAGTCGCTTCATCCAAAATCAAGATTGGTGGCGCCTTTAGCAGTGTACGGGCGATGGCCACACGCTGCTTTTCACCACCGGAAAGCTTCAAACCCCGCTCCCCAACCTGCGTGTCAAAGCCCTGCGGCAACCGCTCGATGAAATCCCCGATCTGCGCACGGTCAGCGGCTTGGCGCACCTCTTCATCGGTCGCGTCCATCCGTCCGTAGCGAACATTGTAAGCAATCGTATCGTTGAACAGCACCGTGTCTTGCGGGACCATGCCTATAGCCGCACGCAAACTGTCTTGCTCAATCGCCCGCAGGTCCTGCCCGTCAATCGAGATTGAACCGGCCTTAACATCATAAAAACGGAACAACAGCCGCGAAATCGTAGATTTGCCTGCACCGGATGGACCGACAATAGCAACCGTTTTGCCGGCCGGAACTTCAAAGCTGACATTCTTCAAGATCGGTCGATCTTCATCATAGGAAAAATCGACGTTCTCGAACACAATCGAGCCATCGGACGCTTGCAACGGCTTTGCGTTCGGATCGTCTTTCACTTCCTGATCCACCTCCAACAGGCGGAACATAGCCTCAATGTCGGTGAGGCCCTGACGGATTTCGCGATACACAAATCCGATGAAATTCAGCGGGATAGACAGCTGCATCAAATACATGTTGATCAACACGAAATCACCAAGCGTCTGCTCTCCGCGCTGCACGGCAAGAGCGGACATAACCATGCAAATCAACATGCCAGTCGAAAAAATGGCCATCTGACCGAAGTTCAACCAACCCAACGACGTCCATGTTTTGATCGCCGCGCCTTCATATTTTTCCATCGAACTGTCGAAGCGGCGAGCTTCCATGCCCTCGTTGCCGAAATATTTTACCGTCTCATAATTGAGCAGAGAGTCGATGGCCTTGGAGTTTGCGTCCGTGTCCGAATTGTTCATGTCGCGACGGATCGCGATGCGCCAATCGCTCGCCTTAACCGTGAACCACGAATAAGCCCAAACGGTTGCGCCGATCACAACCACATATTCCCAGCCGAAAAAGTAGGCAAAGATGCCCGCGTAGAGCGCGAATTCAAGGATCGTTGGGATCGTGTTCAGGATCGTGAAACGCACGATGATCTCGATGCCTTTGGTGCCGCGCTCGATCACACGGGACAGGCCACCGGTGCGCCGAGCGAGATGAAAGCGCAGCGAAATTGTGTGCATGTGAACAAAGGTGCGGAAAGCCAATTGCCGCACTGCGTGCTGCCCGACACGCGCAAAAAGGGCATCGCGCAGTTGGGTGAAGCCCCACATGACAAGGCGGGCAACGTTGTATCCCACGACAAGCATAACGGGTGTGATCAACGCGGCGGGCAACCACCACACGTCGATCTCCTGACCGTCCAGCGCGTCCGTCGCGTATTTGAAGAAGAATGGAATGATGGCCGTGATGAGTTTGGCCAGCACCAAGAAAGCCGCCGCATAAATCACCCGCCGTTGCAGATCGACCCTGTCGCGTGGCCACATGTAGGGCCATAGATTGGTAAGCGTTTTTAGCGATGAACGATCATCGTCCTGACCGGCTTGCGCCTCAGAGGAGTCGGTGGCTGTCAAAACGGGCTTTCTAAAAATCGGGCGCTGCTAACCGAGCCCGGCTGAAGGATAAGAAATCTAGGCGGACTCTTCGCAATCATCGGAGGTGCAGCAAAAATCCAAAAAAGCATTGGTGGCAATCGCAACATCGCGCATCAAGGGCTCATTTACACTGTAGCGGGACCGCGGAGGCACGGTTTCGCAAATTATGATCCCCGCCTCAATGAGTACCTTAAGGTGCTGCGAAACAGTGGACTGGGCCAGCGGCAAAACCTGTGTGATGTCTTTACAGCCGCAACTCTGATGTCGCGACACATGCCGAATGATATCGATCCGGGCGGGATTGGCCAACGCGGCAAAGACGCCAGCCATTGCGGAGGAACAGGTGTTGGCATCGGCCATGTCTATCTTGCGAAGCTGTTCACCGCAGCAGCCCATGACCAGTCTCCCTCAGCTTGATCTGTTCATCGTCTTTCTACGATAAACTAGGAATGCGAAGGGATGTTTTCAAGTTAAGATGAGGTTAGGCAGGAGTCAGAGCCCTGTTCTCAACAAATGATCGCTATGTGATCTGAGAGCCATCGCCAGCGCTAGTTGATTTCGCGCTCCGGCTCGCCTGTCGCGCTGTCCGGTATTTTGAAAATTTGACCGACATAGATTCGACTGGGGTCTCGGATCTGGTCGCGGTTGGCGTTGTAAATCGTTGTATAGCGGATGCCTGCACCATAGGTGCGCCGCGAGATACGCCACAGATTGTCACCCGGCTTAATGATGACGGCAGTGCCAGTGCGCAATGCAGGCGGGCTGTCTGCAACAGGCTCCGGCGCTTGCGCTACAATAGTCGGAAGCGCTTCAGCCTGCTTGCTTGGCAGCTTTGGTGCTTCCGTGGTTTCTTCCAGCTTCGCAAGCTGCACCGGCTTAGCAGCTGGTTCTGGTTTGGGTGCCGGTGCGGCCGCCACCACGGGGGCTTCGTGGATCAACGGCACTTCGGCACGGGAGATCACCTTTCCGGTCGATGGTGACACAAGGTCTACGCGGACCGAACGTTTTCCGGGTTCAAGATCGAAGGGTTTTGCAACCAGAAAACGGTTGTCCTGTGTACCACGAGCACTGCCGACGAGCTTGTTGTCGATGTAAACGCGCACCAGCGAGCCGCGCTTTACCTCGCCTGCAATGAAGACTTGTTTGCCCTCAACTTCAACGGCCTCAACAATAACCCGTGGTGCAGGGCTTGGGGCCGGTTCAACGGCAATTTTTTCGGGTCGAGGTTTTACAGGTTCTGGTTTTCGCTCGGCTTTTGCCACTGTCACAACCGGTTCGGGTTTGGCTGCTTCTATCACCGTTGGTTCGGGAGCTTTGGCCACTTTCAC
This sequence comes from Pseudomonadota bacterium, assembly GCA_039815595.1. Classification (GTDB taxonomy): domain Bacteria; phylum Pseudomonadota; class Alphaproteobacteria; order Rhizobiales; family Rhizobiaceae; genus Pseudahrensia. The sequence goes on along the minus strand of JBCBYZ010000002.1, from coordinate 14,976 downwards.
TTCTTTGGCCGGCTCCTTCACCAGCGTTTCGGGTTTTGTGATGACGCGGCTGGGCGCACCCGCTTCGCTGACCATGGCCAGTGCGGTTGTGCTGCCCGGCGGTTCGTTGGGTTGGGGCACGTTTAAGATGCCAGCCTGTTTGGAAAGGACAGGCTTTCCCGATGGCCCGGTTGCGCGCAGCGACAAGGAGTGGCCACCCGGTTTTAGAAGGTCATCCGGCAGGATAACAAAATCGCCGCCAGGTCCGGCTTTGGTGATACCCAAGACCGTGCCATCGGGTGATATGAGTTCCACAGTGCTGCCCGGTTCGGCATTACCGGCGACCAACAAGGAGCCATCCTTCTCAAGCCGCAAAATGTCGAACTTTGGAGGTTCCACTTGCGTGATCTTTTCGGGGGCTTTTACCTCAGTTTCCACAGGTTTCGGCTTTGCGGGAACTTTGATCTTTGGCGCTGGATCGGCCAAGCGCGCGACCTCGACCTTGGGTTGTGACCAAAGATCAGTGAAAACGGTGGCCGGTATCACGCCGGTTGCGACCGCACCGCCGACCGCTGCACCGGACCCGCCCACCAGATAAAGCGCTTTGATAACAAGAGGATTCATATCAACAGTGTCCCGCCCAAGACTCTTTCCTGCGGTGCAATCTCAACTGCACCCCTGACCGCGCAAACACAGCATGTTTGCGCCTTTTCTTGGTTAATTTTCTATCACAAATGCGCAGATGCACCAACGGTTGCCCAAAGGGCGCTGTCATGCCTGCGGTTTGATCCTAAAGGCCCGGAAACGGTCTGCCATGCTGACACTAATCAACGGTTTACTTTGCACCTCTGGATCAGCGAAGAAAACGCACCCCATGAAACCGGACTTGCATCATGACCACCCAACCCTCGGTTTGCGTTTATTGCGCGTCTTCGCCCGGCGCAAATTCGGCCTTCATGGAGACGGCTTTCGCTTTGGGGGAGGCCTTGGCCAACGCGCAGTTGCGCCTTGTCTATGGCGGAGGCGATAACGGGCTTATGGGGGCCGTCGCGCGGGGTGCGTTGTCCAAGGGTGGTGCTGTGTTGGGCATCATCCCCGAGTTTTTGGTCAACTACGAACAGTCCGGCGGAGCGCGAAACTTGGAGGGTGCGGAGTTGGTTACCGTACCCGACATGCACACGCGCAAGCAACGGATGTTTGAAGAGGCCGACGCTTTCATCGCCCTGCCCGGCGGCATCGGCACGCTGGAAGAACTGGTGGAAATAATGACTTGGTCGCAATTGCGTCGTCACACCAAGCCGGTTCTGGTGCTGGACGTAGATGGCTTTTGGCAACCGCTCACCACCATGTTAGATGCCATGGAAACGTCCGGGTTCTTGCACAACGCTGAACGGGCCAAGCCTGGTGTGTTTGGTTCCGTCGAAGCACTGACGGCGCACTTGGTGCCCAAACTAGTGTCGAAAGATCCTTAGTGCGTCGTCTTTGGACTGTGTCGACTTAGGTCTTGCGGATCAGACCGACGGAATAGATCGCCAAAGCGAACCACACCAAGGCGAAGGTGATGATCTGTACTGTCGTGAGTTCTTCACCCAACAGCGTGAAGGCGACGATAAAAATCAACGTGGGGCCGATATACCCCATCAAGCCCACGGTGGCGAACCGTAGCGCCTTTGCGCCAAACGCATAAAGTATGAGCGGCACAGCGGTGACCGGCCCGCAGCCCATCAGCCACAGCGTGTCTTCGACAGACGTAAAAACATGTCCACTGCCCTGCCACGCCAACCACGCGACTAAGGCCAAAGCGAACGGCAACAGCAGCGTAACCTCCAGTAGGAAGCCCTGTGTTGGGCCGACAGGCTGGGTTTTGCGTATGTAGCCGTAGAACGCGAAGGATACGGCAAGGAACAGGCCAATGAATGGGAATTCCCCGCCTGCAACCGTACGGTAAACCACCGCCGCTGCCGCCAGCAGCACGGCAGCCAGTTGCAGAGGAGTTAAACGCTCCCCCAGCCACAGACCTCCCATCAGCACCACAATCAGCGGCGTGAAGTAGTATCCAAGCGCCGCTTGGGAAGCGAGATTGATGCTCACCGCGTAGATGTAAATGCCCCAATTGGCGGCAATGAGCGCAGCAGACACGCCCATCATCAGAACGACTTTGCGGTTGGCCAGCAGCAGGGGCAGTTCGTTCAAGCGCCCCTGCACGCCCATGATACCGGTGGCAAAGGGCACCGCCCAAATCACCCTGTGCGCCAGCAATTCCGTTGGCGGGATATGACGTGTGGCGGCGAAGTAGAGCGGCAGGAAACCCCACAAAACATAGGCGCAGGTCGCCATAGCAGCGCCCGTAGAGGGGCTAACAACAGCAGGTGTCGCAACTGGCGTGATAGGTCTGGCGGGCGGAACGACCGGCGCAGCACCCGAGTGCGGTTCGCTCACACGGTGCCCCTGACCAAGCGGTAGTTCAAACTGTCCACCAGGGCCTGAAAGCTTGCATCAATGATGTTGTCAGACACACCCACCGTCCACCAGCGTTCGCCCGTCTCATCGGCGGATTCGATCAAGACACGGGTGATGGCTTCGGTGCCGCCATTCAATATGCGTACCTTGTAGTCCACCAATTCCAGCCCATCGATCTCGCTTTGGTACTTGCCCAAATCCTTTCGCAAGGCCCGGTCCAGCGCATTCACCGGGCCATTGCCTTCAGCGACCGAGAGAAACCGCTCGCCTTCCACGTCCACTTTGACCACCGCCTCGGACACGGTGATGACATCGCCAACTGCGTTGAAACGGCGTTCAACGGACGTGCGGAAAGACTCTATCTTGAAGAACTCCGGCACAGTGCCCAGCGTGCGGCGAGCGAGCAGTTCAAAACTGGCCTCCGCAGCTTCGTACGCATAGCCCTGCGCTTCACGCTCTTTCACCACCGCAATCAGCGTGTCCAATCTGGGATCGGACTTTGAAACTTCGATGTCACGGCGAGCCAGTTGATCGAGAAAGTTCGATTTCCCTCCTTGGTCGGAGACCATGAGATTGCGTCGATTGCCGACACTATCCGGTGGCACGTGCTCGTACGTTGTCGGGTCTTTGATGAGCGCGGATGCGTGGATGCCCGCCTTGGTCGCGAAGGCTGATGACCCAACATAGGGCGCTTGGCTGTAGGGGGCGCGGTTGAGCAACTCGTCAAACTTGCGCGATAGGGTGGTTATGCCCTGCAGCTTGTCCGCGTCGATACTCAACGAGAAACGCTCTTTGTAATGCGGTTTAAGCGCCAGTGTCGGGATGAGGCTGATGAGGTTTGCATTGCCGCAGCGCTCCCCGATGCCATTGATTGTGCCCTGCACCTGCCGCGCCCCGGCCTCGATGGCGGCGAGAGAGTTCGCGACTGCCTGATCGGTATCGTTGTGGGCGTGAATGCCCACTTTAGACCCGGGAATTTGCGCACACACCTGTTCAACGATCGCCCGCACTTCCGCCGGTTGCGAACCACCATTGGTGTCGCACAGCACAACCCAGCGCGCGCCAGCCTCGATGGCTGTTTTGGCGCAGGCCATAGCGTAGTCCGGGTTAGCCTTGAAGCCGTCAAAGAAGTGCTCGCAGTCCACCAGCGCTTCTTTTCCGGCGGCTACGGCGGCCTCCACCGAGGACCGGATCGACTCCAAATTTTCCTCATTCGTGCACCCCAGCGCGACCCGCACATGCAGGTCCCATGCCTTGGCCACAAAGCAAATGGCAGAGGCGCTGGAGGCGGTCAGTGCCGCCAAACCGGGATCATTGGAAGCCGACACACCTGCGCGTTTGGTCATGCCAAAAGCGGTGAAGGTCGCCGACCGCGTGCGCGGCTGTTCAAAAAACGCGGTGTCCGTTGGGTTCGCCCCGGGATAGCCGCCTTCAATGTAGTCGAGACCAAACGCATCCAGCAGGCCAGTGATTGCGATCTTGTCCTCAACCGAAAAATCCACCCCAGGCGTCTGAGCGCCGTCGCGCAGTGTGGTGTCGAAGAGATAGAGGTGTTCGCGGGTCATATGGCCGCTCCGTTAAGTCGAAGAAGGGTTTGAACTATGCCGTTTGAGTTCGGCTGATGGAGAACGTGTTCATTGGTGAAGCGCAGCACGACGAATCCCTGTCCTTTCAAGAACTGAGTTCGTCTTGCGTCATGCTTGATCTCAGCCGTTGTCGAGTGGATTGCTCCATCCACTTCAACGACCGTTTTGCTTTGATGGCAGGCAAAGTCGGCAATGTAGGGACCAATGGGTGCTTGTCTGCGGAAGCGATAGCCTTGGGGCCTGAGATCGCGGAGCACAAACCAAAGCTTTCGTTCCGCTTGCGTGGCATTGCTGCGAAGCAGCTTGGCGCGTGTTCTGGTGGTTTGGTAGATTTTGGTCATCGGCTAGTGCTTTGCGGAACCATCCCGCCCCCCACCCGACCTTGCTGCGCAAGGCCACCCTCCCCACGAGGGGGAGGGCTGGAACTTAAAGCTGCATTCAAAGTCGACGCCGTATGCATCGCAAACAGCCATTCGCTTGACTTGGCACCAAAACAAAAGCTGGCAACCAGCCCTCCCCCTCGAGGGGAGGGTGGCCCTGCAAGGCGGGGTCGGGTGGGGGGCGCGATGTTCATCGCTTTACCTCCCAAGTCGTTACACGCTCGCCCGTTTCAGGGTCTTTGCCGTCTTTGAGTTGCACCCCCTGTGCCAACAATTCATCGCGGATACGGTCCGCTTCGGCCCAGTTTTTGTCAGCGATGAATGCCAAGCGTTTGACGACAATTGGTTCTATGTCGAGTGTGCTGGACTTGGGTGTTAAGTCCAAGCCAACCAAGGCCGCTGTCGCAACTAATTCTTCCCCTTGCAATTGGCCCAGCGTTCTTACGATTGCTGTGCAGTCGAGGTCGTTTGCCAGTTGCTCTACGAAGTCGCGATTCAATTCTCCCGCAAGCGCGCCATGCGCCTTGCGGCGCAAGCGGGCGATGACATTTTCAGCCTCCTCCAGACGCTTGACTGAAAAGTCTATCGGCTCGCGGTAGTGCGTCATGAGCATGGCTAAGCGCACGACCTCGCCCGGCCATGCGCGGCCGCCAACCTTCGTGGTTTCCAGCACCTCATGGACAGTGTGAAAATTGCCAACGCTCTTGGACATTTTTTGCCCTTCCACCTGCAGGAAACCGTTATGCATCCACACATTGGCCATCACGTCCGTGCCGTGGCAGCAGCGGGATTGGGCGATTTCGTTTTCGTGGTGGGGAAAAATCAGGTCGAGCCCGCCGCCGTGAATGTCGAAGGTTTGGCCAAGATAGGCCTCGCTCATGGCGGAGCATTCGATGTGCCAGCCGGGGCGTCCATGGATTGCTTGACCGTTGAATGTGCCGTCCCAGCCGGGTTCCGTGGCGTTGGACTCCTTCCACAACACGAAGTCGCCGGGGTTTTCCTTATGGCTTTCCACCGCCACCCGGGCACCGGCCTGTTGGTCTTCGAGTTTGCGATTGGACAACGTGCCATAGTCTTCCATTGAGGCAACGCGAAACAGCACTTCGCGACCCTGCCCGCCCTGCGCGATATAGGCATGGCCCTTGTCCAAGAGCGTTTGGATCATGGTCACCATGTCCGCCTTGCCATCTGCGCGAGGCATCACAAACTCGGTTGCACGAGGCTGGTGCGTGGGGTCCAAGCAACCGAGGGCTTGCATGTCAGACTGAAACTGGTTGGCGGTCTTTTCGGTGACCTCGCGGATCGCCTCATTCAAACTCATCGCACCGGAGGCGATTGCTTCGCCGTGGGTTTGCAAAGCTCGGGCGTTAATTTTGTCATCCACGTCCGTGATGTTGCGAACATAGGTGACATTGGCATTGCCATAGATATGCCGAAGCAGACGAAACAGCACATCGAACACGATGACCGGACGGGCGTTGCCGATGTGAGCGTAGTCATAGACCGTGGGACCGCACACATACATGCGCACATTTTTGGCATCGATCGGCTCAAAGGGCGCTTTGGCGCGCGTGAGCGTGTTGTAGAGCGTCAGGTTCGGTGTGGTCTCGGTCGACACGTCTTTCGTCCCATCCTGGTTTGGCCAATTTTGGTACAATCAGCGCCGCTCGCGAGCGGACAGCGCTTACCCGGTGCCAGCCGGGACGTTCAAAAGGGATAGAAGAAAAGCGGGAACGACCGGGCCAGCGATTTCGCTAGCAAATAATAATGAAGGAACACTGATACGCGCAGGCAAGGCTTGGTGCGGGCGCACCAGCGATCTTGTCAACGGGAATGATCCAGTTTGGTCTCATGCCCGCCTTATCTGCCAGCTTGCCACGCGCGTCAAGACGGTGATGGATCAGACCAGCCGCATCAAAAGGCTGATCGCCAGCAAGGCCATGATGATGGCAATCAACGTGTCGAGCACGCGCCAAGCGGATGGTTTTTGGAACAAGGGCGTGAGCCAACGAGCACCGTAACCGAGGGAAAAAAACCACACAAACGAGGCCAGACACGCCCCCGTGCAGAAGGCGACCCGCGCCCATCCGTCATACTGGCCGGAAATGCCGCCCACCAAAACCACCGTGTCGAGATAGACGTGGGGATTGAGAAACGTGAAGGCAAACAGCGTTGCCAAAGCGGCTTTGAGGGAGGTTGCACCGTTCGCTTCTGTCCCTATGGCTTGCGGGTTTAAGGCCCGAAACGCAGCCAGTGCCGAATACGCAAACAGAAAAATCGCGCCGCCCAAGGTAACCCAAAACAACAGGCTTTCGTTGGCGCTGACGATGGCTCCAAAACCGGCCACGCCTATGATGATCAAGGCAGCATCGCTGATTGCCGCCACTAAACAGAGCACAAACACATGCTGACGCAGCAGGCCTTGCCGAAGCAAAAATGCATTTTGCGCGCCAATTGCGATGATGAGGCCACCGCCTAGCAGAAACCCCGCTAGGGCGGCGGCAAACAAGGAATAGGTCATAGTTAAAACAGGCTTTGCTGCGGATCGGGTTCCGGATCCGGCTCGGCTGGAGACGGCGTTGCGGGTTCCACGCGTTCCTGTATTTCGGGGCCGGTATTGGCAACCTTACTCACCGCATCGCTGACCGGGATTGCGCGCAAGAACAGATTATCCACCGGTGTCAGCAGATCTTGCACATCGGACACACCGACATCGCGGCAATTGAGCCACCGTTCAAAGTCCTTGGGCTGGATTACCACGGGCAGACGGTCATGAATTTCGCTGAAGGCTTCGTTTGCGGGGGTGGTCAAAATACAAGCTGTGTCGATCTCGCTGCCATCGGCACCCATCCAAGTTTCCATCAATGCGCCAAAAGCCATCATGGGCGGTGCGTTGGAGCCACTCTTGCCGCCTATACCGCTTTGATTATCATTGGAGGGCACGACCCAGTACGGCTGGCTCTTTTGCGCTTTCGATTTGAAGCGCCGCCATTCGTAAAACCCATTGGCGGGAATTAAAACGCGCCGGTGGCGCATGGCCGATTTGAAGGACGGCTTTTGCGGCGCCGTCTCGCTACGCGCGTTGATGATTAGGGTGAATTCCTTTGGATCTTTGACCCAGGAGGGGATCAGTCCCCATCTCGCCAAGACAGCCTCCCGCGCACCGTCATGACCGTTGCGCACCACAAGAATTGGCTGGGTAGGCGCGATATTGCGCCGGGCGGAGAGTTGTGGACCGCGAGTTCCTTCTTCCGGGCGGATCAAATTGAAATAGTCAAACAACTGTGCCCACACGATATCGAGGCCAAACCGTCCGCACATGGTTTTCTATCCTCAATGGTTTTCGGGGATGGTTTTTGGGTTTCTTTCACGCGGGCAATTGCACACAAGTGATACGTCTTGTGACCGCAGTTTAAGGCCCAGCCAAGCCCATGACTTCAAGAAGCCCCATGAAATCGACCGGAAAGCCAACGCCCTCGGCTCCAAGCCGCCGGTATCCTTCGGCGCCCATGATCGGCGTGTGTGCCGCTGTTTGGCGGGGCGATAAAGTGTGTTTGGTGCGCCGTGCGGCCCAACCCTCTGCCGGGCTTTGGGCGCAACCGGGCGGACTGGTGGAACTGGGGGAAACGCTTATCGAAGCCGTCACTCGGGAAGTACGGGAAGAAACACGGTTGGTGATCGAGAACCCGGTCTTCAACACGTATATCGACATCATTTTGCACGACGATGCTGGCGCTGTGGAACGGCATTTCGTGCTGGCCATGTTTGCTGCGGTCAGCCATTCCGGTCTGGCTGTGGCAGGAGACGACGCTGCGGCCCTTGGCTGGTTTACGCTGGACGAAATGGCAGGATTGCCGCTGACGGGTGACAGTTTGAACCTTGTGCGTGCAAGCCGCGCCTTGGTGGGCTGAACGGAGCATGCTGCGGTCCGTGCCAAGCGTCTTGGCGCATCCACAATTCGCTTGTATGCACGGGACATGAAAATAACCCTTCCGATATTTGCTGTTACTCTCCTAGGGTCTTTAGCCCTTGGTGGGTCAGTTGGGGCTTTGGCTCAGCAAGCCGCGACGAACGATGCCGCTTCTGCCAATACCGGTCCGGCGGAAATTATAGCCCCTTACGATGATAAATTGCTGCGCCTGTCAGAGGTCTTGGGTTCGATTCACTATCTGCGCAATCTTTGTAAGGCCAACGAAGGTACGCAATGGCGTAAGGTTATGGAGGATATTTTGGCCTCCGAAACACCGTCCGAAAAGCGCAAGGCCAATCTCATCTCGCGGTTTAACCGGGGTTATAACGCCTTCAACGAGGTTTACGGCCATTGCACAGCCTCGGCGGTGGTGGCCGCAGAACGCTACGTCAAAGAAGGCGTGCTGCTCTCCAGCCAAATCACCACCCGCTACGGACGCTAGGCGCCGTACACCGGTGCGTTTAAGTCCGTTAGGGTTCCATTAACCTTTGTTGACAAACCCTCAATACAAACGGTTCCATCGCGACCGGCGCGGCGATAGGTTATTAAGAGTTCGCGCAGGCTTGGGGGTGTGCTGCGAATGAGCGTGTGCCATTGCATTGGCTGGGCACGTTGAAAATCCAAGGCTTTCCCGGCGGAACAAAAATGCTGCATGAAATACCCGATAATCTCGACGCACTGATCCGCGAAGAGAAACGCCAGGTGGCGGTGGAGCTTATTCAAGACGCCTGGGACAGCGCCATCAATGAAGGTATTGAGCCCGGTATTGTGGCGGAATCCGCCATTATTTTTGCCCTGCGCCAATTGTGCACCGAGGATGGCGATGGCTGCGTTGAGACGCTCGTTTCATCTCTGCGGGAGCGGCATCAGAACGGCGAATTCATGCCCGGAAAAAGCCTGCAGTAAGCGGCAGCCTTTCCCGCAATCGCAATCACTTTACGTCACGTCGCTTTACTTGTTGACCGCGCATGATACGCTTGGACGATCAGGCGGTCGTCGGTGCGTTTGCCCGTCAAAACAGGTTGTAGTGATGGACGGTTTTTGGGGCCGCATTGTGGTGATGGCGGACACGCTCGTGCCGGGCCGATCCAGAGTGCGGTCCATACTGGCCTTGACCGCTGTTCTCGGTGGTGCGCACTTCCTGCCGACAACGCCTGCCGATGCGGCCACCAAAGTGCCCACGCAGACGATCATCGTTCCCAGCGACCCACGCTATGGCAAAGACCCAGGCCCTTCAAAGAACGCCACCGACGATAAACCGGCCGCAGTGGAACCGGGTATTCCGGACAATGCGCTCAGCGATCCATCCGCCCCACCGGCACCAGCCGCAGACGATGATGGAAACAGTGACGAAGATGCTGCACGGGCTCTGTTAGACCGCGCAACGCCTGACATTGAAACCGACCTTACCAAATTGCCAGACCCTGTTTTGGCGACCCGCAACCGGATCTTGGAGGCCGCAAAGACGGGCATCATCGCAAACTTACGTCCCTTGATCGGCGAAGGGGAAGACGCGACCACGCTTTCCTTTGGCGGATTGGAAGGCGACCCGATTGAGTTCATGAAAGAAAACTCGGGCGATGACGACGGCTATGAAATTCTGGCGATCCTCGTTGAAATTCTCGAAATGGGATATGTGGTGTTCGATCAAGGCACCGAGGACGAGCTTTATGTTTGGCCGTATTTCTTCGCCCTGCCTTTCGACAAAATGACACCGGCTCAAAAGGTGGAGTTGTATCACGTTTTGACCGCTGGCGACGTGCAGGACTCGATTGGATTTGGCAGCTACATCTTCTACCGCGTCGGCATCAAGCCCGATGGGACGTGGCAGTTCTTCGTGGCAGGCGATTAGGCGTTCAACTTTTTACGGGCGTTGCGAAAACCAACCATGGTGTCGCTTCCAAAACGGCCTAAATAGGCAGGATGAACCAGACATCCCATACTGCCACCCACCTACCCGATCGCGCACTTGTCCAAATCGCCGGACCGGACGCTGAGACGTTTCTCCAAAATCTCGTCACCTGTGACGTTGCTGGTCTCGAGCCCGGGCAATTGTCGCTTGGAGCGCTGCTGACCCCACAGGGCAAAATCCTGTTTGAGTTTTTGATCGCACGCGATCCATTCGGCAATAAAGACGGGTTCGTTGCGGATTTGGCAGCCGATCAAACCTCTGACTTCGTAAAACGCCTGACTTTCTACAAGCTGCGCGCTGCGGTGACGGTGACAGTGCTCGATATGCACGTGGGCGTGGCCTTAACGGACACGTTGGGGGCCGGAAGCTATGCCATGACAGACCCGCGGCACGCCTCCTTAGGTCAGCGCGTTTGGGGCAACGCAACAGCGTTTGGTCCCAAAACGGATACCTATGACATCGCTCGTGTAGCGGCTGGTGTTCCAGAACTGGGCAAAGACTTTGCGCCGCAATCCGCATTTCCCCACGACGTGTTGATGGACCAATACGGGACCGGCGCCGTGGACTTTTCCAAAGGGTGTTACGTCGGCCAAGAGGTGGTCTCGCGCATGCACCACAGAGGCACTGCCCGCAGCCGGTTTGTGCAGGTTACAGGCGCTGAAGATTTGCCCCAGTTGGGAACCGAGATACTGGCTGGAGACCGCGCAGTGGGCCAGATGGGCGGACATGTTGGCCAGCATGGGTTGGCGCTGGTGCGGCTGGACCGGGTCGCCAAAGCTTTGCGCGAAAATACAGTCGTAACAGCAGGCGGCGCAGCGATTACGCTGGCATTGCCCGACTTCGTGAAATTCGGTTGGCCCGAAGAGGCTGCCTGATTTAAGACGGGGTAAGAGTTCAACGGGCCATCGCTGACCATGAGCAAAATCCCCCGTGCATGGCAGCGTATGCTGTCTGGCCGAAGGCTAAATCTGCTGGATCCGTCCCCCCTAGACGTGGAAATTGCCGACATTGCTTACGGTCTAGCACGCGTGGCCCGCTGGAATGGACAAACGGAGGGCGAACACGCATTTTCCGTGGCGCAACACAGCCTGCTCGTGGAATCGGTGGTCGCGTATCTGGGGGCAACCAGCAAAAATGACCGGCTCTACGCGCTTTTGCACGACGCGCCTGAATACGTGATCGGAGATATGATATCGCCGTTCAAGGCCGTGATGGGCGGTGGCTATAAGGAGGTGGAGGCCAGACTCGAGGCTGCCATCCATCTGCGGCACGGGCTAAAGGCGCACCCAACAGCAAAACTCAAAAAAACCATCAAACAGGCGGACCGCGCGGTTGCATATTTTGAGGCCACGCAACTGGCTGGCTTCTCATTGCAGGAAGCCGAGAAGTTTTTCGAGCGTCCGGCCTTCCATGCCGCGGCTGATACCGCCTTTGATACCAACACCACCGGGCAGGGCGAACACAGCAGCCCGTTTGCCGCTCATGAATTGATCCCGCTGAGTACCCGATCTGCCGAACAAGCGTTCCTGTCGCGCTTTGCTGCCATTGAGGCCATGCCGTGAGCACGGTTCTGGTTTGTCCATTGCACCATTTGGCAGAGACCCTTCAAACCAGTGGCGCGACGGATCTTGTCACATTTGCAAGCCCCGGCAATTCGCCCACAGACCTGCCTGCGGGCCTTCGTCATCTCGCTTTGGAATTCAACGACATTGCTGCGCCGCGCGACGGATATTTGGAACCGCAAAAGGAGCACATTGATGCGCTCTTGGATTTCGTGCGCGCTTGGGATGGAAACAGGCCTCTGGTGCTGAACTGCTGGATGGGCATCAGTCGTTCCACAGCCGCTGCTGCGCTCACCTTAGCCGCTTTGGAGCGTCAGCCTGACTGCATAAACATCGCACAACGCCTGCGCTTAGCCTCTCCCTGCGCAACGCCCAACCCGCTCATGATCGCATTGGGGGACCAAGCGTTACACTTGGGTGGCGCGTTGAGCCAAGCCATCAGCTCTATCGGGCGCGGCGCGGAAGCGTTCACCGGAACGCCTTTTGAGCTGACCGCAGACATCGCAAAGCGTGGCCAAAATGCCTGATGCGCTTTCGCTTGGCCTGCACGCCGCTGTGGTGGCGGTGGATACCGGCACACCGCTCGTGCTCACAGTTCCGGGTCAACTGCCCGACGGCACCGTCCGACCCGGCCTTCCGTTTGGTCCTTTTCAACCGGCCACCCATCGCACGCTGGAGATGGGCCTGCGGCAATGGGTTGAAACGCAGACAGAGCTGCAATTGGGGTATGTGGAACAACTGTACACGTTTGGCGATTTTGGCCGATTTCGCCAAGCCGAGCCCAAAAAACAAACTGCAGATGGAGCAGGCAGTAGCAGTTTAAGCGCGCAGCACTTCGTGTCAGTTGGTTATCTTGCGCTCGTAAGAACACCGTCCGATGACCCCGCACAGAGCGTGCTTCGATGGAAGAACTGGTATCAGTTCTTCCCGTGGGAAGACTGGCGCAACGGTCAACCCGCCATCTTGGACGACATCATCCTGCCGGCACTTGCAGGCTGGGTGCAGGCCCAGCCGGATAAGGTCTCAAGCTCAAAGGGCTTAAACCGAGTGGCGCGCTTTCGCCTCGCATTTGGCTGTGACGGACCGGGCATGGCGAGTGAAAAAAATCGAATGCCTACGATCACCTCATGGGACGAAGAACGTGTGCTGGAACGCTACGAACTGATGTATGAAGCCGGTTTGGTGGCCGAAGCGATCACGGACGGACGCATCATGCCCTCAAACTCTTCTCCGCAGCCAAGCTCCACGCCGCAAGCGCCGTTGGGCGAGGCCATGCTTTACGATCACCGGCGCATCCTTGCCACCGCCATCGCCCGTCTGCGGGGAAAACTGAAATATCGCCCCGTGGTCTTCGAACTTCTGCCGGACGCCTTCACGCTCACACAGCTGCAGCAAACAGTGGAGACGCTTTCCGGTCGCAGTGTGCACAAACAAAATTTCCGCCGCATGGTGGAAAAGGCAAACTTGGTGGAACCCACGGGCACAACCGCCTCCGAAACCGGCGGCCGCCCCGCAGCCTACTTTCGGTTTCGCAGATCTGTCACACTGGAGCGCCCAAGGCCTGGTTTGAGGATCGCGCCAAGGGTATAAATTCGATCACTACTTTCGTAAGTAGTCTCTACATTTGGAAAACCTGTGTTAAAAGAGGTAAGTATCTACAAAAAAAGACATTTCTCAGAGGGTAAAAATGGGACGATGTTTATCCACCGCAGTAGTCTGGCTCACAGTCACCGTGAGCACGGTATTCATAACGACTGGAGCCCAAGCAAATACCGAGTGCGTTCCCCTTAGTGAATTACGCAAGGCCAAGAGTTCGACAGGCCTTTCCTCCACGGTCTGGGACAAATCGAAACGTGTTAGAGTGACAACGTTTTATCTCCGGAATGGTCGGAGAAAAGTGGTCCATAGAAATGGCAGAGTCTCAACAGATGGGACGTGGAGGGTGTCGGGGAACCGACTAATAGTGCGCTCTCAATTGAACAGTAGTCCGCGAAAACGAACATACGTACTTAAGGAAAAGTGCCGCTAACGATCTCAATTTAGTATTCAGCCGTTTGGTCTTTCACCCGATTCGAACATCCAACCCTAAATCCAAGGTCGGGGCGCTCATGGTGATTTTGCTGGTGGAGATGTAATCGACGCCGGTTTCAGCGATGGCTTTGATCGTGTCTAACGAGACGTTGCCGGAGGCTTCTACGGGGATTGCGCCCGCGACCATGGCGACGCCATGGCGCAGTTGGTCGAGGGTCATGTTGTCCAGCATCACGACGTCCGGGCTCTGCTGCAGGGCCACTTCCAACTGTTCCAGCGTGTCGACCTCGACCTCAATTTTGGTCAGGTGACCGGCGTAAGCCCGAGAGGCAGAAATGGCTTCGCGCACTCCCCCGGCGACAGCGATGTGATTGTCTTTGATCAGGATCGCATCGTCCAAGCCATACCGGTGGTTGGAGCCGCCGCCACAACGCACGGCGTATTTCTCAAAGGCGCGCAGACCGGGGATTGTCTTGCGCGTGCAGCAGACCTGCGCCTTGGTGTGGGCAATAGTTTGCGCGAACGTGGCCGTGTAGCTGGCGATACCGGACAGATGGCAGAGGAAATTAAGCGCGACCCGCTCTGCGGCCAAAATAGCGCGCGCATTGCCCTTGATCGTGGCGACGTCCATGCCGGGTTCAAGCGCCATGCCATCTTCGACATGGGACTTGAATTTCAGTTTTGGGTCGATTGCGGCAAACGCTGCGCGGGCAATGGGCAGGCCGGCCAGCACGCCCGTTTCCCTGCTGTTGAGCACCGCCTTGGCTTTTGCATCGGCAGGGATAGTCGCGTCGCTGGTCACATCACCGGCCAGTCCCAAATCCTCGCGCAGCGCCATGCGCACGGCATCTTCGATCAAGATAGGGGAAAGGGCTGGCGGCAATGCAGCAGTCAATTGGGGCGAAGACGGGCTCATGCGGCTTCCTCCATCTGCGCCATGTACGCTTCGATCATTGTCTCCGCTTTGGACAATGTCAGGTAGCTGCGCTGGGCCAATGCCGGGTTTTCGTTTGGATGATCGGTGCGGTAATGACCGCCGCGGCTTTCTTGGCGATTAAGGGCCGCCACTGCGATCAGTTTGGCAGCGATCAGCGCG
>JBCBYZ010000022.1:0-31688 GCA_039815595.1 Pseudomonadota bacterium | reverse complement strand
TTGACACCGCTTCCGGTGTTTGGCGTCCCTGTGAAATCCAAAGCCCTGTCCGGACAAGACAGTCTGCTTTCTATAGTTCAAATGCCTGCGGGCATACCCGTGGGCACACTGGCCATCGGCGAAGCGGGAGCCACCAACGCCGCCCTACTGGCCAGCGCTGTGCTCGCGCTCTCCGACAAAGATTTGGCCAAAAGGATGGATGCGTGGCGGGCTGCAAAAACAGACGCGGTCGCAGCCGCGCCGTCAGACTGAACTTGGCAACCGAATGACTGAAACCCTAGCGCTACCTGCAATCACTGAACCATTGCCGCAGAACGCCACGATTGGCATTTTGGGAGGCGGTCAGCTTGCGCGCATGCTGGGCAGTGCGGCCGCGAGACTCGGCTATCGCACCATTACTCTCGACCCTGACCCGCAACCACCGGCAGCGCAGGTATGCAACGAGATTATCGTTGCTGCTTACGACGACCCCACGGCCCTATCAGATTTGGCCAAGCGCTGCGCGGTCGTGACCTACGAATTTGAAAACGTACCGGTTGCCAGTGCGGGACAGCTGGAAGCCGTAGTCCCGCTCTACCCGCCAGCCAGCGCACTTGGCATTTCTCAAGATCGCTTGGGCGAAAAACAACACATCCAATCTCTGGGCCTATCGGTCGCGCCTTTTGCGGCCGTGAACACCGCTGATGACCTCATCGCCGCGCTTGATCAATTCAAAAAAGGTGTCC
The DNA here is from genome assembly GCA_039815595.1 of Pseudomonadota bacterium. GTDB lineage: Bacteria > Pseudomonadota > Alphaproteobacteria > Rhizobiales > Rhizobiaceae > Pseudahrensia. The sequence goes on along the minus strand of JBCBYZ010000022.1, from coordinate 30,963 downwards.
TGAAAACCCGACGCTTTGGCTATGATGGCAAAGGGCAGGCAGTGTTCAAAACGCCAGACGTCGAAGACGCTGCTGCAGTGTTAAACAACATCGGCCAAGGCCCTTGGGTGCTTGAAGACCTGATCGCTTTCGACTTTGAGTTCTCTATCATCGCAGCACGCAGTGCCAACGGTGAGGTTCGGACCTACGAGCCCGCCCGCAACGTGCATGAAAACGGCATTCTGCGCAGCAGCACCGTTCCAGCGGGACTGGATTCAGTCGTCCTCGACCAAGCCAAAGCTGCAGCCCACACACTGCTCGACAGCTTGAACTATGTCGGCGTCATCGGGATTGAGTTTTTTGCTCTTCCAAATCGTCAGGGCCTGCTGATCAACGAATTCGCCCCCAGGGTCCACAATTCCGGACACTGGACCGAGACGGCCTGTGCAACATCCCAGTTTGAGCAACATATCCGCGCAATCGCCGGTTTACCGTTGGGCACCACGGCCAATCACGGTCCCTGCCACATGGAAAACCTTCTGGGTGATGAAATCAACACGATGGCGACATTGCTTGCGGACCCCACCGTAAACGCAACCAGCTACGGCAAGGCCGAAGCGCGCACCGGTCGAAAAATGGGGCATTTCACCCGCATGTTGCACCACAAAGACGGCCCTTAATCCAAAGCTCCGGCGCGCTCGTGTGGACGATTTTTGCCACGCCGTTCGGTGGACAATCTTCGCGAACTTTGTTAGCTGACAGCGAACAACGCGCTCGCGTGTTTACAATATTTCCGGCACACTAGCTGTTTTTTCAGTCTGAAACACGTTTTATGGTGTGATTTCAGTCGGTTAAAAATGCGTCGGAAGTTCCTGAAAACCGAATTTGAAGAAACGGAAATCGCCCGTGCAAGTCGTCGTACGTGATAACAATGTTGATCAAGCCCTCCGCGCACTGAAGAAAAAGCTGCAGCGTGAAGGCGTGTTCCGCGAAATGAAGCTGCGGAACTTCTATGAAAAGCCATCCGAAAAGCGCGCTCGCGAAAAAGCGGAAGCTGTTCGTCGCGCTCGCAAACTGGCTCGCAAACGGGCTCAGCGCGAAGGCCTCTTGCCCAGCAAGCCTGCTTCTACACGCTAGTTTTCTTTGGGCCTGCCTCGAAAAGGCCCAAACACCGTTCAAACCTGATAGCAGACAATTCGCAAAGCGCGTTCTTGTTATCAGGCCAACGGCAGTCAGATTGGCACCGGCCACCTGATCAAGACGGCAAATAAGACAAACACGGGGTCGAGACAGGTCATGCGTTTTAGCAACAGCATGAAAACTGTTTTTGGCCCCTATGCTGTTTTGGCATCGGCTTTACTGCTGTCGGCCTGCGTTACCGCTGCACCCACCACTGGATTAAACATCGAGCCGGAACAGGGCAGCGCGGGCAACATCGCCTCCCTGACGCAAGTGGTGCGGGCCAACCCCCGCGATCCTAACGCTTACAATGTCCGCGGCTCTGCCTATGGCCGTGCCGGTCAAAACAGCCAAGCGCTGCGCGATTTCGACACCGCTATTAACTTGGACCGCAATTTTGTGGCGGCTTACGCCAATCGCGGGATCATACTGACGCGTACGGGTGCATTTGCGCGCGCCATCGCAGACTATAACACGGCCTTGCGGATCAACCCGAATTATACAGACGCCTATGTTGGCAGGGGGGACGTGTACCGACGTGCAGGGCGCCCTCAACAGGCTCTAACCGACTACAACCGCGCCATATCTTTGGGCACGTCTGATCCCCGAGCCTATCACAATCGGGGCCTTTTGCTGCAAAAAGCACGCCGCCATGACCAGGCAATCGAAGATTTTTCAAAAGCGATTTCGCTGCAGGATGGCCGCGCCCAGCCCTACAACGCACGTGGATTATCCTATCTGGCAACGAACCGGATCGACAACGCGCTTGATGATTTCAACAACGCGCTCAAACTCAACCCGAAATACGCTGAAGCGTGGGTGAACCAGGGCTTGGTGTTTGAACAGCGCGGCGACAAAAAACGAGCGTTCAGAAGCTACACACGGGCACGGTCATTGGATCCAAGCTACGGGCCAGCGCAAGACGGCATGTCACGCACCCGCACCAGCTAGACCCTGCTCAATGTTTAAAACTATTGGCTCACTCAGCGGAAGATCGTTCGGGATAGATGCCCTTCGCGGCCCTTAAGCTATGATGCGTGCAACAACCATCAAGACTAAGAATACCAACGTGCCACCCAACAGGCCGCCGCCCATAAAGAAACCTACGGCCATGGCAATCAACAAAGCTACGTTGAAGATGACGCCCCATTTGGTGAGCAACATAAACATGGAATAGGTCTTTTCGTGCTCCGGATAGTCCATCGGTGCACCTTCATTTGGATCAACATCGTAGGTCTGATCAGCCATGGATTGGTTCCTGCTTACGCTTCTGGGTCGTGTGTCATACCACCTTGCCAAGACACGTCTAAAGCATGCTCAAGACACAGCAAAGTTGTGCATTAGAATTAGACGGCCTTCGACGAGTTTGGCAAGGCACGTTTGCATGATCGAGAGCTATGACGCCAAAAAAGCGCACCCGATCCGATGAACGCGCGGCACGCTGCCGCCCAGTGCGACCGGCAGAGCGAGCCAGTACCATCACTGAACAGGCAAACCTTTCTAGGTGGTGGATGCTGCCCGGCGCAGGCTCAATTGAGACCCGCGTGAAGGGGTGCACACCAAGGTATCCGCCGTTGGTCTATTACAATCCGCAGTCACGGTCTCCTTGTAGGCGCCGCTCACCCACTGCAACTGGACCATGCCTTCCGGGGACGTCGTGTAGGAACCTTTGGCCAAAATCAGACCGCCCTCATTGGAGCGGGTGATAAACTGACCGTCCTTAAACTGGGTTTTATAGGTCACGCCGCCGCTGGTCGGCTCCCAAAAACCATCCACCGATGAAACGGCAGGTTGAAGAGCCGGGTCTGGCGCTGCTGCCAGCGGTGGCGGCGGAGCAGAATTGGACGGCAGGCCACTGTTAAGAGACGCGGATTGACACCCGGTCAACACCAACGCGCCGAGCAATGCGCCGCTCGTCCACGTAGCCAACCGGCTACGGCACGCTTCGGATTTGCGTCCGGAACCGTCGCCAAAAATTCTCAGATGACCCATAACATCCCTCTGCGCCCACACTGCAGGCGTCGTTCTATCAACTTGCTCACAATCACCGTGCCCGCACGCTGCTGTGTTCGCGACCACAAACCGATTCAGGTTCGCTATCACGATCTGCCCCACTCAGCACTCTCGATCCAATAGTTAAGATCAACTGATCCGTGTCAAACCAAGAACGAGCGCATTTTCGTCGGCCTGGACCATGCCGTTATCGTTCTAAGATTTCAATAATGGCGGTGTGAGGGCGAAATCCGCGCTCATTACCGCTAAAGGCGCTCATCCGATCCTGCAGCGCCAATATGGTTAATGGCTGAAGTTCAGTATCCGCCGGCAGAATTGCAAAAACAGCACAAAGTCAGATTGCTTTATCAGCCTCTTCCAACTCATCAATCAGCCCTTCAATCACGGAAAGCCCCTTAAGCCAGAAATCGGCATCGGTTGCGTCAAGTCCAAACGGGGCCAACAGACGTGAATGATGTTGCGTGCCGCCGGCCTTCAACATTTCAAAATACTTCTCTTGAAACCCTCCTTCCGCGTTTTGATAAACCGCATAGAGCGAGTTCACCAAGCAGTCCCCGAAGGCGTAGGCGTAGACATAAAACGGCGAATGGATGAAATGCGGCACGTAGGACCAGAAGGTCTCATAACCGGGGCCCAGCTTCACCGACGGGCCCAGACTGTCGTGCTGAACGTCCATCCAAAACTGGCCGATCTGCTCGGACGTCAACTCGCCTTCGCGGCGCGCCTCGTGGACTTTCCGCTCAAACAGATAAAAAGCAATTTGCCGGACAACGGTGTTGATCATGTCCTCGACCTTTCCGGCCAGCATCGCTTTGCGCTCTTGAGGGTTTTCCACCTTGGTCAGCAAAGAACGGAACGTGAGCATTTCGCCAAACACACTGGCTGTCTCTGCCAGCGTCAACGGAGTGGATGCCATCAACGCGCCTTGCTCGGCGGCCAGTACTTGGTGCACGCCGTGGCCCAATTCATGCGCCAATGTCATCACATCACGCGGCTTGCCTTGATAATTGAGCAGCACATAAGGATGAGCCGATGGCACTGTAGGATGCGCAAACGCTCCAGGTGATTTTCCGGGCCGCACCGGTGCATCAATCCACCGTTTGTCAAAAAACTGCTGTGCAATGGCCGCCATGTCCGGCGAAAATCCGCCATAGGCCTCAAGCACTGTTTCACGCGCTTGCTCCCATTTTATCGGTTTGGTGTTCACGCTTGGCAAAGGTGCATTGCGGTCCCAATGGTTGAGATGATCCACTCCCAACCAACGCGCTTTCATAGCGTAATACCGGTGGGAAATACTGGGGAAACTGGCTTGGACCGCGTCCACCAAGGCATCCACGACCGGACGCTCCACGCGGTTGGCCAAGTGACGACTGTCCGCCACATCCTCAAACCCGCGCCATGTGTCGCCGATTTGCTTATCCTTGGCCAACGTGTTGGTGATCAGCGTGAACAAACGGATATTGTCACCGAAGGTCTTCGCCAGCGCATCGGATGCCGCTTTGCGCGCCTTGGCATCGGAATCTTGCAACAGGCCCAAAGTCGGCTCAATCGCCAGCGACTGGCCGCCCACATCAAAGCGCAAGGCAGACATGGTTTCATCAAAAAGACGGTTAAACGCGCTGCGCCCGGTACCGGCTTTTTCAAGGAACAATTGCTCCAACCGATCGTCCAATTGATACGGTTTTTCCAATCGCAAATCGTCCAGCCAAGGCTTGTAACGGGCAAGACTATCGTTGCCCGCCAGCGCTTTTTCGAGAACGGCATCGTCGATCATGTTCAACTCAAGACCGAAAAACAAAATATGGCTTCCAGCCTTGGTCAGTCGTTCTTGAACGTCGCCGTGAAACTTCGCATTGGTCGCACTGCTGGAATCGCCAGCATACATCAGGCCGGAATACGAGATAAGGCGGCCTAACCCATCTTCCAAAACCTCAAAATCGGCAATTGCCTGATAAAGCTTATCGGGAGCGTTGGCGGCAAGATCAGCCAGCGTTCCTTTATAGCGGGTTTCAAAATCGGCAGCATCTGGGACAGCCCGCTCGAACGCTGCTTTGAACGCATCGGAATGCGTCCCGGCGAACAGATCATTCAGGTTCCATTCCGGCAAAACACCGAAACTGGTTTTGACGCCCTCAGACGGCTTTGAAGCCAGCTCAGCCGCTGCCCATGTCTTTGCTTGTGACGTGTCTTGTGTCGAATGCACCCGCTTCATCCCATCCATAAAACTTAACAATGCCATCGCTGCAGAGAGTTTTTGCAGCCACAGGCCCAAATTCGTTTCGCATTAACCAATTGTTCACCAGCGAAGGTTGAAGGCTCGTTAACAAACATGTGCCATTTTGAACCAAGCTGGTGATCGTTCGCCGCTGGAGCGAGCGACGCCTGTTTAACCTGCGAGTTAATTGGCGGCTCCGCACCGCCACCGGAGACCGTGCTGTTGGCCCTGACTGTCCTTATCGTTGATGACGATCCCGTACAACGCCGCCTGTTGGAAAATTCGGTCAACAAGCTGGGATACCGGTCCATCCAAGCAGCATCCGGCGAAGAGGCAATCAGCGTTCTCACATCCAAGGCGGGTGATGCGGTTGCCCTGCTCATTCTAGATCTGGTGATGCCCGATCTCGACGGCATGGGCGTGCTCGGCAAGATGCGGGAACTGGAGATCGACCGCCCTGTCATTGTCCAGACCTCAAAAGCCGGCATCGATATCGTTGTCAGCGCAGTGAAGGCAGGCGCGGACGATTTCTGCGTCAAGCCGGTCAGTTTCGAACGCCTCAAAGTCTCTATCACCAACGCACTGAAACAGCGCCAAATGCGCGATGCTGTTAAAACACTGACCAAGCGCAGCACCGGCACGTTTTCTCTCGAAGACATGATCGCATCCAGCCCGTCTATGGAACGGACGGTAGATCTGGCAAGACGCGCTGCCGGTTCCAACATCCCTGTTTTGATCGAAGGCGAGTCGGGCGTTGGCAAAGAGGTCTTGGCTCGGGCGATTCAAGGCAACAGCGACCGGGCTGGCAGCCCCTTCGTGGTTGTAAACTGCGGCGCACTGCCCGAAAATCTGGTGGAAAGCATCCTGTTTGGCCACGAAAAAGGAGCATTCACCGGTGCGGTCCAAAGCCAACGCGGCAAATTTGTAGAGGCCGATGGCGGCACGCTTTTCCTCGATGAGGTGGGTGAGCTACCGCTCGACATTCAAGTTAAACTTCTGCGCGCCTTGCAGGAAGGTGAGGTGGACCCGGTTGGTGCGCGTCATCCCGTCAAGACTGATGTGCGCATTATTTCGGCAACCAACCGAAACATGATCGAGATGGTCCAAGAGGGATCATTCCGTGAAGACCTGTATTATCGCCTCAACGTGTTTCCGATCACCGTGCCGCCGCTGCGCAATCGCAAAAGCGATATCGGCCCTCTGGTCGATCATCTCGCAGCCCGCTTATCCCTCGAAGAAGGCCGCCGCGCCGTTGCGGGGATAAGTGCGTCCGCCTTGTCTCTGCTGGAACGGTTTGATTGGCCCGGGAACATTCGCCAGCTGGAAAACACATTGTTTCGAGCACTCGTTTTGTGTGACGGCGACACGCTGGATATCGACTGCTTCCCACAAATCGCCGCCAGCTTGGGCGACGAGCTGACGCAACCTGCATCACCACAAACAAGCATTGGCGACACCAAGTCCGGGAACAGCGTTGCGACGGACACCGCGCCGCAAACGGCCGCCCACCAAAGTGCCCAACAAGGTGCGATGCTATATGGTTTTATGCCCAGCACCGATGGCACCGGTAATCCAAGACAGATGGCATCCATCGAGCAGGACCACATCCGCTTCACGATAGACCATCACAAGGGACGCATGACGAAAGTGGCCAGCAGTCTGGGCATCGGACGATCCACGCTTTATCGCAAACTGGCTGAAATGGGATACGGCGAACCGGAGGTGGAATACACCTCCCGTGACCCCTCTTTAGAGGCCTCCCCCAACACCAACGCAGATACAAAGTCTATCCACGCCGATGAACCTGATGCGACCATTGCCAAAGCATCATAGTGGTTGGAAAACATCGGAAGGGCCTGCATGGCGCGTGCCTGTTACCTGGAAAGCCGCAAACACTTGGGCGTAAGCATTGGAACGGCGTTTGGCACGCCGGAATCAGCGTCGCTTTTGCAGGGCAGGTTTGCACAGGCATGTCTTCCGCTTTTGGCTTTGAAACGCTATCTTAACCATGATGTAGGCACAGTGCGGTTGGTCATTAATTGACCGCATTGTGCTTGCAATTCATCCCTCGTTGAAAACGCGGGGCCACTGCGTACGCGAATTTGAAAAGAGCCCGGGCGTTGGGTTCGACCATCAAAGGCGATCTGTTCAAATAAATGCTCGTGTCCACTCTGCCATATTGTGAGGACTGCAAAGCCCGGCGCACGCGCGATGTGCAGAATGCGGGCCTGCATGGGGCTTGGTCTGTTGTGTTCATGGCTTTGGCTGTGATGCTCGCATCCTTCAGCACAATCAACGCCGCATCCGCCGAGACTCGCACACTGAAAATGTATTTCACACATACCAAAGAGAGCGCGACCATCACGTTCAAAAAGAACGGGAAATACATTCCATCCGGCTTGAGAAAAGCGAACCGCTTTTTGCGCGACTGGCGACGCAAAGAACCCACGAGAATGGATCCAAAATTGTTGGATATCGTGTGGGAAATCTACCAGCAAAGCGGATCGAGAAAACCCATCCATGTAATTTCCGGCTATCGCTCGCCACGCACCAACAACATGTTGCGTCGCCGTGGCCGCGGGGTCGCGCGCAACAGCCAGCACACGCGGGGTAAAGCGCTCGATTTCTTCCTGCCGGACGTTTCCGTGGCGAAGCTGCGCCGCCTCGGCCTGCGGGCCCATCGCGGCGGTGTTGGTTTCTACAGCGGTTCGTTCGTCCACATCGATACAGGTCGTGTCCGCCACTGGCCAAAAATCAGCCGCCGCGCCTTGTCGAAAATTTTCCCGGACGGCAAAACCGTGCACATCCCTTCAAACGGCAAGCCGTTGAGAGGCTACAAGATCGCGAAAGCCAACTTGAAGCGCGGGTTGAACGCGGACGGTTCGCGCCGCCGCGTGCCATCCAGCAGTGGTGGCGGCTCATTGATCGCTTCCATCTTCAAGAAGAAGCCTGCCAAACCTAAAGCAAAGCCCGTCGTCGTAGCCAAGAAGCCCAAGCCAAAACCGGCTGTGAAAGTGCCGACGCCAAAAGAAGTTGCAAAAGCCAAACCGGCTGGAGCTGATCCTTTCGCGGCTGAGCTGACAGTCGCTAAGCAGGCAGCGGCAGCCAAAAAAGCTGATGAAACGAAAGCCGCTGAGCTTGCCGCTAAAGCCGCCGGGGGCATCAAACCCACAGAGACGACCAAACCGGAAGAAGCCGCCATTGCAGCGCTTGCGCCCAATCAAGTGCCGGTGCCCGTTCGTCGCCCGCGTGCTCCTGTGATTGCGCTGGCCGCCTTGAACACAGCCCCCACAGCGCTGGCCCCGTCGCAGGAAGTGACGCTTGCAGCACCATCGTCCTTAACCACCGCATTGCGTCCACCAGCCGACGTGCAGCCGGTCGTCAACGCCCTCAGCCCGGTGACCGCGACCGATGTCCGACCAGTGCCCCCGGCTGCGGTCCCGTCGGGGTCCGGTCCGATTGAGGTGGCCAGCTTAGGCACCAGCAATTTGCGTCTGCGCCGCGCGCCTGTACAAAGCGCAGCCCTTGAGCCCCTCGCGCCTCCGGCACCGGTTGCAGCAGCAGCCCCAACCGCACCAGTTGAAGACAGTGCGGAAAAAATTGCGGCGCTCAATGCCAGCATCCGCGAAGCTCTCTCCCGTCGGCGTGTATTGACCGGCAACGCCGGTTCGCAGCAGGAAAAAATCAACGCTGATCTTGCCAGCAGCTTGGCCCGATTGGCCGTACCCAGCCCGGCAGATCGCTCCGGCTTGCGCCCGTCGCAGGGTAATGAGCCCCTCAATGAATCCATGGCAGCGCCGATCCAAACCGCTGCGCTGGACAATGATCGCTTTGGGCGCGTCACAACACCCAGCCTACGCGAGCAGTTGGGCGCAAAATTGCGCGCCTCGCAAATCCCTGCTCCAAGTCTGAAATCCAATCGCGTCGCGTCGTTAGAAACGGACCGTATGCAGCCGGAATTGCGCCTCGGCAATCTCGACAGTGGCCGTGTGAAAAAATGGGCTATCGCTGAAAGCACGCGTGTCGGTCCAATCGCTAAATTGGTCGCCCCAACCTACGCCCAAGGCACACGCCGCGCAGCACCCGCATCCGTGTTTTCACATGGCTTTGGTGAGCCGGGTCCCCGCCTGCGGGCAGACCGGTTTACCGGCCGTGCTTTGACCCGAGTAGCTTTCGCCCATTTCGCTTCTTTGAACTAAGCCGCAGCGTTCCGCGCGTCACTGCAGCACTTCGACAAGAGGCTTAGCCGAAGGCGGTCTTTAGCAAATTTTGTTGTGACATCACCGCATTTTCGCGCGCTTCTGACTGAGCGACTGCTGAAACGGTGTCCGCGTAAAGCTCTTCATCCAAACGCCGGATACGGCGTTGCAAGGCGATGGAACGGTCCACCAGATCGGTAAACAGGTCTGGAAACTCGTTCCACGCTGCATCATTGCGAACGGCGTGGACTTCACACAGTTTAACGTTCTGCTTTTCGGTTAAAACCTGCTGAGGCGTCATTTCGCCTTCTACAGATGCGCGTTGCAGCAAAAGCCAAGAGGCCAATTGCATGAGACGCGTCGTAAGACGCATCGACTCGGTGCCATAGAGCGCTTTTGCTTGATCGCTCAATTCATTAACCGCAGCGCGACCATCGGTGTCGAGAAACCCAGCAGTCTCTTCGACCAGACCCATGCCGTAGGCGAACAAATCGTTAAATCGATCCGAATGGGCAAAATGCTGTGCAAGATTGACCGGTAGGGCATCACCACCCGCGCCAACGTCCATCTTTGATTTTCCAGACACATCAAACTCAGACATGGAAAGCCTCCTGCCCAAACTTTCTAGAAGCGCAAACGCCCCGCGTAAAGTGACTGGTAAGCGCCGTTACCGTGCGGGGCCACTCAAGATGTGGACAAAAAAAAGAGCCGCAAGCGGCTCTTGAAGTTTCAGGGAGGCTGATTTGAACCCCATGAGAGCCAAATCAATAATCGTAAAACTACGACCTCATTTATTGATAAATTGTAAAGCTTAACAAGGCGTAAAAACGGTTAACATGACAGAATAAGCATCAGGATTTGAAAAATGCATTGGCCGCACTCATGCTTTCAACTTTGCGTTTTCTTTCAGACTGGAGCCGAGTGATTTCTTTTTGCAGCTCACTCACCCGCGCATCCAAATCGTCGACAGACAGCGTGGAGAGGTCGCCACCGATCTCCAACTCTTGTTTCCTGGGCGCGTCGCCAAATGGATTGTCATCAAACGCTTCCGCCATAGGCCTGTTCCTTGCCGATCACAGTCCCCAAAGTGTAAGCGCATGATCACCCCTAAGCAAAAGCTTGTGCAAAAATTTATGCAGGAGCAATTTTCGCAACCGGATGCAGATCATGCCCACAGAACCAATGTCGTCTCACACAATACCTGACACCATGGCCGCCATATCCATCACCCAACCGGGCGGACCTGACGTGCTGCAACCGGTTTCGTTGCCGGTACCGGACGTCAAACCCGGTGAGGTGTTGATTGCCATTAAAGCCGCCGGGGTAAACCGCCCCGACGTCTTGCAGCGCCTTGGCGGCTACCCTCCACCCCCTGGCGCACCGGAAACACCCGGTTTGGAAGTGAGCGGTGTCGTCGTGGCCACCGGCGAAGACACAAGCATCTGGTCTGTTGGTGATTCTGTCTGCGCCTTGGTGACCGGCGGCGGCTATGCGGAATATGTGTGCGCCCAACAATCCCACTGCCTCCCGATTCCCGAAGGCTATTCCTTTGAGCAGGCGGCTGCCCTACCGGAAACGTTCTTCACCGTTTGGCACAATGTTTTTCAACGCGGCGCTCTCAAATCTGGTGAGAGCATCTTAATCCACGGCGGAACATCAGGCATTGGCACCACGGCCATTCAACTGGCCAAAGCCTTTGGAGCACGCGTTTTCACCACCGCAGGCTCGGATGAAAAATGCCAGGCCTGCCTCGACCTTGGGGCGCACTGTGCCATCAACTACCGCACGGAGGATTTCGTTGCAGGGGTCAAAGATGAAACCCAAAAGCGCGGTGTCGACGTCATTCTCGACATGGTGGGCGGCTCTTATATCAGCCGCAACATGGATGCCGCTGCAACCGACGGGCGCATCGTGCAGATCGCATTCTTGGGCGGATCAAAAGCAGAAGTCGATTTCACCCGCCTTATGCTCAAACGCTTGACGCTGACCGGTTCCACCCTGCGTGCCCGCGACATAAAATTCAAAGCGGCACTGGCCGCAGAGTTGAAAGAACACGTCTGGCCACTGTTGGCGGCAGGCGAAGTTGCGCCCGTCATGCACGCACAGTTTCCACTAGCACAAGCCACCGCTGCGCACACAATGATGGAGGAAAGCAAGCACGTCGGCAAAATTGTGCTCACCGTTTAAAACAGGCTCACCACAAGAACCGCCCAGAAGTCTTGATTGCAAATCGAGGGCCGACTGCGTATATCCGTCAAACTCCCCTATTTCGTGGTCCTTTCCACGGCCTGATCGAACCCGGTCAGGCGAACGGGGAAGATTTGATTCTTGTTGGCGGCCCTGACCGTCCCTTTTGGAGAACGCACACATGGCAACACAACTCTTGATGCCGAAGGCAACCGCCGTTTGGCTGGTGGATAACACAGCCTTGACCTTCGATCAGATCGCTCATCTGTGCACCCTCCACCCATTGGAAGTGAAATCCATTGCGGATGGCGATTCTGCTCAAGGCATCAAGGGTTTGGATCCTGTCCAAACAGGTCAACTCTCCCGCGAGCAGATCGCAGAAGCGGAAGCCGATTCCGATATTCGTCTGAAGTTGCTGGACCCGAAAGTGAAAGTCCCTGAGCTGAAAAAGAAGGGGCCACGCTACACGCCACTTTCACGCCGTCAGGACCGCCCCAACGCGATTTATTGGTTGGTGAAAAACCATCCCGAATTGAAAGACGCGCAGATCATTCGACTGGTCGGCACAACGAAGACAACCATCGCCGCCATTCGCGACCGGACTCACTGGAACATAGGCAACTTGCAGCCACTCGACCCAGTGACATTGGGCATTTCGAGCCAGATTGATCTCGACTTTGAAGTCGCCAAAGCGGCCAAACTGCGTCCCGCCGTTGTGGAAGAAACGGTGACCGATGGCCTGTTGCCCGCTTCGGAAACGCAAGCCATGGAAGCGGAAGTTACCCAAGCCGACGTCGATGCCCGCGAGGACGTGGACGCCGACAGCGTGTTCAAAAACTTCGCGTCCATGGGCGGAGAGGGTGAAGCCGCAAAGGACGGCGACGCTTAGGCTAAGACCAAACAATTCTCGTCATTGCGGGGCCTATGTCCCTGCAATGACGGCGGATCGTTCAAACTCGGCAGAACGGCTCACTCAACCGGATCAACAGTATAGGCCAGGCCCAGCCGTCCACCATCCGCATAGATGGTCTGGCCGGTCACATATGCTGAATCCGAGCAGGCGAGGAACGTTGCGATACCAGCAATCTCTTCCGGTTCGCCAACGCGACCCATGGGCGTGCGTGACAAGACGCGACGTTTGGCTTCCGGATTGGAATTTACGGATTCCAGCATTTCCGTCGCAATAGACCCCGGCCCAATCGCATTCACGCGAATACCGTAAGGCGCAAGATATTGCGCAAGCACGTTGGTGAGTTGCCGCACACCACCCTTTGAGACCGTGTAAGGGATCTGTGCGGGGATCGCGAGTTTGGCGTTGGTGGACGACATGTTGATGATCGACCCCGGCGCCTCGCCCGCTGTCACTTTACGCACCAGATGCTTTGCCACCGCCTGCGCACAGAGGAACGACCCTTTGAGGTTCACCCGCAGAACCTCATCGAAGTCTTTCTCGGAAATCTCTAAAAAGTCGCCACCCACCACGATGCCGGCATTGTTTACCAACACGTCTACATCGCCAAATTGGTCAATCGTGGCTGCCACCAAATTATGCACGTCCAGCCGCTCGCCAACATCACAGGGGATAAAATCGATCTCCCCCAGCGCGGAAAGTTCTTCCTTCGCAGCCTCACCCTTTTCATGGTTGACATCTGCGACCACGACCTTGGCACCTTCTGTGAGATAGCGCTTGGCGATGGCGTAACCGATGCCCTGAGCACCCCCGGTGACGATGGCAATCTTACCTGAAAGGCGCACAGCAATACTCCTGTAAGTGTTTTGAGGCTGCGAAAGATGATGGTTCGTGCGGGCAAAAACGTCCAAGACGGGGTCTATGCAGCGCCGCTGAGTTCGGTGTCAAATTGCAGTCGCGCCAGACCGGCGTAAATTCCGCCCTGTTTGACCAGGCTGTCGTGATCGCCCTCTTCCACGATCTTGCCTCCGTCCAGAACCAATATCCGGTCCGCCCGCAACACCGTGGCCAAACGGTGGGCGATCACCAGCGTAGTACGGTTTTCCATCAAGCCGTCCAACGCGCGCTGGACGAGCTTTTCGCTCTCGGCATCCAAAGCGCTGGTTGCCTCGTCCAACAGCAGGATCGGGGCGTCCTTCAGGATGGCCCGGGCTATCGCGATACGCTGTCGTTGACCACCTGAAAGCATCACCCCGCGCTCCCCCACCATCGTGTCATACCCGTCTGACAGGTTGCGAATGAACGCGTCCGCCTGCGCCAGGCGGGCAGCTTCAAACACCTCTTCATCTGTCGCATCCGGCCGTCCAAACCGAATGTTCTCGGCGGCGCTGAGCGCAAAAATAGTGGTGTCCTGCGGCACCAGCGATGTTGCGTGGCGCAGGTTCAGTGGATCAGCCTGTGTGATGTCCACCCCATCCACTGTGATACGACCCTTGGATGAATCGTAGAACCGCAGCAGCAGGTTAAAGATCGTGCTCTTACCCGCGCCGGAGGGACCCACAATCGCGACCGTCTGGCCGGGCTGAACATCAAAGGTCATGTCCGCCACAACGGGCGCATCGGCGCGTGTCGGATAGGCGAAGGAAACACCTTCAAAACGGATATCGCCGGTCACAGGGTCAGGCATCGGGATCGGATTTTCGACCACCGCAACATCCGGCTTTTCTTCCAGCAGTTCCGACAGCCGTTCCGCAGCACCCGCCGCTTGGCTCAACTCGCCCCAAACCTCGGACAATGCTCCCAGCGCGCCAGCGGCCATGACCGAGAAAAACAAGAATTGGATCAACATGCCTTCCGACATCGCACCGGACATCACAGAACCGGCCCCAATCCACAACACGCCCACAACGCTGGAAAACACGGCAAAGATGGCAAATGCCGTCAGCAAAGCGCGGGCCAAGACCGAAGCGCGGGCAGCTTCAAAAGACCGCTCCACCGCCGTGGTGAACACACCGCTGACCAGATTTTCGTTGGTGAATGCCTGCATGGTTTTGACGGATGTGATGGCCTCCGACGCATAGGCAGACGCGTCTGCCAGCGTGTCCTGCGCCTTGCGGGACCGCTTGCGCACCGAGCGGCCAAAAGCAAAAATCGGGATCACGATCAGCGGGATCACGCCCAGCACGATGGCGGAAAGACTGGGGCTAGTGGCCACCATGCCGATCACCGCACCGATGATGAGCACAATGTTGCGCAGCGCCATGGAGGCGGTTGCGCCGGCGGCGGACTTGATCTGCGTTGTATCCGCCGTCAGCCGTGAGACCAGTTCACCCGTCTTCGCCGTATCAAAAAACGCTGCCGACAAAGTGGAGATGTGGCGGAATACATCGCTGCGCAAGTCCGCAACCACACGTTCGCCAAGCCAGATGACAAAATAGTACCGCGCGGAGCTGGACAGGGCGAGCAAAGCGGCCAAACCAAACAGCGCGTAAAAATAGCTGTTCACCATGGCGGGGTTGGAACTCACAAACCCCTCGTCCACCATGCGCCGAACGGCCAAGGGCAGCATGAGCGTGGTGCCCGCCGCGATGATAAGGAAAACCAAAGCCCCGACCAGATGACCCTTGTAGCGCAGCAGATAGGGAAAAAGGCTGCGCAGCGGAGCGAGACCGAAGACGTCCTGTCGCTCCTTTTTCACCGGCGCAGCATCAGCGTCCTTGCCGCCAGCAGCCGGGGGAGAGAACGTGATGGGTTCATTCGCAGACGCGTCTTTGGAAGACCCGTTTGCAAACGCGGATGCGTGTCCACTGCTGCGGTCCAGATCGCCGCTTACGCTCATTCACTTTCCCTCTTCCGCCACTTTGGACAACAAACCGGCGGGTGTGAGCGTCTTACAGGACGCTAGGCGCGAGACAAAACACAAATTCACCAAAAATGCCCCATCCGCTCAAACGCATTAACGCCTTAATGACCGGAGGCATGAAGCGAGAGGGTTGTGGCCTGCGCAGTTCTTGTCAAATTACTACAGGCGATGTATAGCCCGCCCACGTAAATTGACAGGGCTCGTGCCAATCTGTCCCGCGTCAAACCATCCACCCGTTAAGGGCCGCGTTTCGCATCTCTTGAGGCGTGTTTGGCAAGACGATGCGGGCGAAAGAAAAGCCACTCTGTCATTTCCCGCAAAGCACGCGCCGTGATGTCCTTAAGGCATCGGTCGGCGCGCCGATAAAACAAGGACGCCGCGCCATGAAGGCCGACATTCATCCCGACTACCACACCATCAAGGTCGTCATGACCGATGGCACAGAATACGAAACCCGTTCCACATGGGGCAAAGAAGGCGATGTCATGAACCTCGACATCGACCCCACGTCTCATCCGGCGTGGACCGGCAATTCCGGCCAGTTGCTGAACCGCGACGGCCGCGTCTCCAAATTCAACAAAAAATTCGGCGCCCTCGGTATTTAACCCAGCCCCAAATTTTTCCGAAGTCGAAAAGCCCCGCCGACCACACAGTCTGCGGGGCTTTTTTGAACTTGCAACACCCAGCGTTGACACCTCCCCCTTGAGCGGAGGTGTGGGTACGTTGCTTTCCAATCCAGTATTGTAACCGCCACAATCCCTTCCCATACTCGATGCTTGGGAGGGCATATAATTGAGTGCTGTACTATCGAACATAACGTCCTTGTGCGTGGGAACGGCAGCCTTGGGACTGGGCGACCCCACTGCTGCTCTTCAGACGGCAACATCCGCATCCGGCCTCTCCATCTCTGCACTTGGTGCCATGATCGGGAAGCGCGATGAAGCACCGCAGGTGCTGGACCGTGTTCGCAAACAGCACTCGAGACAGCGGCAGGGCGCTCCAAAACACCACAAGCAAGCCTATGATACGATTGATGAACTGATCGAAACCAACGCGGAGACGCTTTTTCTCGACAAAGCAGCTCTCGTGGGAACCGCGTTTGAAAAAGAACGGTTTCCAGACGGCGCAACAAGCCTCCTGCTGAACCAACTTGCCATCACAGATGCAGACCACCCCGACTACGCCGTCCGTTACGCGCGAGCGATCCTGCGAGACGGCTTGGTCGCCGCCATGGAGAAGAAAGCCTTCTTTGAGGCCTTCAAACTCGAAATGTCGGTCGAGCAGGCCCATCAGACCGGGATCATTCGGCGCGATGTCGAAGTGATACGAGACGGCGTTGAAAGACTCGGTGACATGCCGGCCGATATTGCAGCAATCCGAAGCATTCTCGAAGGCCGTTTGGGTGTCTTGCCTGATCCTTTGCTGCTCTCTTTAGCCAAGCAATTTGGCTACAGCGCCACCGCATCCGACCAAAGCGCTCTGATATCCTTCCTCGAAGACAAAGCCGAGGACTATAAGAAAATGCAAACCCGTATTGCCGAACTCGCGGCGGAAGATGCGCGGATGGCCAATATTCTCTCTGCCGTTGAGGGCGCTTTGGCCTCCGGCGAGTTTGAAGAAGCCGATTCACTGCTCGCCGACGCCGAAGACATCCAGCAGGAAAACAAGACCCTGTTGGAAGTGCGCAAGCAGGCAAACCTGCGCGTAGAACGGGGCCGCGCTGCGCTGTTGAATGGCAAGACGGACCAAGCCTTCGATCATTTTAATCGCGCGGCGGAGTTCTTCTTTCCGTTTGACCCGAAAGAAACATTTCTAGAGCGAGATGCCTTGGCTCAAGAACTTTTCCATCATGGAATGCGTTTTGGGGGCCAGGGTCTGGAACGCAGCGTTTCATTGTTTGGAGCAAACGCAAGACTGACTGCAGAAGTGATAGGCGCATACCATTGGGCGTGGGGAAAAAACAGCCTCGCCATCGCGCTGCAAAACCAAGGCACACGCACGGGCGGGGCGGGGGGAACAGACCTCCTCGCACAAGCCGTCAAAGCCTATCGCGATGCCCTCACCATTTACACCAAGGCAGACCACCCCGTGGACTGGGCCATCACCCAGAACAATCTCGCAGGTGCGCTGGAAGAACAGGGCTCGCGCACGGGCGGGGCGGAAGGAACAGACCTCCTCGCACAAGCCGTCAAAGCCTATCGCGATGCCCTCACCGTCAGCACTAAAGCAGACCACCCGGTGCAATGGGCCACAACCCAAAACAATCTCGCAAACGCGTTGACACAACAAGGCACACGCATAGGCGGGGCCGAAGGAACGAACCTCCTCGAAAAAGCCGTCAAAGCCTATCGCGACGCCCTCACCGTCCGCACCAAAGCAGACCACCCGGTGGGCTGGGCCATGACCCAGAACAATCTCGCCGCAGCGCTGCAAGAACAGGGCACACGCACGGGCGGGACTGAGGGTACAGATCTCCTCGCCCAAGCCGTCAAAGCCTATCGCGACGCCCTCACCGTCCGCACCAAAGCAGACCACCCGGTGCAATGGGCCATAACCCAGGGAAACCTTGCGCAAGCCCACGTCGCTTGGACGGAGTTGGAACCGGAGCGGGCGGGCGAGCACCTTGAAGAGGCGTTGGAGCATGTGGAGCGCTCTTTGGAAGTCTTCCATCCAGACCACATGACCTACAATTTCGAGAAGGCTGAAAAACTAAAAGGCACCATCGAAAGAAAGCTGGCAGAGCTGTAGCGCCCGCCTCCCCCTTGAGGGCGTCCAAAGGACGGGGAGTGACGAGTGGCGCGAGCCAAGCACAAGCACAGCTGATGCTGGTGGGGGTTAGGATACGGATCTAGACTCAACACGCCCAATCCGCGCTCAGCACCCCCACCGGGATCGGCTGCGCCTCTCCGACCTCCCCACAAGGAGGGGGTAAGGCTGCCGCCACTTCATAGTTCCAACTGTCTGGATCGGTAGATGCCGAAGGTTCCAGCCCTCCCCCTCGTGGGGAGGGTGGCCTTGCGCAGCAAGGTCGGGTGGGGGGCTGGATGGTTGACCCATACCAACTCAGTCAGCCGTCCACCCGCCGTCAATCACAAGGCTCGTGCCCGTCACCAGCGCGCTGGCGTCGCTGGCGAGGAACACGACGGCACCCATAATGTCTTCGATCTCGCCCACGCGGCCGAGTTTGATCTTGTCCTCCACCCAGGCGCGGCGCTCCGGGTTGTCGAAGGTAGATTGCGTCATCGGCGTCCGGATGAAGGTGGGGGCGATGGTGTTGACCCGCACCTTGTGGGGCGCAAGCTCGATGGCTGAGGCCTTGGTGACGCCTTCAATGCCGAATTTCGTGCCGCAATAAACCGCCCGGTCGATGCCCCCCACATGGCCCATCTGGCTGGACGTGTGGATGATCGAACCACCCTTGCCCGCCTCCACCATGCCTTTGGCCACCGCCTGCGCCACGAAAAACGCGGCCTTGAGGTTTATGTCCGTGATCAGATCGAAGTTGGCCTCGGTCACCTCCAGATAGGGCGTGGGCTGGTTGGTGCCGGCATTGTTGAACAACACATCAAACGGGCCGTATTGGCGCACGGCGGAGATGACCGCGGCCTGGTCCAGCACGTCGAGGGAGATGCCTTCGGCCTTATATCCTGCCTCGCGGATCATAGCTGCGGCGTGGCCGATCTCTTCTTCATTGCGCGCGGCCATCACCACATGGGCACCGGCCTCCGCCAGCGCCATCGCTCCCCCAAGCCCGATGCCACGGGACGCCCCGGTGACGAGAGCACGTTTACCGTCGAGGCGGAAAGAAGGGGTGCGGGGCAGGTTTTGGGTCACAGCTTGGCCAATCGTCTTGAAGTGCACGGGGCTACACGGAAAAATCGAGGTTTAGTGAATTCCCCAACCCGCGCAAGCCCATCGACATGAGCCGCCATCTGCGCCAGATGAGCCTCATCAATCTGACAACGACGAGACGGAAAAGACCCATGCCGCAAGCCCAGACAGGCGCACAGATTATCGCGAACCGGTTGAAGGCGGCGGGCTGCGCCCACGCATTTGGCATTCCCGGCGGCGAGGTCTTGGCGCTGTTGGATGCCTTGAACAGCGCGGACATCGCATTCCATCTCACCAAGCATGAAAACGCGGCAGGCTTTATGGCAGAAGGTGTCTGGCACGCCGAACCCGCCGGCAGCCGCGCACCGGGCATATTGGTCGCCACGCTGGGCCCTGGTGTCGCCAATGCGGTCAACGTCGTGGCCAACGCCATGCAGGACCGTGTGCCCATGCTGTTTCTAACCGGCTGTATCGATGCGGCAGAGGCGGAGACGTATACACACCAGGTGTTCGACCATCAGGCCATGTTGCGCCCCATCGTCAAGGGCTCGTTTAAGGCGGCTTCCGGCGCGGTCGGCCCGATGATCGAAAAAGCGTTGGCGCTGGCTTTTGACGGCCAGCCCGGCCCCGTGCACATCGATCTGCCCATCTCCGTCGCCGAACAGGTGAGCAACGAACCGGCCCTGCGCCCTGCCCCCGCGCCAGCCCCAAGCATACCCGCAGCCAGCAACCCGTTGGGGGAAGCGATCACGGCGCTCAACATGGCGTCTCGCCCGATCATTTTGGCAGGTGTGGACGCGGTCAACGAGGGGGCCTCCGGCGCGCTGATCGATTTCGCTCAGCGGTTCAACATACCGGTCGTCACCACCTACAAGGGCAAGGGGCTGATTCCGGAAACGCACCCCTTGTCATTGGGCGGCCATGGCTTGTCACCAAAGTCTGACGGGATCGTTCTGCCGATCTTAAAGGGGGCAGACTGCGTGTTGCTGGTGGGCTACGACCCCATCGAAATGCGCATCGGCTGGCGTGACCCGTTTGGCGAAGACGCCACTGTTATAGACATAACGCCTAACCTGCGCCTGCATGGAATGCACAGAACCGACGTCACATTTCACGGAAGCACGATCCCCACCCTAGCCCTTTTGGGCGCAGCCATGCAGCCAACACCCGTCTGGGAAGGCGACACGCTTGCCAGCGCAAAAGCCGCACTGGAGGACGCCTTCACACCCGCCACAGGTTTCGGCCCAGGGCAGGTTTTCAAAACGCTCAACGACACACTGCCAGTCGAGACGGTCATCACAGCCGACAGTGGTGCCCACCGCATCCTGCTGTCTCAAACTTGGGTCTCCACCTTCCCCCACGCCTTCCTGCAATCCACGGCTCTATGCACCATGGGGTGTGCCGTGCCATTGGCGGGCGGCTACAAACTGGCCAAGCCGGATACCCCCGTTTGCGCTTTCGTGGGCGATGCGGGGTTGGAGATGGGCTTGGGGGAACTTGCCACCCTGCGGGACATGAAACTGCCGATCATCATCTGCGTTTTGGTGGACGAAAGTCTGGCCCTCATCGAACTGAAACAGCGCAACACCCAGCGCCCCAATGTCGGCGTGGACTTTGACGGCACGGATTTTGTGGGCGTGGCCAACGCCATGGGCGGCCACGGTGTCTGGATCGACGATGCAGCAACGCTCGCCAAAGAAGCGGAAGCCGCATTGACCCGAGACACCTATACAGTTTTGGCCTGCCGCATCGGACGCCGCGCCTATGACGGCACGTTCTAAATCCCCGTGCGCATACGCCAGCGGGCAGCGAGTGAACTGCCGGTGAAAGCGAAGACCGCCCACCACCAACCGTGTAAACTGCCAGAGACGATGCCGCCCAGATAAGCTCCGATATTACAACCATAGGCCAGCCGCGCTCCGTACCCCATGGCGAGACCGCCGATGATGGCAGTTGCGACGTCTTTGCCGGTCAGGGACAGTGTGGGCCGGTATTTCGATGCCAGCGCTGAGGCGGCCATAGCGCCAAAAATGATCCCAAAATTCATGATCGACGTGCTGTCGGAAAAAACACTGCGCTCCAGTCGCGCAGACTGCCCGCTCCAATAGGGCCAAGAGACCACATCAACGCCTGCTCCGGTTGCGATCTTCGCGCCCCACAGCGCGAAGCCCGACGTAATGCCCCATGGGCGGCCCAGTGTGAGGATTGTAGCCACGCTGACGATGGCAAGCCCGGCAACCCCCAACCAAAGCGCCCAAGGCCCACGCAGCAGGCTGCCAGTGCTCCGGGCAAGCTCCACGGCTCCATGAGCACGTTTTTCAATCCGCAGTGTCACCCACCAAACCGTAGCAACAAATGTGAGCAGCACCGCAAGCGCGCCAGCGACCCCCAATGTCTTGACGATGGATACGGCTGGAAACCTTGGCAACGTGTTCCACCAGGGCAGATGCGCGGTGGCGATCAGTGAGCCGACAATAAACGCCGCCAACGTGATCACCATACGACTGCTGCCGCCCCCGGCGGTAAACAGTGTTCCTGATCCGCAGCCGCCACCGAACTGCATACCAGCGCCAAACAGAAACGCACCAATGGCTGCCGCCACCCCAAACGGGAACACAAATCCACCGGCTCTTAAACCCTCCGGCAGGCCAGTGGTGCCAACGGAAAGCAGCGGATAGGAGACCACACATACCAGCGCAAACAGCACCATTTGCGCCCGCAATCCGGCACCGCGCTTTTCGGTCACAATCCGCCGCCACGCTGACGTAAAACCAAAAGAGGCGTGATACAAACACAGCCCGGCAAAAGCCCCGATCATGACGGCAATAATCGAGCGCATCCCGCCGAAGCTGGACGCTTGCACCATGGTCCAAACCACAGCCGCCACAGCAATGCCGAGAGCCCACCACTGCACGGGAGGAACGACAGACCTGTCAGACCTGCCGGACACGCTTGATGACGGAACTGACACACGCATTTGATCGCTCTCTAACACCCTTCGACACCAATAAGCCCCAATTCGACCCGCTTAGTCGAGGTCGAACGGGTCAGTGGCAGCCTCCTCTTGTCGGGCAAGACGCGCAGTCAGGCAATCGGTTAGGCGGCTGTTCCCGAGCACGTCTCTTCACGGGAATGTCACGGGGCTTTATTTGCCGTTTTGCCACGTGAGGCAGACATCGGAATGGCACAGTCAGTGAGAAGGTTTGCTATATGACGCTGGAGTTCGATTGTTTCGGGTCACCCCTCACCACCTGTGACCAAACGGACATCGCAGCTTGGAACGCCGCTCAATTGGCCTTTCTGGCCCACGGTGCCAGCACACCCGATCATCTGGCAAAAGCAATCGGTAGCGACCCGGATTTTGCGCTGCCCATCATCTGCAAAGGGCTGTTTTGCCTGCTGCTTGGCCGAAGCGAAATGATGGATGTCGCAAGGTCGGCCGAATCCGAAGCACACCAAGCGATTGAACGCAGACCGATCTCCCAGCGCGAAACCGTGTTTCTAAAAGCCCTGTCAGCTTGGAACGCCGGTTCCCCAAAAACGGCAGTACATGTCATCGACACATGGCTGGCAACCAATCCCGAAGATGCCTTGGCCATGAAATTGGTTCAAGCGATCCGTTTTGTCTTGGGCGATGCGGCAGGCATGCGCGGTTCCATCGAAGGCGTTCTTACCCGTCTGCAGCAATCTCATATGGCGTATGGCTACGCGCTGGGTTGTCACGCATTTACACTAGAAGAGACGGGCGACTACGACCGTGCCGAGGCCGTCGGCAGACAGGCCGTCCAACATCAGCCAGACGACGCATGGGGACTGCACGCGGTGGCGCATGTGTATGACATGACCCACCAGACAGATGCCGGGATCAACTGGTTGTCCAGCCAGACCAACGCTTGGCAGCACTGCAACAATTTCCGTTACCATGTGTGGTGGCATCTCGCTCTGCTGTATCTCGATAAAGGTGCCTACAGCGAGGTGTTTGCGCTCTATGATAGCCACATCCGTGCCGATAAGACGGACGATTACCGCGATATTTCCAACGCCGCGTCGCTTCTTTCCCGTTTGGAACTGGAAGGTCAATCGGTCGGCACCCGCTGGGAAGAACTGGCCGACATTGCCGAACGTCGCACGGGCGATGGCTGTCTCGCCTTCGCAGATTTGCACTACATCTTGGCGCTGATCGGCGGCAACCGTCGCCAAGCCATGAAAAGTCTTCTGACACGCATGAAAATGGATGCAAAAACTCAAGCCAACGAGATGGCCATGATTATGGCCGCCCCCGGTCTTACAGCTGCTCAGGGCTTAGAGTGCTTCGGCGAAGGCGACTACGCAGGTGCCTTCCGCAATCTGCGCAAGGGCCATGATCAAATGCAAACCATCGGTGGCAGCCATGCCCAGCGCGATGTCTTTGAGCGCCTCACCGTGGAATCTGCGATCCGAGCCGGTTGTTTTGAGGAAGCTGAAAACCTGTTGAACGCCAGAACTCGGCAACGGGCAGGACGGGAAGACAGTTTCGCCAGCAGCCGCCAAGAACTGATCCATTCGATTATGAACTCAAGCAGTCTCGCCAGCGCGGTTCCGGCGGAGTAGGGATAGATATCGGAGCAGTCGCAACTGGTCAGCAGCCAACGCGTCGAACTGATGAATCTAAAGCGCAACAAAACGCTCAGTAAAAACACAAGTCCATGGTTTCTCCCCTTCCATCTCGGCCCGGTTCGAACACAGGTTCAATGCTCATTGCGATCATCGCGACAGCCGCAATAAATGAGCAGTCTTGATACATGGCAGTGACACACACTCCGTCGATGACATCATCCGTTGGCAAGCCACTTGCTCCCGTGAAGGTACGGGACCCGCGTCTCGATTTCTTTCGCGGCATTGCCATGTTCATCATCTTCATCGCCCACACACCGCGCGATTTTTGGGCCTTATGGATTCCGGCACGCTTTGGCTTCTCAGATGCGACCGAGATTTTTGTTTTCTGTTCCGGCATGGCTTCTGCGCTGGCCTTCGGTGCCGTGTTTCAAAAGCGCGGATGGTGGATGGGCTTTGCACGCATCGCTCACCGCGTCTGGCAAGTCTATTGGGCGCATATTGGGCTTTTTCTGGCAGTCTTGCTGCTGGTAACCATATTCGACCAGATCGGAACACTAACCGGCCCGACCTTCAAAGGACTGCACGTCAACGCGCTCAACCTGCAGCATTTTTATTCCAAAACGCCCGATCTGATGATCGGGCTGTTCACCCTTACCTATGTGCCCAACTATTTTGATATTCTGCCCATGTATCTGGTCATCCTGGCCATGGTACCGGTGGTGATGGGCCTGGCGCGCGTCCACCTGGGCTTGGTAGCCGCGTTTGTGATCTCGGTTTGGATGCTGGCCAACCTGCAATTGGTGGGCATGTCCCCTCTCAACTTTCCAGCCGAACCGTGGTCAGCGCGACAATGGTTCTTCAATCCCTTCGGTTGGCAACTTGTGTTCTTTACCGGTTTTGCCTTCATGCGCGGCTGGTTGCCCCAACCACCGGTTACAAAGGGACTCGTCGCAGCCGCAATCGCGATTTTGTTAATCACTGTTCCTTTCGCATATTTCAGGATCTTACGGGAAGTCCCCATGCTGCAGGAGGCGGCTCAGGCCCTGAAGCCGCTGACCGGCAAGAGCTCCTTCGGCATCCTGCGCTACGTGCATTTTTTAGCACTGGCCTACGTGTCTTGGGTGGCTGTTGGCCCCATGGGATCACGGCTAAGCGATTGGGGTCGTTATGAAATAATCGTCGATATGATTCGCAAGGTCGGACAGCAATCTTTGGCCGTGTTCATTTCATCGCTTATCGTGGCGCAGTTTGTTGGCATGATTTTTAGGGTGCGCGGCACCGATTGGTTTACAGTTTTGCTTGGCAATTTGGGTGGGTTCGCCACATTGATTGCCGTGGCCTACACCGTCGCGTGGTTCAAATCACAGCCATGGCGAAAGCCTGCCACATCCGCTCCACATTCTGCATCACACAGTCGTTCGGCAGGCGCGAGTGGCGCTGCGCTGTCCTCCGGCAGCGTGGCAAACAAAACCGACTAGAGACCACCAAAACTGCCTCATGCATCCTTATGGATGCATTCACACTGCAACACTGCGAAAGCGCTCAAACTGATGATCAACAGACGGACCGTTCTGAACATGGCTCTTGCACTGTCGTCTGCGTCCGCAGTCTCTGGCAGCTCAGCTTGGGCCGGACAGGTGGATGGTGACGCCGTTGGAGAGGAAGCGGTGAAACTTGGACCACCCCTGCCTTTTTCCCGAGAAGCTTTGCTCCAACAGGTCAAGCGCCTGAGCGAGCAGGATTTTGAACAAGTGCCAGAAGTTTCGGAACCCTGGCGCAACCTGACTTACAGCCAGTATCGGGCGATCAACTTTGATCCGGACAAAGGCCTGTGGGGTAACACTGACTTGCCTTTTGTGACCGAGTTTTTCGCACCCGGCTTGTACTTTCCGCGCCCCATTCAGGTCAGCATCGTGGAAGGTGACCAACAAAGAGCGATCCAGTTCGATAAGGCTCTGTTTGTACGCGGTGAACCTGTTCCAGACCTGCCCAATGACGACACACTTGGCTTTTCCGGCTTTCGCATACGAGCAGCCATCAACGATCCACAGCGCAAAGACGAGTTTGTGGTGTTTCAAGGGGCCAGCTATTTCCGTGCGGTCGGCAGAGGGCATTCCTACGGCCTGTCCGCCCGTGGTCTCGCGCTGCGCACAGGCGATGCGGAGGGAGAAGAGTTTCCCGATTTTCGCCAGTTTTGGATCGAACAGCCACAACCCGGCGCAACGATGATCACCGTCCATGCCTTGATGGATTCCCCCAGCGTGGCCGGTCTTTATTC
The DNA here is from genome assembly GCA_039815595.1 of Pseudomonadota bacterium. GTDB lineage: Bacteria > Pseudomonadota > Alphaproteobacteria > Rhizobiales > Rhizobiaceae > Pseudahrensia. Next base: position 4,713 of record JBCBYZ010000022.1, on the reverse strand, counting down.
CTTCAAGATCGCGCCGGGCAACGACACACAGATGGATGTGAGCGCCAGTCTGTTTCCCCGGATAGACCTCACACACGCGGGCATCGCAGCTGAAACCAGCATGTTTTTGTTCGACCAGACCAACAGAGACCGGTTCGATGATTACCGGCCTGCGGTCCACGATTCGGACGGCTTGATGATCGAAAACGGCGCAGGTGAGCGATTGTGGCGGCCCTTGGCCAACCCCAAGCAATTGCAGGTCTCGTCGTTTGTAGACACCAACCCCAAAGCGTTTGGCCTCATGCAAAGGCCCCGTGAATTACGGGACTACGGCGACTTCGAAGCCAACTATCATTCCAGGCCCGGGCTTTTGGTCATCCCCGGCGAGGGTTGGGGCGAAGGGGCTGTGACCTTGGTGGAAATACCCGCTGACAAAGAAATCTACGACAATATCGTTGCCTATTGGCGTCCACGGGAGCCGTTGGCTGCAGGCCAGCAGCACGATTTTTCATACCGTTTGCTTTGGTCCAGTGATCCTGCGCCGGACAATGGCTTAGCGCGGGTGGTGGACACCCGCATGGGCGCGCGTCTGTTTCATGAAGGGCGCATAGCGATGATTGAATTCACGCGACCGGATGGCATCCCAGACGACCTCAGCCGCGTCACGGTGCACACCAGTTCCAATGGCGGCAAAGCGGAAAAAGGCGTGTTGAAGTTTAGCCCCGAGACCGGCGGGTTGCGGCTGGCTTTTCCCTTTGACCCCGGTGACCGCGACTCTGTGGAACTGCGCGCCCAATTGCTGATGGATGGGCAGCCTGCGTCCGAAGTGTGGCTGTATCGGTGGACGAAATGACCGCGCATAACCACCTCCCCTTTAAGACAATGCCCGCACCCGCGCCGTTGGCCATGCCGACACAGGATCTATCCAAGCCGTTTCACGACCAAACCACCCGTCTCTTAAAGCCGGAGCGTCACACTCGCTGGTTCCGCTTGATGACTGTGGTGCCCGCCTTGCTGACTGTATGTGTGTTGATGGGTATCTTCTACGATTGGTTTGAAAAAGACGGGTTCGTGGCCGCTGAAATAGTGATGTTGGGCCTCGTTGGGTTCTCCGCGTTTTGGGTGGCGATTTCTGTAGCCGCTGGAACAGTCGGCCTGCTGCTGCCGCAAAAGCGCGCCAAGGTGCAGCAGCCATCCAGCCATAGAGCGCTTGATGTTGCGCTCTTGGTGCCGATCTACAACGAAGACGTGGCAGCGGTCTTCGCACGTCTATCAGCCATGAAACAGCAACTTGAAGCAATGCGTTGCGACCATCGCTACGCATTCTTCGTGCTGTCAGACACGCGGGATGAAGCCATCGCACGAGGCGAAGCGGAAGCGTTCAACCGTCTCAAACATGAAGGTGTGGGCGCCGTCCCGGTTTTCTATCGCCGCCGTGCTAAAAACACGGAACGCAAGACCGGCAACATTCGTGACTGGGTAAGCACTTGGGGCGGAGCTTGGGACGCCTTCATCACATTGGATGCCGACAGTCTCATGACCAGCAACACGATCGTGGCGCTTAGCGACGACCTAGCTGGGAAACCGCAGACCGGCATGATCCAGACCGTGCCTCGCCTGATGGGTGGGGATACTCTGTTTGCCCGCGTGCTGCAGTTTTCAAACAACATCTATGGACCGGTTCTCGGGCGTGGGTTGGACCGTTGGTCCGCCGATGCCGGCAACTATTGGGGCCATAACGCAATCATACGCACAAAGGCCTTCGCCAAATGCGCAGGGCTACCCAAACTCCCGGGAAAAGGGGCTTTAGGCGGCACGATCAAGAGCCACGATTTTGTTGAGGCCGCTTTACTGCGCCGCGCCGGGTGGGCGGTTGAGATCGACCCGGACCTGGAATCAAGCTACGAGGAAACCCCGCAAACCCTGCTGGACTATGTGCTGCGGGACCGCCGCTGGTGTCAGGGAAATCTGCAACACCTCAAACTGGTGAACTCCGCCGGTTTCCATCCGGTGTCGCGCTTTCATATGGTGCAAGGCGCGATGGCCTATGTGGCGTCAGCCTGCTGGTTTGTTCTGCTCATTGTATGGGCGCTGCTGGGCCGCAGTGAAAGCGAAACGGTTTTCCGATATTTCACCGATACAAACCCACTCTTTCCAGTCTGGCCGCAAATGGACGCGGTCAGCCGTGGGGTGGTGCTGGCCTTCATGCTCGGTCTTTTGCTCTTACCGAAAATTTTCGGTCTCATCGCAACCTGGCGTACCGAACGCGGCCTCAAACGCCATGGGGGCCCACTGATATTCATGGCCTCCGCTGCGACCGAAATTGTTTTGTCAGTGCTGCTCGCGCCCATCATGATGGTGCAACATGTGATGGGGCTTTTGCGCACGGCGTTTAACTTGGACACCGGTTGGGCACCGCAGAACCGCAACGGCACCCGCGCGGGGCTGTTCACCCTTCTTCGGTTCCATTGGGTAGAGACGGTTTCTGGCGCTCTGCTGAGCCTCGGCATCGGTCTTGGCGTGATTTCCCTGTGGCTCGTTCCCATCGCCTTCAGTCTCGTGCTGGCGGCACCGATTGCCATGCTCGTGAGCGCGCCTCTCCGCCCTCTAGTTCATAGCCTAGGCGTGCCCTCAACCAGAGTTCTCGCCACTTCAGAGCTACTTGCCCCCGACCCGGTGATCGTTGCCTATGAAAGCGCCAAACGGTCGGCGAACCTACGTGTTCCTCAACGGCCGGAAGCAAAAACTTTGGTCTCAAGGCGGCCCTCAAAGTGGAAAACGCAAACCGCATAACCGTTGCGGCGCGCATTTCAATGCAAGCCTCCTCCCATTGCGTATGAAAGTGACGTCCGCACCAGCGACGTGGCGCGTAACTTGGCCTGCAACCGCTGAGATGGTGTTCAAACTGAACGCTGATGCCAATCAACGCTTCAAACACATCAGGATTAGCTCTAGGTTGCGCCGAAACCATATTTGAAGGCAGCAAGACACGCAGCCGATCCGGAGGACATCATGGAAACCATTCACCACTATATCGGCGGCAAACACGTCGAGGGCACCTCTGGACGGACGGCTGATGTATTCAATCCGGCTACCGGAGAGCCCCAGGCGCAGGTGCCGCTGGCCTCCGCCGCAGAACTCAACGCCGCCATCGCAAACGCGAAAGCCGCTCAGCCGGCATGGGCTGCTCAGAACCCTCAAAAACGCGCCCGTGTGATGATGAAGTTCGTGGACCTTTTGCACCGCGACATGGACAAGCTGGCGGAGGCGCTTTCTCGGGAACATGGAAAGACCATTCCGGACGCAAAGGGCGACGTGATCCGTGGTCTGGAAGTGGCGGAGTTCTGCATTGGTGCGCCGCATCTGTTGAAGGGCGAGTTTTCGGAAGGCGCAGGCCCCGGCATCGACATGCACTCCGTCCGCCAACCATTGGGTGTTGCCGCTGGCATCACGCCGTTCAACTTCCCTGCGATGATCCCCATGTGGAAGTTCTGCCCGGCTATCGTTTGCGGCAATGCCTTTATCTTAAAGCCGTCCGAGCGTGATCCGTCGGTGCCGGTGATGCTGGCCGAACTGATGACCGAGGCCGGACTGCCCGACGGGATCTTGAACGTGGTGCATGGGGACAAAGAAGCGGTGGACGGCATCCTCGACCATGAGGACATCATGGCGGTCGGTTTCGTCGGCTCAACGCCCATCGCGGAATATGTTTACACGCGCGGCTGCGCCAATGGAAAGCGCGTACAGTGTTTTGGTGGTGCCAAAAACCACATGATCATCATGCCCGATGCCGACATGGACCAAGCCGTCGATGCGCTTATCGGTGCAGGCTATGGCGCAGCAGGCGAACGCTGCATGGCTGTGTCCGTAGCCGTCCCTGTCGGTGAGGAGACAGCAGACCGCTTGATCGAGAAACTGGCCCCTCGCGTGGAAGCGTTGAAAATTGGACCTTACACCGCTGGCGACGACGTTGACTTCGGCCCTCTGGTCACCAAAGAAGCCCACACACGCGTTAAAGGCTATATCGACGCCGGAGAGGCCGAAGGGGCGGACCTCGTCGTAGACGGGCGGGGGTTCTCCATGCAGGGTTATGAAGACGGTTTCTTCATGGGTGCTTGCCTTTTCGATCGTGTCACAAAAGACATGTCGATCTACAAGGAAGAAATCTTTGGTCCCGTCCTCTCGGTGGTGCGCGCGAAGGACTATGAGGAAGGTCTCGACCTGGCCATGAGCCATGAATACGGAAACGGCGTTGCGATCTTCACCAGGGACGGCGACGCGGCGCGCGATTTTTCCAACCGCATTAATATCGGAATGGTTGGCGTGAACGTGCCAATCCCGGTGCCATTGGCCTACTACACTTTTGGCGGTTGGAAACGCTCCGGCTTTGGCGATTTAAACCAACACGGTCCGGACGCCTTCCGCTTCTACACCCGCACAAAAACCATAACGTCCCGCTGGCCATCCGGCATCAAAGACGGCGCGGAGTTCTCTATCCCCACCATGGGGTAAAACGGATTAGCGTTCTAAAATGCAAAAAGCCCGCTGATCTCTCAGCGGGCTTTTTTTACATTCTGATGCGATGGCTCGATATGGACTTGTCCCGTTTTATTTCCGCATCCGGTTCTCGTTTAGCTCGTGTTTTGTTCGAATTTGATGTGTGCCATTCCTCCTATTGCTGAGTGCCTTCGGCGGCTGTTGTAGAAGCCGTTGATGTACTGGAACAGCGCGGCT
>JBCBYZ010000079.1:0-15551 GCA_039815595.1 Pseudomonadota bacterium | reverse complement strand
CCGAAGATCGATGAACTCATGAACAGTTTGGTCCGATGCTTTTGATCTTTAACGACCCACATGAAAGCACGCGCAGGAACGAAGCAAGAGCAGATTGGTCTGACCCATGTCCGTAAACCCGACAACGCATTCAGGGTGCGCAATCCAGAACAACAGACCGCCGGAGTGAAATTGACATTTACGTAAGCGTTAATAAGGTTTCGCAATCACACACTGGCCGGTTGGATGAATAGATGGGGGTTGAAGACCGAGAGACGATTGATCAGTCAACTTTGATAATCGAAGAAACCCTCATCACTTTCCCGGCGGACAAAGACTGGATGCTTCACGGCAAGCTGTTTCGGTCCACCTCCTCAAGCGTAAATGCGCAAAGCGCACCCGTTATCATCGTCTCTGGCGCCGCCGCCGTGCCAGAGGGGTTTTATTGGAATTATGCGCGCCATCTTGTGGAACAGGGTGCTGCTGCTGTGCTGACTTATGACTATCGCGGCATTGGACGGTCCGCCGGTGATCCGACACGACGGCGCACATTGCAGATGGCTGACTGGGCACGGCTGGATTTCAAAGCTGCTATCGACATCATGTTGGAACAGTTTCCCCACCATGACTTGGTTGGGTGTGGCCATTCCTATGGTGGGCAGGCGCCGGGCCTTACCGCCGCCTCGTCAAATTTTGTCCGCTACGGAACGGTCGCGACGATGTCCGGCTATTGGAAAGGCACGGATCAACCTTGGCGGGTTTGGGCGCAAACCCAAGTGATGGGCCGAGCACTGGCGACGGTTTTGGGCAGCATTCCGAAATCGTTGAGCGTCGGAGAGGCCATGCCCGGCGGAGTAATGCTTGATTGGGCGAAATGGATCGCATCACCCAACTACTTTTTTGATGATCCTTCGGTCTCGGAAACGGCACTGTTTAAGGACGTGACCATGCCATTCTTGGCGATCCACGTGGCCGACGATCTTTGGGGCACACGCCGGGCGGTGCTGGACTTCCTACGGCACTATACCGGCACTGATCTACGACTGCTCACAGTGCGGCCAAACAGCAGTGGACCTATTGGGCACCTGGGCTTTTTTCGCAAGGGGCACAAAACGACCCATTGGCCAGTCCTGACCGACTGGTTGCTGCATGGGAAAATGCCAGAAGGAACGGAGAGCGCGGCAAATGCCGCGCTCAAGCAGCTTTCAACTTAACACCACGCTCCACAAAGTAGCTTGGTTCATACATCGTCACTAGCTCTTCGGCAGCCGATGGATGAAGCGCCATTGTGCGATCAAAATCAGCCTTTTTCGCGCCCATTTTCATTGCAATGGCCACCAATTGTGCCATCTCACCCGCATCAGGTCCCAAAACGTGCACACCCAAAACCGTATCGTCTTCCGCATTCACAATGATCTTCATGATCATCCGCGTATCGCGCTCTGCCAACACGTATCGCATGGCACGAAAATCCGCTTTGAAAACCGCGATGCGATCAAATTTTTCAGCAGCTTCTTCTTCGGTCATGCCCACCGTGCCAATTTCAGGGTGGGAGAACACCGCAGTCGCGATCATATCATGATCGGGGCTTTGCGGGACACCGTGATACTCCGTCGAGATGAAGCACATGGCCTCATGGATCGCCACCGGCGTTAGCTGTACGCGATCCGTCACATCGCCCAGCGCCCAAATGCTGTCGACATTGGTTTTTGAATAGGCATCCACCGGGATATTGCCCTTGGCATCCGTCTGAACACCCGCTTCTTCGAGACCCAGATTTTGGGTGAGCGGCTTACGACCCAAGGCAAACATCACCTGATCCACGTCCAACACATCACCACCGGAAAGATGCGCGTCGATGCGGCCATCTGTGCGACGTTCAAGTTTGGCAAAAATCTGCTCGGTGATAATTTTGATGCCGCGTTTCTCATATTCTGCGTGAAGTTGAGTACGCATGTCATTGTCAAAGCCGGACAGGATTTCCGGCCCCCGGTACAGGATTGTGGTGTCCACCCCAAGACCGTTAAAAATTCCGGCAAACTCAATCGCGATGTAACCCGCGCCTGCAATCACAATGCTCTTCGGCAACGCGTCCAGATCAAAAGCCGCATCCGATGTGATGGCGAGTTCATGCCCCGGCAGGTCCGCATGAGGATTGGGCGTGCCACCCACGGCGATAATGATCTTTTCCGCCGTGACCGTCCGCCCTTCCGATTCCAGAACCACTTCATGAGGGCCGATCAATCGTGCGCGCGTGTCAAAGACCTCGACCCCAGCGCCCAGTAGACCTTTGCGATAAAGCCCTTCCAAACGGGTAATTTCGGCTTCTTTTCGGTTGACCAGTTTTTTCCAGTCAAAAGACGTCTCTCCGACGCTCCAGCCATACCCTTCCGCATCTTCAAAAACCTCAGAAAACGTGGAAGCGTAAACGTAAAGCTTTTTGGGAACGCAGCCCCGGATCACACAAGTGCCACCGTAACGGCTCACTTCGGCAATGCCGACTTTCTTACCGAGCCCCCCCGCCCGCCGTGCGGCCCGCACGCCCCCCGAACCGCCGCCAATAACGAACAAATCATAATCGTAAGAAGCAGACTGGCTCATGAAGCACCAAAGGGGATGTGAGAAATCTTGGTGTTTCAAATAGTGGGCGAAAGCGGCTTGCGCAATCGACCCAACCACCCGGACACAAAAAAGCCAGTGATCGGGATGTGATCCCCCTCACTGGCTTGTGCATCCGGACAAGCCCGTTACAGACTTGTAAGAACGGAAGGCCGATTAGGTTAGTTGCTGGCTTCGCTCAGCTTTTTGGTCACGTTCTGTGTCAAATCACGCTGGATACCGTTCGCCCAAACCCGTGCAGACTTTTGTAATTCCCGCGCGAGGATCGGAGCTGAGTCCAGATACTTCTTACCGGCTTCGGATTGGAAAAAACTCTCAATCTGGTTCAGTTCCGCTTCACTAAAAGTGGATGCAAAAATCCGGGCCGCCTCATTTTCCAAATCGGCGCGACGGGCGGCCAAGGCGATAGCCTCTTCATCAACAACGTTGGAAATTTCGTCAGACTTGTCCGGATTGGTGGAAGACAACTGGTTCTTTAGCGCAGTGGCCGCGTTGATCAAGATACCATCAAACGACGTTGTGGCGCGGGACGCGGTGAGCGCCTTGCGAGCGGCACCCGTGTGGGACGCCGAAATATCTTGCGCAGACACTTGCGCCGAACCGGCATCCAGCACGACAGCAGCCCCAAAGGACATGAGAGCAGCGGCTGCGATGTTGAACAATTTAGAAGTCATATTGGATGGTGCTCCGAAAAAGGATTGGTTGCGCCGCGCGGTCAAACAAAACGGGTGAGTGTGAAACAAATATCAGGAGGCAGAGGGACTTTCCAGCACTTCGACACCGTCTTCTCCGGCGATGATGGCTTTGCTGGCCAGTCCGACAAACAGCCCGTTTTCAACCACGCCTGGTATCAGGTTGAGGCGTTGCGTGAGCGCACGTGGATCAAGAATACGGCCAAAAGATGCGTCAAAAATAAAATGCCCACCATCTGTCACATAGGGCGTGCCATCCGCATTGCACCGCAGTTTGAGCGCTCCTGGCGGAAACATGCCATCAGCCATGGCTAGGATCGCTTGCCGCGTAGCTTCAAGACCAAATGTGTTGACCTCAATAGACAAGGGAAATTCGCCAAGGCGGTCCACCACCTTTGATTGATCTGCAATCACGATCATCTCACGGGAGGCTTGGGCAACGATTTTTTCGCGCAGCAGCGCGCCACCCGCCCCCTTGATCAGGTTTAGGTCGGCATCCAACTCGTCTGCGCCGTCGACCGTAATATCGAGCACCGGCTGCTCTTCCAAAGTCGCCAACGGGATGCCCAGTTCACGGCACAAAGCCTCCGACTTAACCGAGGTCGGAACGCCGATGATCGAAAGGCCGTCGGCGACCGCGGGTGCAAGTGCGCGGATAAAGGCTTCTGCGGTTGATCCGGTGCCGATCCCGACCACCATGCCGTCTTTGATAAATTGAAGGGCGGCCTCACCGGCCTTTTGTTTCAGCGCATCGCTCATAGGTCGCCACAAATCCGAAAGTTGGAACCAAAGACATGAGTGTGAGCGATGGACTGCGGAAATCCGATGGTGGGCGATACTGGGATTGAACCAGTGACCCCTGCCGTGTGAAGGCAGTGCTCTCCCGCTGAGCTAATCGCCCGTACTGCGAACGCGTTCGCAGACGCCGTGTCGTGTATGGCGCTGCGTGTGCCGCGTCAAGCCATCAGCAATAGCCATATCAAGAGAAACGCGGATCTTCTTGGCTCAAGACCGTTACGGCATTCGGCAAGTCTTGGAAATGGGAGATGATTGCGTCTGGCCCCAACGTCTTCACGGGCACGTCGCTATAGCCAAATGTGACCGCTACAACCGGCATTTTTGCGGCCTGCGCGGCAGCGATATCGTTGATATTGTCCCCAACCATTATGCAGCGAAAAGGGTCCACACCAGCCAAGCGAGCGGTCTCAATCAAGTGGCTCGGATCAGGTTTTTTGACGGCAAACGTATCCCCTCCGGTGATCGTTCCAAAGCGACCGCTCTCACCCAGCGCATTCAGCAGTTTACGGGCCAGATGCTCATATTTGTTGGTGCAGACGTGCAGCTGCCAACCGTCTGCTTCCAGCAAATCCAAAGCCTCCAACGCACCGTCAAAAAACACAGTCTCATCGGCTAGGTGCTGCTCATAGTCCTCGAGATACAGGGCTAGCAGTTCCTTGTGGCGCGCGGATTCCAAAGGCACGCCGTGGAGCGCGAAGGCACGGGCAATCATCGCCATTGCACCCTGCCCCACAACGTGGCCAACATCGTCAAGGGACGTCGGTGGCACGCCATCAAGCGCCACAACGCGGTTCAGCGTCGGGACGAGATCGCGATTGCTGTCGACCAGAGTGCCATCAAGATCAAATAGGATTGCGCGGGCGCGCTTAGGTGAGGTTGGCATTGGTCTCAATGGAAACAGGAGTATTAGGAATCGTCTTATAGGTACGGATGACCGTTTTGGAACCGCTGCGAGCCACTCATGCCAACGCTTTTACGACTGCATCGCGGCCACAAGATCGTCCTGTGGAATATCCAGAAGCTTTGCAACGCGCTCAACGAAAACTATTTCCAACTCATGCATGCGGCCGTCTGCAAACACCATTTCCCACATGTGTGAGAGCAGGTTCAGCACCTCTTCCCGGCTGGCTTCTCGTTTCAATACGGTAGACATCTGCTCCAGCGCATGGCCACGCGGATCGGCTTCTTGGGCGATCTGGACAAGATCATACAGTTCCCGTTCGCTGAGATTGAAATCATCAGCCAATATGCGCGCGAACCGATCCAGCTCTTTTGGATGATTTTGACCGTCAGACGGCATAACCAAATACAAAAAAGAAGCGATGATGCGCCGCTTGCGCAGCTCGCCCTCGCCTTCCATCCACCAAACCGTCTTTTTGTCGCCCATCCGTCGCCCCGACGCACTTGGCGTCCACCCCTTTAGCTTTCCGTTGCGTCAATTACAGCACAGAGCAGGTGACTGCAAACACTACTGAAACGGCAGCCGGTTCCACAATTGCGCAGTCTGACAGGACAGATTGCTGACGCATGGTCTCCTCGGTTTCCACCCCCAAGGTCTTATTTGCCCTCCCATGGTGCATCACGGTAAGAGGCCACAAGTCCTCTTTTCTGGTCGGAACCGCCACACATGTCAGACACTGCACCACAAAACCAAAGCCGCCATGTCGATCTATTTCCGGTGGGCGAAGACACCACGCCCTATCGCAAACTGTCGGGCGACTACGTGCGCACCATCGAGGCGGGGGGGCGCAGCTTTTTGGAGGTGGATGAAGAAGGCATCCGGCTGTTGGCGGAACAGGCTTTCATGGACATCAACCATCTGCTGCGGCCCGGACACCTGAAACAACTGGCGTCCATTTTGGAAGACGAAGAGGCCACTCAAAACGACCGGTTTGTGGCTTACGACCTGCTCAAAAATGCCAACATCGCGGCAGGCGGTGTGCTGCCTATGTGCCAGGATACCGGCACTGCCATCATTATGGGCAAACGGGGTCGCCACGTGCTGACCAACGGGTCTGATGAAAATGCGCTCAGTTCCGGCGTTTTGGACGCCTATGAAAAGAAGAACCTGCGCTATTCGCAACTGGCCCCGCTTGCGATGTTTGAAGAGACCAACACAAAGAACAATCTGCCAGCCCAGATCGACATCTACAGCGAAGGGGATGACAGCTACAAGTTCCAGTTTATCGCAAAAGGCGGTGGATCGGCCAACAAGACCTTTTTTTATCAAGGCACACCTTCCCTGCTGACCCATGACCGGATGATCGCTTTTCTGCAAGAAAAAATCCTGACACTCGGCACGGCCGCCTGCCCCCCCTACCATCTGGCCATAGTGATCGGCGGCACCTCTGCCGAGCAATGTCTTAAGACCGTGAAACTTGCCTCCACGCGTTATCTTGACGGTCTGCCAACGGAGGGCTCGGAAACCGGTCATGCGTTCCGCGATTTGGCGATGGAAGAAGAGGTGCACAAGCTCACACAGTCCATGGGTGTCGGGGCACAATTTGGCGGCAAATATTTTTGCCACGACGTGCGGGTCATCCGCCTGCCGCGCCACGGCGCATCCCTACCCATCGGTCTGGGCGTTTCCTGTTCTGCCGACCGTCAGGTGCTCGGTAAAATTACCAAAGACGGTATTTTCTTGGAGGCATTGGAAACAGAACCAGCCAAATACATGCCGGACGTGGACGAAGAGGCCATTTCCGGAGATGTGGTGAAGGTTGACCTCTCTAAACCCATGACCGAAATTCTGGCTGATTTGTCCAAACATCCTGTCAAAACGCGACTTTCGCTAACCGGCACGATCATCGTGGCCCGCGACCTTGCCCACTCAAAAATACGCGCCCGACTGGAAGCGGGTGAGGACATGCCGCAATACATGAAGGACCATCCGGTCTATTATGCAGGCCCCGCCAAAACGCCAACCGGGATGGCATCCGGCTCTTTTGGCCCGACCACGGCGGGCCGGATGGATTCTTACGTTGATCAGTTCCAATCCTTTGGCGGATCGATGGTGATGCTGGCAAAGGGCAATCGCTCTCGTCAGGTGCGCGAAGCCTGCAAGCAGCACGGCGGATTTTACCTAGGCTCCATTGGAGGCCCCGCCGCCCGCTTGGCACAGGACTGCATCAAACATGTCGAAGTCGTGGAGTACGAAGAGCTGGGTATGGAAGCCGTTTGGCGTATCGAAGTGGAAGACTTTCCTGCCTTCATCGTCATCGACGATAAGGGCAATGATTTCTTTCAGGAATTGAACCTCGGCTAGCCGCTCAACACTCAGCGAGTGCAGGGAACAGAGCTATGGCCTGCACGACTCACGTGATTTTGATGCCGATATTGTGGCGAGACTGCCGCAGTGCGGCAAAACTAAGACAATACTGACGCGCGCCTGATAGACAGTTTGCCGCAACATGCCACAATGGCGCGTATGAATCGGTCGGCGCCCCGGCTGACACACTGCGTCGCAAGCACATCAGCCGTCGAGCGACGCACTTCATTTTCAGGAGAGAGCGAACATGAAAAAACTCTTTGTCGCAGCACTTGCAGGTTTCGGCTTGCTCGCAACCGGAACAACGGGTCTTGTGCCGTCAGAAGCCGAAGCCCGCACCGCTGGAGAGCGTTATTGGAACATGGGCACCGGCTCTTGGGAAGTCTATCGCCCCAATCGTGCCCGTGGCGCATCCAACAAATCCCCCATCAAAAAACGCATCGTCAGCTACAAGGGCTCACAGCGCAAAGGCACCATCATCGTGGATACAGCTGAGAAGCGCCTCTATTTCGTGATGGGAAATGGCAAGGCCATGAAATACGGCATTGGCGTCGGTCGTGACGGCTTTCGTTGGTCAGGCACCCACCGCATCAGCCGTAAGGCGGAGTGGCCAGGCTGGACGCCCCCTGCCCGCATGATCCGTCGTGTGAAGCGCGAGACCGGCAAGCAGTTGAAGTCGTATTACCCCGGCGGCCCAAACAATCCGCTGGGCGCACGTTCGCTCTACATCGGCTCTACCATTTACCGCATTCATGGCACCAACCAGCCATGGACGATCGGTCAGGCCATGTCTTCGGGCTGCATCCGTTTGGCCAATGATGATGTGACCGACCTGTACAATCGCGTCGGTGTTGGCGCTAAAGTCATCGTTCGCCAGTAAGCGACAAACGACTGAGGCCGAGAAAGGTCTCAAACCAAGCATTACAAACCCGCTGCTCAGTCAGCGGGTTTTTTCGTTTGGGCACATGAACAAACTAGAATAGACGGTGCAGATAACCGCACGCATCAGAGACATCACAATGACCGACAACACCGCCAACATGCGCGGCGCCGTGTTCATGATGGTCTCCATGGCAAGCTTCGCCCTCAACGATCTGTTCATGAAACTGGTTTTCGCGGACCTTGGGCTTTTTCAAGCGATTTTTCTGCGGGGAGTACTGGCCTGCACAATCATCGCAGCCGCTTGCTGGTATCTCGGCCTGCTCAGCGACCTACCCCGCATCCGCAGCGTGATTAGCAACCGCCTGGTGCGATGGCGATGCTTGGGCGAAGCGGGCGCGACGGTGTTCTTTCTCTCCGCCCTCCAGGCCATGCCGTTGGCCAATGTCACCGCGATCCTACAAATTCTGCCGCTCACCATCACACTGGGGGGCGCGCTCTTCTTGGGTCAAAAGGTGGGATGGCGTCGCTACGTAGCCATCGCCATCGGTTTTTTGGGCGTCATGCTCATCGTCCGCCCCGGCGGAGACGGCTTCACGATCTTCTCGGTCTTCGCACTGGCAGCGGCACTGTTTGTCACAGTGCGTGATCTCACCACGCGCGGCTTGCCAAAAACCATCCCGTCACTGCTGATCAGCCTTTTGACCGCCTTGGTCATCACAACACTTGGCGCGGTTGGGTCACTGACAGAAACCTGGCAGGCGGTTGGCCCGCAACAGTGGCTTTATCTCGCTTTAGCAGCCAGCATGATTATGGGTGGCTACGTCTGTTCGGTGCTGGCCATGAGAGATGGAGACGTGAGCTTCGTTGCGCCATTCCGCTATTCCATCATGATCTGGGCGCTGGGCCTTGGTTTTTTTGTGCTGAGCGAAGTACCCGACACTTATGCACTCATCGGAAGCGCCATCGTTGTGATCACAGGTCTTTACACGTTCTACAGGGAGCGCATGGTGGCCAAGAAAGCCTCGATCTCCACAGCCTCTTCTGCAGCCTGAGCCAACAGCCATTTGCGGAATATCTGCACCCGCTCCAACTCCATGGATGGCTTCGGAGCGACGAAATAAAACCCGCTTTTGGTTTTCATATAACTGTCAAATGGCGCTGCAAGACGCCCGGAACGGATATCTCGCATGGCCAGAGTCAGACGGCCAAACACGATGCCTGCCCCGTCTATGGCAGCGTCCAACCCGTGATCGGCATGGTTAAACCGTGGACCGCGCGAGGCATCAGTGGTTTCGTCCCCCATGGCCCGCAACCAACTGCCCCAATTCAGAGCACCGGCCAAAAAGCGCGATGAGTCATCGTGCATCAGCGTCAGTGCACCGTAGTTACCGGCTTCAATCTCTGTTTTGTGGCGCTCCACATAGTCGGGACTGGCCAGTGGCAGAACCGCCTCTTCAAACAATTGTTCCACGTGCAAATCGGGATAAACACCACCGCCAAACCGCAGTCCAACATCCACTTCATCTGTGTTAAAATCCACCAGCTTAAGACTAGCAGCGATGCGCATCTCCAAATGAGGGTAGCTGTCCACAAACCGGTACATGCGTGGCGCAAGCCACTTGGCGGCAAAGGCCGGTCCACTGGAAACCACAAGCACATTATTTTGTCGTGCCCGGGCAAGCGACCCGACGGCGCCTTGAAAGCGCTCAAATCCATCATGCACACCGGGATAAAGCCGCTCTCCATCTTCGGATAAAGTGACCTTTCGGTTCTGGCGATGGAACAACACCACGCCCAAATGCTCTTCCAACTGACGAATCTGGTAGCTCAGCGCGGATGGGGTAACAAACAGGTCTTCCGCCGCTTTTTGAAAACTGCCCAAACGGGCAGCCGCCTCAAACGCACGCAATGAATTAAGCGGTGGCAATCTGTAAGCCAAGGCCGACCTCTGGATTTCACATCAAATTTTTTGCACTGAAGCGTGTGAATTCCGCGTTTGTCAACTCCCGCTTCAATCCATAGCTTTGGACCAACGGCAAGCAATCATGCAGTCGACGAACAGAACTGGAAACATCATGAAGAACGCCCCAAAGAATTCTTTTCGCAATTACAATGCCTTGATCGATGGCGGGATGCGCCGCGCTCATATCGAGCGCTCACGGGCATTCTACGACCTTTGGCAACAAATGAGCTCTCGCTTTACCAACGGCAAACACCTGAGCGAAGGCTAAGCGCCTTCACCCAAAACTGTTTTCACCGACGATGCATCCTTCAGCGGCGTCGGTGAACCAACTGGCAAGGCTTACAAAATCTGACCCGCAGAACAAACGTTACAGTAAGTGCCATCGATAGAAGTAACTTTGCTCTGCGGAATGCAGACCTATTGGCATTTCAAACCAAGCTGAATTAGACAGGGGCCTTCAACCGCGAGCGCCGAAGCGCTCCAACTGGCTTCTTAATGACAACCCGATCAGACGCACAACAACCGGGCGCAAATGCCCCATCCGGCCCTTCCACCGGAAAGGTCCAACGCACGCCTCCTGCCATGTCGACACTTGTGTTGATGGCCGGATCGTCTGTGCTGGCGATGAACGTCTTCTTGCCCATGCTCCCCGCCATCGCACGGGAGCTCAATACGACGCCTGCCATGGCACAATATGTGTTGACCGTTTTTTTGGCGACCTCCGCACTCGCGCAGCTTATTATCGGCCCCGCTTCTGATCGGTTTGGTCGCCGTCCGGTTGTTCTCACATGTTCTGCAATATTTCTGGTGGCGACACTCGTGTGCATGTTCGCAACCAGCATCGAAATGCTGATCGTGGGGCGGATTTTTCAAGCGACCAGCGCAGCCAACCTAGCCCTCAGCCGCGCCATCATTCGCGATCTGTTTGATCGCGAAAAAGCGGCCAGCATGATCGGATATGTCACCATGGCCATGGCGGTGATCCCCATGCTGGGGCCAGTCGTGGGCGGTTTCATCGGCGAGATCTATGGCTGGCGCGGTCCGTTCGCAATGCTGTTTATCATCGGTGTGTTGATGATCATTCTGATCTGGTTCGATGTGGGGGAAACTCATACGCCCGTCCGCAATCCCATCGGTGAGCAGATGCGTGACTACGGCTCCCTGCTGAAAGAACCTCTGATCTGGGGCTATCTCGGCTGCGCAACCTTGGCATCCGGTGCATATTTCGCGTTTTTGGGCGGTGCACCCTTCGTCGGTGAGATCGTGCTTGGCTTGTCGCCAGCAGCACTGGGAGCGTTTTTCGGCTTCGTCGCACTAGGCTACATGTTCGGCAACTACCTCTCCGGTCGATATTCACAGTCGATCGGCATAGAACCGATGATGCTTTACGGCGGCCTGGTGGCCGCAGCGGGCGTCGCACTGTCATTAGGGTTGATGAGCCTGTTTGAACCCCATGCCATGCACTTGTTCGGCCCGATGTTGCTGGTGGGCATGGGCAACGGCATGACGCTGCCCAACGCAAATGCGGGCGCTGTCAGCGTGCGGCCCGAACTTGCGGGCTCTGCCTCTGGATTGGCGGGCTTCATGCAGATCGGCGGTGGTGCGGCATTGGCCATTTTATCCGGCATGTTGATCAGCGCGGAAAACCAAGGGATGCCACTTTACATCATCATGTTTGCCTCATCGATTGGCGGCGCGGTGATTGCCGCCATCATGTATCAAAGGGCAAAGCGCACTCCGGCAGAGGCAACATGAAAACAGACGACCTCTCGGGACCGCCCTACCTTCTTGCGCCGGACGTGACAGACACGCGTCTTGCGCAACAGGTGGAGGGTGTGGACGAGAACGGCAATCCGGTTACGGTCAATGTCGTGACAGAACGGCCACTCACGCTTTTTCTGAACAGCCAGGAAATCGTGACCATGATGACCATTGGCGATCACCCAGACCTGCTGGCGCTCGGCTATCTGATCAACCAGAATATGGTGAACCCATCCGACCCAATCGACGCGATAGAATATGACGATGAACTCGGCGTTGTGATTGTCCGAACGCCCAAAACTACAAATTTCGAAGACAAGATGCGCAAGAAAGTTCGCACGTCCGGCTGCGCGCAGGGCACGGTTTTTGGCGATGTCATAGAGGCGTTTGACGAGATCGAATTGAACAGCCAAGCCCGCCTCAAGACCTCTTGGCTTCAAACACTTACCCGCCGGATCAACACCACACCCAGCCTTTATCTGGAGGCCGGTGCGATCCATGGCTGCGTGCTGTGCGAGGGGGACCAACCTCTGGTCTACATGGAAGATGTGGGACGCCACAACGCAGTCGATAAAATTGCCGGCTGGATGGCCCGCGAAGGTGCTGACCCTACAAACAAGATCTTTTACACGACCGGCCGATTGACCAGCGAAATGGTCATCAAATGCGTGATGATGGGCATCCCCATACTGGTCTCCCGTTCCGGCTTTACGGCGTGGGGTGTCGAACTGGCCCGCAAGGCCGGACTGACACTGATAGGTCGTGCGCGCGGTGCACGTTTCACGCTCTTGGCGGGCCATGAACGAGTGGATTTTGACACTTCTAACGGCGAGACATCCAAATGATCGCCGCAAACAGCATCGCCGGAGTGGTGTTGGCCGGTGGCCAGTCTCGACGCATGGGCGGCAAAGACAAAAGCTGGATCGACATTGGCGGCACGCCAGCCATCGCCCGTGCCTGCACCCGTCTCGCGCCGCAGGTTGCACATCTGGCCATCAACACCAACGCCGATCCCGAGCCTTTCCAAGCGCTCGAATACCCAATCCTCGCTGACACGCTCAAAGACTTTCCCGGACCGTTGGCCGGAGTGCTGACGGCGATGCGCTGGGCGCAGTCACTGGACAACGTCACCCACATCGCTACCGCTGCCACGGACACGCCCTTTTTCCCAACGGACTTTGTGGAGCGCTTGGCTTTAGAAGCCACCGGGCCGGAAAACATCGTCATGGCCAAAAGTGCAGGCTGGGTGCATCCGGTCTTCGCGCTCTGGCCGATCAGGCTGGCCAATGCGCTGGAAGCCTACTTGACCGTTGAGAACGAACGCAAAATTCTTATGTTCAGCGAACGGTATGACAACCGCATGGTGGAGTTTGAAGACACCCTCGATCCATTTTTTAATGTGAACACCCCGGAAGACCTGACCGTTGCGCAGACCAGGCTGGTGGAAACCGAAGCCAACAGCAAACAGGGCCAGACGTAATGCATAATGCACCGCATGACTTGTTTGGCGTAACGGGCTGGAAAGACTCTGGAAAGACCACGCTGGTTGTCAAATTGGTTGAAGAGTTCATCCGCCGGGGCATCACGGTGAGCACCGTCAAACACGCACATGACGGGTTTGAGATCGATCGGGAAGGCACTGACTCTGCGCGCCACCGGGCCGCAGTAGCCTACGAGACGGCGCTGGTGTCCAACACCCGCTTTGCGCTGATGCATCAACAAAAGGCGGGCGGAGCTTCGCCAACGTTGGAACAAATCATATCCAAGCTCGCGCCTTGCCAATTGGTGTTGGTGGAAGGTTTCAAGTCCCACCCTCTGCCCAAAATCGAGTGCATTAGAGCAGCAAGCGCAACTCGCGATCCGGTGTGGACAGCCAACAAAAACGTAGTGGCTGTGGCAACAGACCAGCGCGATGCCAATTGCCCTCTGCCGCAATTTGCGCTGGATGACGTGCCGGACATTGCAGACTACATTGCCCAAAAGATCGGTCTTCAAACAGTCAGATGACGCCAAAACTCCAAAAAGCAACAGAGAGTTCTATGGCCCAAGGTCACTCGATCAATGACTGCTTTTTGCACGACAAAGACCGTTTGCGGCACGACGAGGCCATAGCGCTTCTGGCGGAACGCTTACCCCAGATCGCCGAGACAAACACCGTCGCCCTCAGCGAAGCCGCCGGGCGCGTGCTAGCACAAGACATCGTGGCGCCTCATGCGGTGCCCTTGCACACCAATGCAGCCGTGGACGGCTACGCCTTTGCCCATAAAGACCTAAGCGCCAACGCCCTGCCCATCAGCCAGCGCATCGCAGCGGGGCAGCTTGCACCACCGGCTTTGGAACCGGGAACCGCAGCGCGCATCTTCACCGGCGCTGTCATGCCAAGCGGCGCTGAAACCGTGGCGATGCAAGAAGACTGCACGATTATCGGTGAAGCGGTGCAACTTCCGACCGCCCTCAAAGCCGGTGCCAATTGCCGCCTCGCGGGCGAGGACTTGGCCCATGGTGAAACTGTGCTGGAGGCGGGCACGGTGCTCAAAGCCAGCCACATTGCGGCGGCGGCTTCCGTGGGTGCGGGCCACCTGACGGCCTTTCGACCGCTTAAAGTGGCTTTGTTTTCAAACGGGGACTAGCTACGCAATCCGGAAGCGAACGCAAAAACCCAGATACAGCCGGGCGAAGTCTTCGACACCAACGGCCCGATGTTGAGAGCAGCCGTGGCAGATCTACCGGTCACGATTATCTCTCAAGAAGTGATCGGCGACACGCTCCACGCTACCCGGACTGCCCTATCACAAGCGTCACAAAAGGCGGACGTGATCATCACCAGCGGCGGTGCGTCGCGCGGTGAGGAAGACCACATGCTCACCGCCCTTGAAACCTTGGGAAAACGACACCTTTGGCAATTAGCGATCAAGCCCGGTCGACCGATGATGATGGGCCAACTCCGGCGAGAGGTGTCCAATCTGCCCGCGCAGTCCAGCAGCCAAGACTGTCTCTACTTTGGTTTGCCAGGAAACCCGGTCGCGGCTTTTGTTTGCTTTTTGCTCTATTTACGCCCTGCCCTGTTAAAGCTGGCAGGAGGCGCTTTCCGACAAGAACCACGCTTCACGGTCACGAGCGGCTTTGACATCCGTTCCAAAAAACCGGACCGCCGCGAATTCCTGCGCGCACGCTTGGTTGAGCAGCCTGACGGCACGCTGGTTGCCGAGAAATTCGACCGTGATGGCTCCGGCCTGATCTCCTCGCTGCGCACGAGCGACGGATTGGTGGAAATCGAAGAGCACGTCACCAGTCTACGCAAGGGCGATCCGGTGCGTTTTCTTCGCTTCCCTTCCAACCTTTAGAGTTGGTTATGGCGCGGGTTGCAGCGTCCACGTTCCGCTCTGGCTGGCGCGATAGCGCGCAGGATCGGTGGGAATGGTCACATAGTCTCCCTTCACCCAAAGCTCCGACATATCCGAATAATGCTTCGACAACACATGGCCGGATTGGCCGGTGGATTGGACAAACCGCGAGTTGTTGAGATCGGCAAAGTCGTAGACCGCACGATACCCTGCGCCATGCACCGCCCGAAACGGATCCGTTTTGT
>JBCBYZ010000070.1:0-17069 GCA_039815595.1 Pseudomonadota bacterium | reverse complement strand
GCACCGATTGCCGATCAAGCAGCCGAGATGTTTTACGGTCGCCTGTTTGAAATCGCACCCGAAGTGAAGCCGCTGTTCAACGGTGACATGTCCGAACAGGGTAAGAAGCTGATGGGGACGCTTGCCGTTGTCGTCAACGGTTTGAAAGATCTCGAACCCATCATACCCGTCGCCCAAAACCTTGCGATCCGGCACGTGGATTACGGTGTTCAGGCAGAGCACTACGGGCCTGTGGGTGCCGCTCTCATGTGGACGCTCGAACAGGGTCTGGGAGACGCTTTCGATGCCGATACAAAAGCTGCGTGGCTCACCGCCTACGGAACACTGAGCGGTGTGATGATCGACGCGGCTTACAAGTCTTCTGAAGCGGCGGAGTAGGGTATGTCCACAAAACAAAAATTGGTCATCATCGGCAACGGCATGGCGCCGGGGCGGATGCTGGAAGACCTCTTTGAGACCGCGCCTGAGGCGTTTGAAGTCACGATTTTTAACGCTGAACCGCGGGTCAATTATAACCGCCTGATGTTGTCGCCTGTCCTGTCCGGTGAAAAGTCGTATGCGGACATTATCACCCATGACGACGACTGGTACGCAGAACACGGGGTGATGCTCTACAAGTCTGCGCGTGTTGATGAGATCGACCGCGACGCCAAAACGGTGACGGCCAGCAACGGTGTCTCCGTGGCATACGACAAACTGGTCATCGCAACAGGCTCCAACCCGATCATGATCCCGCTTCCGGGTCACGATCTGGAGGGTGTGATTACCTATCGTGATCTCGACGATGTTGAGATCATGTTGGATGCGGCCAAGGCCAAAAAACATGCCGTTGTCATCGGCGGCGGGTTGCTGGGTCTGGAGGCTGCCGCCGGTCTGCGGATGCAGGGCATGGAAGTAACGGTCATTCATCTGGCCAACACACTGATGGAACGGCAGTTGGATGAATCCGCAGGTCACCTGCTGGAAGAAGCTTTCAGGGCCCGCGGCGTGACTGTGAAGACCGGGGCGAACACAAGCGCAATTCTTGGCACGGATGGAAAAGTCTCCGGCGTCTCGCTGGAAGACGGGACCGAGTTGGAAGCGGATATCGTCTGCATGGCCGTGGGCATTCGGCCTAGTGTGGCCGTTGCCAAGCAGGCCGGTCTTGCAGTCAATCGTGGCATCCTCGTGGGCGATGACATGCGTACGGACGATGCCGACATTTTTGCGCTTGGCGAATGCGTTGAGCACAACGGACAATGCTACGGTCTGGTTGCGCCGCTTTATGAAATGGCGAGCGTGCTGGCGCAGAACTTGACGGGCGGTCAAGCTGCCTATGGCGGGTCCATTACGGCTACAAAATTGAAAGTCACCGGCGTCGACCTTTATTCGGCCGGCAACTTTGCGAAGGACGATGACCGTGAAGAAATCGTGCTGCGCGATGCGGTGGGCGGCATCTATAAGCGCCTAGTGCTGCAGGACAATAAGATCATTGGTGCCGTGTTGTACGGTGAAACCTCGGACGGGCCTTGGTTCTTTGATCTGCTGAAAAAACAAACCGACATCTCCGAGATGCGGGACACACTCATCTTCGGTCAGGCGTTTCAGGGGGCCGAACCCCTGGACCCTATCGCGGCCGTTGCAGCCTTGCCGGATGATGCGGAAATCTGCGGCTGTAACGGCATTTGTAAATCGAAAATCACCGACGCCATCGCGTCGAAAGGCTTGACCACGCTGGACGATGTGCGGGCCCACACCAAGGCATCGTCGTCCTGCGGGACGTGCACCGGGCTGGTGGAACAGTTGATGGTTCTGTCGCTGGGGGATGCCTACAATCCCAACGCCGTCACACCCATGTGCGGGTGCACCGATTTGGGCCACAGCGATGTGCGCCGTCTGATCAAGGCCAAAGAATTGAAGACCATTCCAGCCGTGCAACAGGCACTCGAATGGAAAACCGGCACGGGCTGCGCCAAATGCCGGCCAGCGCTCAACTACTATCTCGTGTGCGATTGGCCGGATGAGTATGCCGACGATTACCAGTCGCGCTTCATCAATGAGCGGGTTCACGCCAATATTCAGAAGGACGGCACCTATTCAGTCGTCCCGCGCATGTGGGGCGGTATGACGTCGTCCAACGAACTGCGCACGATCGCCGACGTGGTCGATAAATATGACATCCCTGCCGTGAAAGTGACCGGCGGTCAGCGGATCGACATGCTGGGCATTAAAAAAGAGGACCTGCTGGACGTCTGGGCCGACCTTGGCAAAGCGGGTTTTGTGTCAGGTCAGGCTTACGCGAAGGGTTTGCGCACTGTGAAGACCTGCGTGGGCACAAACTGGTGCCGTTTTGGTACGCAGGATTCAACTGGCCTAGGCATCCGCCTGGAAAAATTCATGTGGGGGTCGTGGACGCCTGCCAAGCTCAAAATGGCGGTTTCCGGTTGTCCGCGCAATTGTGCGGAAGCCACCTGCAAGGACATCGGCATCATTTGCGTGGATTCCGGATTTGAAATCCATTTTGCAGGGGCTGCGGGTCTGGACATCAAGGGCACCGAAATTCTGGGCAATGTCGCGACAGAAGATGAAGCTTTGGAACATGTTGTGGCGCTAGCGCAAATGTATCGCGAGCAGGGCCACTACCTTGAACGCATCTACAAATGGGCCAAACGGATCGGATTGGACGAAATCCGTGCGCAAATTCTCGACGATGCCGAGAAGCGCAAACAGTACTTTGAGCGTTTCGTGTTCAGTCAGAAATTTGCGCAGATTGACCCGTGGGACGAGCGTGTGTCCGGCAAGGATAAGCACGAGTTCAAGCCCATGGCGACTTTGGCTTTGGAGGCAGCGGAATGAACGCGGTGGCTTCCCTTTGGGTCGAGGTTGGAACCCTGTCAGACATTCCCAAGCAAGGCGCGCGCTGTGTGGTTGCCGGAGAAAAAACCATCGCGGTCTTCCGCACTATGGACGATCAGGTCTTTGCGCTGGAAGACAAGTGCCCGCATAAAAACGGGCCTTTGAGCCAAGGTATCGTGCATGATGGATGTGTGACATGCCCGCTACACAACTGGGTGATTTCGTTGTCCACCGGACAAGCGCAAGGCGCAGACGAAGGCGAGACGCGGACATATCCCGTCAAATTGGACGGTGACACAATCCTTCTTGATGCGGCCGGACTGGCCTGAGACGGTGACCCAACCGGACGCGCCCACTGTTAAAACGACTTGCCCCTATTGCGGGGTGGGATGCGGTGTTCTGGCAACGCGTCAAGCTGATGGTTCGGTGGCGATCAAGGGGGACCCCGATCATCCCGCCAACTTTGGGCGCTTGTGTTCCAAAGGGTCTGCGCTGGGTGAAACGGTCACCTTGGAAGGCCGCTTGCTCAAGCCGCAGATAGATGGCGTTGACACCGATTGGGATACGGCGCTGGCCCACGTGGCAGAAAAATTCCGCAGCGCGATAGATGAGCACGGACCGGACAGCGTCGCGTTTTATGTCTCCGGGCAGATTCTGACGGAAGACTATTACGTCGCCAACAAGCTGATGAAGGGATTTATCGGCTCCGCGAACATCGATACGAACTCGCGCCTTTGCATGGCTTCTTCTGTCGCTGGTCACAAACGGGCTTTTGGCTCCGATACGGTTCCCGGCATCTATGAAGACTTGGAACTGGCCGACCTCTTGATAATTACCGGGTCTAACTTGGCATGGTGTCATCCCGTGTTGTATCAGCGCATCGCTGCGGCCAAGGCTGCGCGTCCGGCGATGAAAGTTGTGTTGATCGACCCGCGCCGCACGATGACGGCGGACATTGCCGATTTACATTTGCCCATCGCGCCGGATGGCGACACGGCTCTGTTTAACGGTCTGCTGGCCCATCTGGCTGACACAGGGTCTATCGACCAAGATTATATCGCGGACCATACAAACGGTTTCGACGCGGCTCTTGATCGGGCACGCAAGGACGCTGCTGATCTGGAGGCTCTCACCGGTTTGAACGCGGCTGACCTGGCGCGTTTCTATGCGTTGTTTGCCAACACACAAAAAACGGTGACCATCTACAGCCAGGGCGTAAACCAATCCTCCGGCGGTACCGATAAGGTCAACGCCATCATCAATTGTCATCTGGCGACCAGGCGCATCGGCCATCCGGGCATGGGGCCGTTTTCTGTGACGGGCCAGCCCAACGCCATGGGCGGACGTGAGGTGGGCGGGCTGGCCAACATGCTGGCCGCCCATATGGAGATCGCCAATCCAGATCATCGCCAGTTGGTAAAAGACTTTTGGGATGCGCCCAACATCGCGAGCGAGCAGGGATTGAAGGCTGTCGATATGTTCGACGCGGTGGCGGACGGACGCATAAAAGCGCTCTGGATCATGGCAACGAACCCGGTGGACAGTCTGCCGGACGCCGACAAGGTGGAAGCTGCGCTCAAGGCGTGCCCGTTTGTTGTGGTGTCTGATGTGCTGGAGACCACCGACACCGTGCGCCACGCGCACGTCAAATTGCCATCCACCGCCTGGGGGGAGAAAAGCGGCACGGTCACAAATTCTGAGCGGCGTATATCGCGGCAACGGTCTTTTCTTGATGCGCCGGGGGAAGCCAAGGCCGATTGGTGGCAATTGGCGGAGGTGGCCCAGCGCATGGGCTATGGTCATGGGTTTAACTATTCCGGGCCCGATGCAATCTTTCGCGAACATTCGGTTCTATCCGCCTATGGTAATGATGGAGCACGGGACTTTGACATTGGCGGTTTTTCCAGCTTGTCGCAGTCCGGCTATGATGCGCTTGAACCCACGCTTTGGCCTCACAAAGAAGGGGAGGCCGCTGCTGCTCAACGCATGTTTGGCGATGGTCAATTTTTCACACCCGACGGTCGTGCCCGGTTCGTTGCGGTTGCGGCACCGGCCGCCACCAAACGGGATGAGCACTTTCCGTTGACCTTGAACACGGGCCGCATCCGTGACCAGTGGCACACCATGACCCGCACGGGCCGCAGCCCCCGCAACTCGTCTCACATTGCCGAACCTTATTGCGAAATCCACCCATTGGACGCGCTGCAATACGCTGTGCGCGACGCATCCTTGGTGGATGTCACGAGCCCACTTGGCACAGTGCGTGTGCGGGCTTTGGTCAGCAAGCGGCAGCGACAAGGCAGTGTGTTTGTGCCCATGCATTGGACGGACCAATTTGCATCTAATGCACGAGTAGACCGTTTGGTGCCGCCGTTGACGGATCCGTTTTCCGGTCAACCTGCCTCTAAGAATGTTGCTGTCAAGATTGCTTCAGCCGCTGTTTCCCAATTCGGATTTGCCGTTTGCAGAAATGAGCCGACAGAGCTTTCCGGTTTGAGCTACTGGGTTAAATCGAGATGTACCGATGGTTGGCAGCTTGAGTTTGCGATTGCGCAGTCAGACAACGATACGGTGCTCGATTCTCTGGCGCGCGCCATGGCACCCGATTTGGAACCGGTGGAGTACCAAGATCAGCAATCATGTCAGAACCGCAGGGCTTGGTTCGACGGTGATCGGCTTCAAGCGGCCCTTTTCATCGCACCTGACCCGGTTGCTGTTTCCCGCACATGGGCGGGCGAGCAATTGTCCATCTCGCACGATGATGCTGTAAAACGTACTATGCTTGTGGCTGGCCGTCCCAGCCTCGATCAGCCGGATCGGGGCGCGATTGTTTGCTCCTGCTTCGGCGTTGGGATCAATGAAATTCGTGCAGCCATCGCGGACGGGAATCACACCATCGCCGCTGTGGGAAAAGCCTGCAATGCGGGCACCAATTGCGGCTCCTGCCAATCGGAAATCGGAGGGTTGCTCGATGAGCTTTACGTTATCGCTGCAGAGTGAGCCTCGCACCCCGCCGCCTTCGAAACGCCGTAGGCCGGAACGGGTGGGTGAACTCGCCGTTCTCCCGGTGTTTTACAAGTTGCGTGGCAAAAAAGTGGTGTTGGCGGGGGGTAGTGATGCCGCGGCATGGAAGGGCGAGTTGCTGGCTGCCAGCGGCGCGATCGTCCACGTCTATGCGGAAGAGTTAGACCCCGCCTTTGTCGAGGTGATGCAGGCCGCACCGCATCAGTTTGTCCACCACGTTCGGCCTTGGGCGGCGGATTGTTTCGAACATGCGGTGATTGCCATTGCGGACGCCGAGACCGAGGGCGAGGCGCAGGCGTTTTATTGCGCCGCGCAGGCGGCAGGTGTTGCGGTCAACGTGATCGACAAGCCGGCCTTTTGTGAGTTTCAATTCGGCTCCATCGTCAACCGTTCGCCTGCGGTGGTGAGCATTTCGACGGACGGAGCCGCACCCATATTTGGCCAAGCCATCCGACGGCGCATCGAAACTGTGTTGCCTGCATCCGTGCAGGATTGGGCGCAGCTTGCCCAGCGCGTTCGGGCACAAGTGAATGCATGTTTGGATTTTGGAGCGCCCAGACGGCAGTTTTGGGAACGCTTTGTCAACCGTGCCTTTTCGAGCGATGCGACTGCGGCATCGGAGCAGGATGTGCTGGCTGATGCCGAGCGCATTGCCCATGCGCCCGATGCGAAATCCGGCCGTGTGACGCTGGTGGGTGCGGGGCCCGGAGACGCCGAACTGCTGACACTGAAAGCCATGCGGGCGCTGCAAGCGGCCGACGTGATCTTGTTCGATGATTTGGTGTCCACCGAAGTGTTGGAACTGGCGCGGCGGGAAGCGAAACGCATGCTGGTTGGAAAACGGGGCGGGAGGGAATCCTGCAAACAAGATGACATCAACGCCACCATGTTGAAGCTTGCAAAAGCGGGCAAAAATGTTGTGCGCCTCAAATCCGGCGATCCTGTCATCTTCGGTCGTGCCGGTGAGGAAATTTCCTATCTGGAACAGCACAATATCCCGGTCACCATTGTGCCGGGTATTACTGCTGCGTCTGCCATGGCCTCGCATTTGGGTGTCTCGCTAACCCATCGCGACCATGCCCGTTCGGTCCGATACATCACCGGCCATAGCCGTCACGGGCAATTGCCCGCAGATATCGATTGGCAGGCTGTTGCAGATGATGGCACGACCAACATTTTCTACATGGCGGGCCGCACGGCCAAGCAATTGCAATCTGTCCTGATGGACCACGGCATGGCAGCGTCCACTCCGGTTGTGATCGCATCGAGCATTTCGCGAGCCGATCAAGCGCAGTGGGCGGGTAGTCTTGAGACGATTTGCGATGGCATCGATGCCATCGGCTTTGAACAGCCCGTCCTCATCGCTATAGGCCCCGTCTTCGCCGCCACACGCGTTGAGGAAATGCGTGGCGACGGCGCACTGCTGTCCGCCACCGGATAGTTTGAAGAAACCGCATCAGGCGGCTTCGCTGTTCTCCATCTTGGTGGATAGAAAAGCGGCAAGATCAATGTCTTCCCGCTCGGTCAGCGATACGTAGATGAAGTTCATGGTTTCGCGGCCTGTCACCATAGTTCCAGGATAGGGCAGGTAAGACAGTTCGCGTGAGCCAAAGGCTGGCGATGCGGTCCCGATCTGCCAATTGGCCACGATGGTTGCGTCCACCAAGTGCATCTTGAGCCCATCCGAGCCTGTGCGCTCGAAGGGAACACCTGCCAAGCGCAGATAACTTGTCTTATCAGCCGCAGACCGGAAGCCCTCCACGAAAGCCGTGGTGAAGACTTTCAGTTCTTCCGGCCGGTCTCGCTCGCTTGTGCCATGGGTGTGGGAATGCAGGTGATCGGCATGGCCATGTGGGTGCGGATGGTTGTGCCCCACGCCGTGGGGTTCATCGTGGGAGCGGGTATGGTCATGATGGTGCGTGTGAGCGTCGGTGCTGTCGTCATGCATCGGTGTTTTTCCCCCAACCGCCACCATCGACTTCCGGTCCTGGTGGGATGCTGACCGGTTTATCGATAATGCCTTTGTGCGATCCCATCTTGCCGTGGGACACCAACGTGCCGAGCACATCCACAATTACGCGGGTGGCAAGAAGAGCCGTGATGTCGGACGTATCATAGGGCGGTGAAACCTCCACGACCTCAAGGCCGCAAATGCCTTCCTTTGCCACCAGCGAAACGAGCTCCAGCGCTTCGCGTGGCAGAAACCCACCCGGCTCGGGCCACCCTGTGCCGGGCACGAAACCGCAATCGACGGAATCTATGTCGAAGGAGATATAGACGGCGTCGGCGTCTTTCCACGCCAACTCCAGCGCCCGGGCGGCGGTTTCTGCCAAGCCCAGTTCTTCCACGTCTCGCATGGTAAAAATATTAGTGTTGCGTTGACGGGCAATTTCCACGCCTTCGCGGGGCACTTGCCAGCCGCCAATGCCCACTTGCACAAGATTGACCGCAGGGACGTTGGCAAGGTCCGTCGCATGGAACCACGGCGTCGTGTGCATGCGCTCGTCGAGGTCTTTCTCCTGAATGTCGATGTGGCGGTCAAAGTGCACGATGCCAATGCGTTTGGACGTGCACTGCGCGATGCCGCGCACGCAGGGGAAGCCAATGGAATGGTCTCCGCCGATGATGATGGGCAAAGCGCCGGACGAAGCCACATGGCTGACGGCGCGGGTGATCTGGTCGAATGTCTTTTCGATATTGGCCGGAATGGTGAACACGTCGCCGACATCGCAGAGGGTCATTTGCTCGCGTAGGTCCACACCCATCTCGTAGTTATAGGGCGTGTAAAGCGCAGAGATTTTGCGCACGCCTTGCGGGCCAAACCGGGTGCCGGGGCGATAGGTCGTGCCCCCGTCAAAGGGCACACCGATAATGGCTGCGTCGTAAGCGCCAACTTCGGTGACATCTTCAATGTAGGGCGCTTTCAAGAACGTATTGATCCCGGCGTAGTGCGGCAGTTCTCCACGGGCGAAAGTGGGTATGGATTTGTCTTCCAGGCTGTCTGAGCCGGTGAGGCCCATCCGCAAAGCCCACTGCTTTTCTTTTTGCCAAGCGGCGGACGGAAGCGTGCCTTCCTTCTCCGCTGCTCTCCAGCCACGCATGTTGAGCTTGTCAAAATCCGGGTGGTGGTGGTGCTTGATTTGCTGCCGCGTGACATGGCCTGCAGCCTTGTGAGCGCGCTCGCGACCGGCAAGAAATGGATTGGAACGTGGATTAGGCACTGCTGAGTCCTCCGGTTTGCCCGTCGCGACCCTTTGCGGTGCTTTGAGCGAGTGAGTTATATATGTCGTCCGCGCCAAGGCGATCTACCGAACTGACGTCCGACATGAGTGCGTCGGTGCGTTTTCCTGATATGTCCTTGAGCGGCAGATCGTAGGTTATGGTTGCGCCATAGCGTTCCGGCGCATGAGGGTCATGGCGTGTTTTGTTGAACACCAGCAAACGGGTGCCGAGCTTAAAAGCCTCATGAATGTCATGTGTGACCATGAAAACCGTCATGTCCATATCCGCCCAAAGGTCCAATAAGAGTTCATGCATGTCCACGCGAATGCCGGGGTCCAGCGCACCGAACGGTTCGTCGAGAAGCAGGATTTTGGGTCGCTTGAGCAGGGCTTGAGCAATAGCAAGCCGTTGTTGCATCCCGCCGGACAGTTGCGCCGGATAGCGTTTGCGCGCAGCGGCCAGCCCAATTTTATCCAGCGTTTCGGAAACTGCGTCCCGCGCTTTGGCTCTTGCGCTTCCGAAGGTGCGGCCCGTGAGAGCGGATTTTTCAAAGTCGCCCGCGAGGATCAAGTTGTCCTCCACCGTGAGATGGGAAAACACGGAATAGCGCTGAAAGACGATGCCGCGTTCCGGCGTCGGTTCTTCTGGCAGTGGCTCACCATCCAGCAAGATGTGGCCTTGGGTCGGCTTTTCCTGTGATAGCAACATGCGCAAAAATGTGGATTTGCCGCAGCCCGAAGCGCCGACAATTGTGCAGAACGCGCCTTCCGCGATATCAAGGTTCAACTGTTCGAGGACAACGGTTTCGCCGTAGCTCTTGCCGACGTTTCTGACGGCGATTTTAGGCGGTGTCGGGGAAGCATTGAGATCGGTCAAAGGGGAAAGCCCGTTTGGAAATCAGATACAGCGCCCGATCAATACAGTAGGCCAGAAGGGTGATCCACATCACGTAGGGCAGGATGACGTCCATCGCGAGATACCGTCGCACCAAGAAGATGCGGTATCCTAGGCCCGATGTGGAGGCGATCGCCTCTGCGGAAATGAGGAATATCCACGCTGGTATCAGGCCAAGCCTGATGGCGGTGATTAATTTGGGCATGACTTGAGGCAGGATCACACGCGTCATGATTTGCCACGTCGACGCGCCCAGAGTTTCTGCCTTGATGATAAGTTCTCGGGGGACGTCCATCACCGATTGCGCCAAAGCGCGGGTCATTATGGGGGCCGTGCCAACGACGATGAGCATTATTTTGGACACTTCCCCCAATCCAAAAATGATAAAGAGGATGGGTAGGATCGTGATAGGCGGCACCAATGAAACCGTGGCGATATAGGGCGCCAGCATAGCCCGTGCGTGGGGCAGGAAGCCGATGGCGATGCCCACGATCATCGCGAAGGCAACGGCCACTGCTATGCCGTTGCCGAGCCGCCACAAACTATCATAGGTGTCCAGCCACAACAGGTAATTGCCGGACCGGCGGTCCGGTTCGAATGCCATGCGCCAAAAGCTTGCCCCCATCTTCTCCAAAGAAGGGAGAAGCTTGTCCGCCGGATTGTCCAACCGCCGGTAGTGGCTGGCAATCACGTAGACCATGACGGTTGCCACAAATGGCAAAGCTGCCAGAGCGACCGCGACGGAGCGGGAGGGTTTGCGGTTGATCAGGCGCATGGCGCTAGTGTTTTGGTGTTGCGCTAAGCCCCGCCGCTAGAGCGCACCTTCCGCCGCCATCTTCATGTAGGTGGTGTCAAACCGCAGCTTCACGTTTTGCGCATCGCCGTAGATGGAACCGTCCGGGAAGCTGACGCCTACGAACTCTGCACTCGGTGCGCCTTCACCCAAAATGCCTTTGTCAAAGAGGAATTTGGCAACGAACTCGGTGGTTTTTGCGAGGTCTGGTGATGTTGTGAAGGCGATGGCCTCGGCAGGTTCGTAGAACATTTTTGTGGTGGCCAATTGCGCGTTGTAGCCTGCTAAGTCGGTGCCTGAGGCCTTCGCCATGGCTTCCAATGCGGTCGCGTCCCCGGCTTTCATGAGGGCCAGAACTTCATACCATGCACCTACCAGTGCTTTGCCGAAGTTTGGATTGTCGGCCAGAGTTTGGGTGTTCACCATCATGGCGTCGATGATTTCGCCCGGGATGCTGGAACTGTCGAACACCTTTGTGGATGCGTCCATGGCGGCGATTTCGGACAACAAAGGATTCCAAGTCACAACCGATGTCACATCGTCTGTTGCGTAGGCGGCAATCATATCGGCATCAGACGTGTTGACCACTGTCAGGTCTTTTTCAGACAAGCCCACTGTGTCCAACGCCCGCGCCAGCAAGTAATGGGAGACGGACAGTTCGACCAGATTGACCTTCTGGCCTTTCAGGTCTGCGAGAGTGGTTTTGTCCTTGAGGACGATGCCGTCATTGCCATTGGAGTAGTCTCCAACGATCAAGGCCGTGGTGTCGACGCCGCCGCCTGCGGGAATGGAAAGCGCGTCCATGTTGGTCATGGAGCAGCCGTCATAGGCGCCGGCCGTGTATTGGTTGATGGATTCCACGTAGTCATTGATCTGTGTGATCTCGACGGTGATGCCGTATTTGCCGGCCCATTTTTTCATGATGCCGGAGTCTTGCAGATAGCCCCATGGCATCCAGCCGACATAGATAGACCAGCAGACCTTAAAATCGGTCTTGGCTTGTGCCGCTGCTGATGGCGCAAACCCGGTGCCCAGAAGGGGAACCGCCATGCCAGCGGCGAGGGCGGTTGCAAGCGCGGTACGCCGTGTGAATGCAGAGAGTTTTTTGATGACAGTCATTGCGTTTACCTCTTCAACGTCCGGCGGAACAGCCCGCCATGGGTGATCGAGGTTCGGGCGCACAGACCGGGAGACGGTTTGCGCGCGCAAACCTGTGCAGGGTTCTCCCGGGATTTTGGCCCGCCGTGTAACGGATCAAACGCGACCCGCCTGCACCTCTTGGACCAGCGTTTCAAACGCGAAACCGGAACCCTAGATGCTCTGCACGCCAAGCGTCATGCAATGGTCATGCCAAGCGCATGCGAGCAGCTTTCAGGTGCGTTTTGGCTCCAATTATGCGCGGTAAGCGGGGTGATGTTGGGCAAAGTGCCTAGTATTGCGGCACAAGCGCGATGGTGCGCGTTTCTTACTCGGCGGGTTTTTCGAGGACATCCATCACCGCACCGAAAACGGTTTCTGCATCGGCTGCGGCAGGGCTCGTTGATCGCAACTCCTGCACGCCTTTGCCCATCTGCATCGCTTCGGCAAACAGAACCCGGTTGTTTATGCGGGCTGGCAGTGCCTGTGCGCCCAATTGCTCAAGCGTACTGTCCATGCCTTGGGTCATGCGCGTTCTGGGATCACATTTGTTCAAGATCACCGCGTGCGGCACCTGCTCGGCCTTTGCGAGTTCCAAGGTTGGCTCGGTGGCCCATACGTCCAGCGGCGAGGGCGTGACAGGGATGAGCACCAGATTGGCAGCCTGTATCGAGGGGCGTCCGTCCGATCCCATTTTGGGTGGAGTGTCGATGATCACCAAGTCACAGGTCTTTTGCAGTTGTTTCGCTTCAAACCGCGCACCCCAAGCACTGGCGGTCCGAAAGTGCAGGCCGGTATTGTCTTCGCCCATGTGATCGCAGCGCTGCATGAACCATCGGCCCAGACTACCTTGCGGGTCGGTGTCGAGAATGCCCACGCTTTTGCCCTTTAACGTGGCTGCGATGGCCAGATTGGCGGCCAAAGTGGTCTTTCCAGATCCACCTTTTTGTTGCGCTATTGTGATTACGAGACTTGCCATGGGTGATGTTGCTCCCGATCAAGCGTTCACATTGTACGCTAGAGCCCGCGCACCAGTGTTGGCAAATCCCCAGCCCGCTATCCATCGAACGGGCGGTCAAAGCGCTGGAGAGCGCCTAAAAAGAAGACTGTCCGTTACGGAGAACCACTCTGCGCCATCTGGATTTGTGCAGGCCCTCATGCACCCTTGACGGGTTGCGGCTGGAGGAAGTCGCTGCACCAAAAACAAATCCAGGGAGGATTGGATGCGTAAAACTCTATTCGCTACCGTATCGGCGATCGCAATGCTGGGCGCTAATGCCGCCTATGCAGACGGGCACGGCAACACCATCAAAATCGGCGTCATGGCCACACTGGAAGGCACCTACACCGTTCTCGGTGAAGACGGGATGCGCGGCCTTGAAGTTGCCAAGAAAAAATTCGGTGACATGGCCGGTGGAAAGAAGATCGAGTTCATCGTCCAGTCTACTGACGCGAGCCCGGACAGCGCGGTGCGCGCAGCGCGCAAGCTGGTTGAGCAGGACAAAGTAGACATCATCTTGGGCCCGCTCTCCGGTTCTGAAGGCATCGCGATCCGCGATTATTCCAAAACACAGCCGGGTGTGACCTTCGTCAACGGCATTTCCGGTGCTCAGGAAACAACCTATGTGACGCCATCGGAAAACTTCTTCCGCTTCAACATGGACGGTGCGCAGTGGTCCGCCGGCCTTGGCGAATATGTGGCCAACACCAAGGGCTACAAGACTGTCGCTACAATCGGCGAAGACTATTCATTCATCTATACGCAAGTGCTCGGGTTTGCTCTCGGTTTTTGTGCCAACGGCGGTGAAATAACCGAGCGTCTTTGGGTGCCACTGGGCACGAAGGACTTTGGCTCCATCATCGCATCTCTGCCAGACGACGTGGACGCGATCTATCTGGGCCTTGGTGGCGGTGATGCCGTCAATTTCCTGAATCAGTACCAGCAAGCTGGCGGCGACGCTAAACTCATCGGCGGTACGATCATGGTGGATGGCACTGTGCTGTCTTCCAAAGGCTCGGCCAAGAATGCGCTGATCGGTGTGCCATCGTCCGGCCCGCAGGCTGACGACTGGGATCATCAGCCTTGGAAAGACTTCGTGAAAGCCTACCAGGATGCGTTCCCACCGGAAAAACGGTTCCCGTCTCCCGCTTTGATGGCCACTGGTTATTACAATGGTGCTGATGCGATTTATCAGTGCGTTGGCAAAGTGAACGGCGATCTGTCTGACGGTCAAACCGCGTTCCGCCAGTGCCTGTCAACAATCGAGCTGGATGCGCCTAACGGTAAGATCAAGCTGGACCAACGCCGGCAGGCCATCGGCACGAACTTTGTGACCGAAGTTGTTGAGCTGGAAGACGGTACGCTGTCCAACAAGCTGGTGAAGGTTGTTGAAAACGTGAACCAGACCATGGGCATCAGCGAAGAGGCGTTTGCCAAGATCGGCCTGCCTTCCCGCGAAAACCCGGCTTGTAAAGCGGCCTACAACTAGAGGCAGCCAGTCGGTCGTCTGAGTTAAGACGGCCGACGTCTCCCGTTGTTTCCCCAAGCCCCGTTCCCGGACAGTTGGGATCGGCATAAGGTTTCTCCCGAGCTGGTCCCGGCGGTCCTCGTGACGTCGGGGCCGGTCCTCCACACCTGCACCGATGTGTCATGACCCTGATCACCTATCTTACCCGGGTGCATTTTGCCGATGGAGTGCTGGAAGAAGCGATTTGGTCCGAATTTGAAGCGGCCAATAAGCGGCGTCCGATGGTGCTGTTTGATCGCAAGAACCTTCCCCAAGACCAGACTGAGCGGTTTTTATCTAGTGTTCCCGGTCGCGTTGAGTTTGTGGAATTCAGCGATATACCGAACGTGCCGGACGAACGCTCTGCCCGCAGCGCAGCCACGCTTTACAATGCGAAAAACTGCGACGTGCTCATGGCGTTTGGGACGGCTCGGACCATCGATCTCGCCAAGGCGACCCGTGTTGCCATCAAGCATGATGAGCCTTTGACCAAATTTGCCTATTCGCGGGGCGGTTCAAAGCGCATTGGCACCGATTTGCCGGACTTGTTTGCTGCCCCGGACATTTCCG
Source organism: Pseudomonadota bacterium (assembly GCA_039815595.1). Lineage (GTDB taxonomy): Bacteria > Pseudomonadota > Alphaproteobacteria > Rhizobiales > Rhizobiaceae > Pseudahrensia. Next base: position 2,087 of record JBCBYZ010000070.1, on the reverse strand, counting down.
GTTGCGGGTCTGCCGTCAGCGCACATGCCCCCATCATTATGGCCAATGGTGAGCGGGCGCTTTTGATGTGCAAGAAGCTCATTCCCACCGTGACGGTGTGTGACCCGACACTCACACTCGCGGCTGATCAAATGTCGAGCGCCAGCGCAGGTGCCGATGCGATCACACAATGCGTGGAAGCCTATCTTTCCAAAAGCTACAATCCTCCGGCAGAAGGCATCGCCCTTGACGGTCTGCGACGGGCTGTCACCAATGTCGGAACCGTTCTCAACAATGGCAACGATATTTTCGCGCGCCGTGAAATGATGGCGGCCAGCCTCAACGGGGCGCTGGCAGTGCAAAAGGGTTTGGGCGCCAGCCAGGCAATCTCCAACGCGCTGGAGGCGGTGTGTGAATTTGCGATACGGCCGGGCGTGTTAAATCGGATCGTCTTGCCAAGCGTGCTCCGCTTCAACCGAACCAAGATCGAGGCAAAGTTTGATCCTATACGCACGGTCTTTGCGTTGGACACGCAGGCCGATGTGCCCAATGCCGTGCAGGCGTTCTTAGAAAAGCTTCCTTTGCCACGGCGTTTTTCTGAGTTGGGAGTCGAGCGGTCCCACCTAGAAGCAGCAGCACCTGTTGCAGCCTTTGATCTGGCCACCGGCACGAACCCCCGCGCACTGGGCCAGAAAGACTATCTGGATATTATGAGGTCCGTGCATTGACCGTGCTGTCTTCAAACTCCAACGGAGGTTCCAACACGATCGCTCAATCCATTCCGATGATCATCGGTGGACAACGGCAAACGGGCGTGCGGCAAGAAGCGTCAATCAACCCGTCAAACACCAAAGAAACAGTCGGTCTCGCTGAGCAAGGGGACGCGGCAAGTGTACGAGCGGCCATTCGGGCGGTGCAGGATGCACAGCCAGATTGGGCCGCGAATACGCCTCAGGTGCGCCATGATATTTTGCTGCGAGCGGGCCAAGAGATTTTGGCGCGGCGGGATGAGTTGGGCATCTTGTTGGCGCGTGAAGAGGGCAAGCTGCTGCGGGAGGCGGTGGGGGAGGTCACCCGCGCGGGCCATATTTTTCAGTTTTTTGCGGGCGAATGCTTGCGCAATGCTGGTGAGATTTTGCAATCGGTGCGTCCCGGCATTGGCGTTGAAGTTACGTATGAGCCGGTTGGTCTGGTGGGCATTATCGCGCCGTGGAATTTTCCGATTGCCATACCGGCTTGGAAAATTGCGCCCGCGCTGGCGTTCGGCAATGCGGTTGTTTTCAAGCCGGCCGAACTGGTGCCGACCATGGCGTGGCACTTGGTTGATATTCTTCACCGGGCGGGCTTGCCGTCTGGCGTGCTGAATTTGGTGATTGGGCCCGGTTCCATCGTGGGCAATGCCATGTTGGAAGCCCCGGAGTTGGACGCGATCAGTTTTACCGGATCGCAAGCGACCGGCACGCGGGTGGCGGAGGCTTGCGCGCGCCATCGGCGCAAAGTGCAATTGGAGATGGGGGGCAAAAATCCCCTCGTGGTGCTGGACGATGCGGATCTCGATCAAGCTGTAGAGTGCGCGTTGGATGGCGCGTTTTATTCCACGGGCCAGCGGTGCACCGCGTCATCCCGTTTGGTGGTGACCGAGGGCATTTACAGCCGTTTCGTCGAAACCTTGAGCAGTCGTGTGCGTGCCATGCGGGTGGGGGATGCGCTGGATGAAAGAACAGACATGGGCCCCGTGGCCTCTCAGGCCCAATTGGAGCAGTGCTTACGTTTCATCGAAGGCGCGCGGGATCAAGGCGGTGGTCTGCGAACCGGTGGTGGGCTCGCGCACGCGTCTGCCGATGGATTCTTTTTGGAGCCCACACTCTTTGCCGATACCTCCATGGACATGACGATCAACCGCGAAGAGGTGTTCGGCCCTGTCGCCACCGTTGTGCGGGCACGAGACTATGATGAAGCGCTCTCGATCGCTAACGACACAGAGTTTGGATTGTGTGCGGGTATCTGCACCCAAAGTTTGAAATTTGCCAGTGATTTTAGGGCTAAGGCCCAGGCTGGCATGGTGATGGTCAACCTGCCGACAGCGGGCGTGGACTATCATGTGCCGT
>JBCBYZ010000015.1:0-36407 GCA_039815595.1 Pseudomonadota bacterium | reverse complement strand
CCCGACCACCGTTAATAATGTGGAATCGGTCGCAGTTGTGCCCACCATCCTGCGGCGCGGGCCGGAGTGGTTTGCGTCTTTCGGTGCGGAGAACAATCGCGGCACAAAACTGTTTTGCATATCCGGTCATGTAAACCGGCCCTGCACCGTGGAAGAGGCGATGTCGATCCCGTTTCGCGAGTTGATCGACAAGCATTGCGGCGGTGTTCGTGGGGGCTGGGACAATTTGCTGGCGGTGATCCCCGGTGGCTCGTCCGTGCGGTGCGTGCCTGCCGAACAGATGATCGACACGCCCATGGATTTCGATTCCTTGATGAAGTTGAAATCCGGCCTTGGAACGGCTGCGGTGATCGTCATGGACCGGTCGACGGACATCATTCGTGCCATCGCGCGGCTCTCGGCCTTCTACAAACACGAAAGCTGTGGCCAGTGCACACCATGCCGAGAAGGTACGGGCTGGATGATGCGCGTGATGGATCGCATGGTCGAAGGCCGTGCTCAGAAGCGTGAAATTGACATGCTGTTTGACGTCACCAAGCAGATCGAAGGCCACACAATTTGTGCCCTTGGTGATGCGGCGGCGTGGCCGATCCAAGGCCTGATTACGCATTTCCGTCCGGTGATCGAAGAACGGATCGACACGTATACGTATCGCTCCGACAAAGATGGCGAAGTGCGGGAGGCTGCCGAGTAGGTCCAATGCATCTGGCTGAACTCAACATATCCAAATGGAAAATCCCCGCGACCTCGCAGGCTGCGCGTGGTTTCGTTGACTATGTGTCTCGGGTGAACGGTGTGGCGGAGCGCAGCGAAGGGTTTGTTTGGCGGTTGTTGGATGAGCAGCGTGACGAAACCGGCCGCAACGCGATTTGCCCAGACAGTGATACCGTTATGACCATGTCAGTGTGGGAGACGCCGGGTCATCTTGAAGAGTTCGTTTGGAAAACGGTGCATAAACGCATCTACGACGGCAAAGATCAGTGGTTTGAGCAGATGGAAAGCCATCACGTGGTGTTTTGGTGGGTGGACGAGGGGCACACGCCCTCGTTGTTTGAGGCAAAAGAGCGTCTCGACCACCTGGATGCCAATGGGGATAGCGACTTTGCATTTGGCTGGTCGCATTTGTCGGATCAGAAATTTGGAGCTGAGAAGCGCTTCGGGTGAAGGCCGTTAGTAGAGCATGGTTTTGCACCAAGCCGGCAAAGGATGCGTGACTAAGGTTCCCGCGGGACGAAGTGAATGACGGTTCGGAAGCGCAGCGCTTCTGGTGAAAGAAAGAATGGCCTGATGGCAAAGATTATCGTTGACGGCAAAGAGATTGAGGTTCCGGACCACTATACGCTGCTGCAGGCGGCGGAAGAGGCGGGTGCGGAGATTCCGCGTTTTTGTTTCCATGAGCGGCTGTCGATTGCCGGCAATTGCCGCATGTGTTTGGTGGAAGCCAAGGGCGGACCGCCCAAGCCAGTCGCGTCTTGCGCAATGGGTGTGAAAGACATGCGTCCGGGCCCGAATGGCGAACCGCCGGAGATTTTTACCAACACGCCCATGGTAAAAAAGGCCCGCGAAGGGGTGATGGAGTTTCTGCTCATCAACCATCCTCTGGACTGCCCGATCTGTGATCAAGGGGGTGAGTGCGATCTGCAAGACCAGGCCATGGCATTTGGCATGGATGAATCGCGCTATCAGGAAAACAAGCGCGCGGTGGAAGACAAATATATCGGCCCGCTCGTTAAAACGATCATGACCCGCTGCATCCATTGTACGCGCTGTGTGCGGTTTACGACCGAGGTGGCCGGTGTCTCCGAATTGGGCCTTCTTGGCCGTGGTGAGGATGCTGAAATCACCACCTACCTCGAAAAAGCTATGACGTCGGAACTGCAGGGCAACGTGATCGACCTTTGCCCCGTTGGTGCGCTGACTTCCAAGCCCTACGCGTTCCAAGCGCGGCCTTGGGAATTGACGAAGACGGAAACCATCGATGTGATGGACGCTGTCGGGTCCGCCATCCGCGTGGACACTCGTGGCTCGGAAGTCATGCGTATCATGCCCCGGGTCAATGAGGCTGTGAATGAGGAATGGATTTCCGACAAAACCCGTTTCATTTGGGATGGTCTGAAAGCCCAGCGGTTGGACAAGCCCTATGTGCGTAAGGACGGACGTTTGGTTGCAGCATCTTGGGCGGAAGCGTTTGAGACCATTGCTGGCAAGGTAAAAGGGGCCGACCCCAAATCGGTTGGTGCCATCGCCGGGGATTTGGCGTCGGTCGAAGAAATTTACGCCCTGCGCGAATTGATGACGTCTATCGGATCGCCCAATATGGATTGTCGCGAGGCCCATTCGGCTTTGGACCCAGCTTTTGGTCGTTCGTCCTATATCTTCAACTCGACCATCGAAGGCATTGAAGACGCAGATGCGCTGATGCTGATTGGCACAAACCCGCGCATCGAGGCGTCTGTGCTGAATGCCCGCATTCGCAAGCGCTGGCGGACTGGCGAGTTGCAGGTGGCGATCATCGGTGAGAATGCCGATCTAACTTATGACGCGCACCACGTCGGTGCAGGGCCGGATTCACTTCAACAGTTCATCGACAGTGCGCCTGCAAAGTCCAAGAACCCGATGTTCATCCTCGGCCCCGGTGCGTATGCACGCAAAGACGGTGCTGCTGTTCTCGCGATGGCAGCAAAGGCCGGCGCCGCTTTGGGTGTTTCGTCTAGCGATTGGAACGGCTTCAACATCCTGCATACCGCAGCCGCCCGTGTCGGCGGTTTGGACCTTGGATTTGTGCCAACAAAGACAGACGATGGCGAAGACGGTTTGGCCACGGCGGATATGATCGCAGGTACGGAAGTCCTGTTTCTGCTGGGTGCAGATGAGTTGGACATGACGGCCCGCAAAGAGGGCGGGTTCACCGTGTATATCGGCAGCCATGGCGACGTTGGTGCCCATCATGCCGACGTCATCTTGCCCGGCGCGGCCTACACGGAAAAATCCGGGACTTGGGTCAACACAGAAGGGCGCGTTCAGATGGGCCTGCGTGCCGGCTTCGCCCCCGGCGAGGCGCGGGAAGACTGGGCCATTTTGCGGGCTCTGAGCGAGAGCGTAGGCTGCACATTGCCATTCGATTCTCTTCAGCAGTTGCGCGCCAAGCTCTACGAAGCCCATCCGCATTTTGCCGAATTGGACGAGATTGCAGCAAGCGCAGACGATGGCGTTGCAAATCTCGCCAAGCGCAAAGGCGGTCGGGCATTGAAAGCGCCGTTCAAGAGCCCGGTGAAAGACTTTTATCTGACCAACCCGATTGCCCGTTCCTCCGCCGTTATGGCCGAGTGTTCGCAGCGTGCGAGCGGTACACTTATGGAAGCGGCGGAATAGTCTGATGCAACCGACATTTTTTGATACCTACATCGTACCGCCGCTTTGGATTCTTGGGCACAGTGTGCTTGTGCTCGTTTGCCTGCTCCTGTCTGTCGCTTATATTCTTTACGCCGACCGCAAGATATTTGCTGCGGTGCAGATGCGTCGCGGACCAAACGTTGTTGGACCATGGGGGCTGCTGCAAAGTTTCGCGGATTTTTTGAAGTTTGTCGTCAAGGAGCCGATCATTCCGTCGGCTGCCAACAAGGGCGTGTTTTTGCTCGCACCGCTTGTGGCGGCTGTGCTGGCGCTGTCGGCGTGGGCCGTGATCCCCGTCAGCGAAGGTTGGGCGGTTGCCGATCCGAACCTTGGCCTCTTGTTTGTGTTCGCGATCTCCTCATTGGAAGTCTACGGCATCATCATGGGTGGTTGGGCGTCCAACTCTAAGTATCCCTTTTTGGCGTCCTTGCGCTCTGCCGCGCAGATGGTTTCGTACGAGGTCTCCATCGGGTTCGTCATCATAACCGTGTTGTTATGCGTCGGCTCGCTTAACCTCACCGAGGTAGTGTTGGCGCAGAAAGATGGTTTAGGCACGATGTTGGGCGCGCCGAGTTCGTTCCTTGATTGGCACTGGTTGGCTCTGTTCCCCATGTTTGTCGTGTTTTTCATTTCCGCCATTGCGGAGACGAACCGTCCACCATTCGACCTACCAGAAGCCGAATCGGAACTCGTTGCCGGGCACATGGTCGAGTACTCCTCCACACCGTTCTTGCTGTTCTTCCTCGGTGAGTTTGTTGCCATCACCCTTATGTGTGCGCTCACCGTGCTGCTGTTCATGGGAGGCTGGCTGCCACCAGTGGACATTGCGCCGTTCAATTGGGTGCCAGGCGTAATCTGGTTCGTGTTGAAAGGTCTTTTGGTCTTCTTCTGCATGGCCATGGTGCGCTCTATCGTGCCCCGCTACCGCTACGATCAGTTGATGCGTTTGGGTTGGAAGGTCTTCCTGCCGCTGTCGCTGTTCATGGTGTTCGCCACTGCCTTCACACTCAAAATTATGGGATGGGCCTGATATGTCGTCTCTCGCACAAGCCGGTAAATCGCTGTTCCTTTGGGAATTTGTGAAAGCGTTTGGATTGGGTGTTCGCTACTTTTTCGCGCCCAAGGCCACGGTGAACTATCCATTTGAAAAAGGGCCGGTGTCGGCGCGCTTTCGTGGTGAACACGCATTGCGCCGCTATCCCAATGGGGAAGAGCGGTGTATCGCCTGTAAATTGTGCGAGGCGATCTGCCCCGCGCAGGCGATTACGATTGAAGCGGGACCGCGCCGCAATGACGGTACGCGTCGTACGGTGCGATACGATATCGATATGGTGAAATGCATCTATTGCGGTTTTTGCCAGGAGGCATGCCCGGTGGATGCCATCGTTGAAGGCCCAAACTTTGAGTTCGCGGCGGAGACCCGCGAGGAACTGTATTACGACAAGGACAAATTGCTGGAAAACGGTGCCCGGTGGGAGCGCGAATTGGCGCGCAACATCGCGATTGATGCGCCCTACCGTTAAGGCGTGCAAAAAGTTCGAAGTTTGTTTTTGAAACACGACTTGGGGCGTATGGACGCCGCAGGAGTGAGGCGCTAAGAGGGCGCAATGTCGCAGGCGCGGGCACTGTTCCGCGCCGAGAGGGAAGCCGCAAGGCAGGCAGGTTTTGAGTTGTGGGCGTTCTTCGTCGCACGCTTGGAGCCACAAGAAAGCGTGATTTTTCATGAGCGTTACGGCTCTGTTTTTCTATATGTTTGCAACCGTCACGGTGGCGTCGGCCTTCCTGGTGATTTCGTCGCGCAATCCCGTACATTCGGTGTTGTTTTTGATCTTGGCTTTTTTCAACTCCGCCGGGCTCTTCATGATCGCTGGCGCGGAGTTTTTGGCGCTCATTTTGATCGTAGTTTATGTCGGCGCTGTCGCGGTGCTGTTCCTGTTTGTCGTGATGATGCTGGACGTGGACTTTGCGGAAATGCGTGAGGGTTTTCTTCAATACATGCCCATCGGGGCCGTGGTGGGTCTTATCCTCGCAATTGAGTTGGTGCTTGTGCTCGGTGGTCTTTCGTTTGATGCCGAAGGCGCGCGCACGGCTGTCGAACCCATTCCAGATATGGCTGATACGGACAACATCACGGCGCTCGGCAATATTCTGTACACGCGTTACATCTTCTTCTTCCAACTGGCGGGTATGATCCTGCTGGTTGCGATGATTGGTGCCATTGTGCTGACGTTGAGCCACCGTCCGGACGTTAAACGCCAGAACGTGCCCGATCAGGTGGCGCGCGATCCCAATGATGTTGTGTTGGCGAAGGTCAAGTCAGGTGAGGGCATCTGATCCATGGACAATATGCTTCCCCATTTCCTGACAGTTGGTGCCATCCTGTTCACACTTGGCGTCTTTGGCATCTTTTTGAACCGCAAGAACGTCATCGTCATTTTGATGTCGATTGAACTGATCTTGCTGGCCGTAAATATCAATTTCGTGGCTTTCGCCCAGGCCAATGGCGACATGATGGGGCAGGTGTTTGCTCTGTTCGTGCTCACGGTTGCCGCCGCAGAGGCTGCGATCGGTCTGGCGATATTGGTCGTGTTCTTCCGTAACCGTGGGTCAATCGCGGTTGAAGATGTCAACGTGATGAAGGGGTAGGGCGGCTTTTCGCCGACAGAAATTAGTATGCTTCATCTCATCGTTTTTTTGCCGCTGCTTGGCTTTTTGATTGCCGGACTTATGGGCCGTCAGATCGGTGCCAAGGCTTCGGAATATGTAACCTCCGGATTATTGATCGTGTCTGCCGCCCTGAGTTGGGTTGTGTTTTCCGGCTTTTGGCTGGGCGACACGGTCGCCTTTACAGTTCCGGTGTTGCAGTGGATTTCCGTTGGTAATTTCACGGCCGATTGGGCGTTTCGTGTTGATACGCTGACCGCAGTCATGTTGGTCGTGGTCAATACGGTCTCCGCGCTCGTGCATGTCTATTCCATTGGCTATATGAGCCACGATCCGCACCGTCCGCGGTTTTTCGCGTATCTGTCGCTCTTCACATTTGCGATGTTGATGTTGGTGACGTCCGACAACCTTATCCAGATGTTCTTCGGTTGGGAGGGCGTGGGCCTCGCATCTTACTTGCTGATCGGGTTCTGGTTTAAAAAGCCATCGGCCAATGCCGCAGCCATGAAGGCATTCATCGTCAACCGTGTCGGAGACTTCGGTTTCGCGCTTGGCATTTTTGGCGTGTTCGTTTTGTTCGACAGTGTTAATTTCGATGTGATTTTTGCCAATGCGGGCAGTTTTGCCGCTGACAGCGCAGAGGCGCAGGCGCGTACAGTATTGACGTTTGCCGGATATGATTTGGCCCGTGACGACGCAATTACCATCGTGGCGCTGCTTTTGTTCATGGGCGCCATGGGCAAGTCCGCGCAATTTTTGCTGCACACGTGGTTGCCGGACGCGATGGAGGGACCCACGCCGGTATCCGCGCTCATTCACGCCGCGACTATGGTGACGGCTGGCGTATTCCTTGTGGCGCGCATGTCTCCGATCTTTGAACTGTCGATGACGGCGCTGACTGTGGTGACATTCATCGGCGCGACCACCGCGTTCTTCGCGGCCACGGTTGGGCTGGTTCAAAACGATATCAAGCGCGTGATCGCCTATTCCACCTGCTCGCAGCTTGGCTACATGTTTGCCGCTTTGGGTGTTGGCGCTTACGGTGCGGCCATCTTCCACTTGTTTACCCACGCGTTCTTTAAGGCGCTTTTGTTCCTTGGCGCTGGCTCCGTTATCCACGCGGTCTCAAATGAGCAGGACATGCGCCACATGGGAGGGCTGCGGAAGCACATTCCCAAGACCTACTACATGATGCTGATCGGCACTGTGGCGCTGACCGGTTTGGGTATTCCGGGAACCATCATCGGAACGGCAGGCTTCTTTTCCAAAGATGCCATCATTGAAAGCCTGTATGTCGGACAAAACGCATTCGCGGGATACGCCTTCTGGATGACGGTGATTGCGGCGCTGTTCACAAGTTTCTATTCGTGGCGTTTGATCTTCATGACCTTCCACGGCGAGTCACGCGCTTCGGCTGATGTTATGAGCCACGTGCATGAAAGCCCCAACGTGATGCTGGTTCCGCTCTATGTTTTGGCGGTTGGTGCTCTCTTGGCCGGTTTCATCTTCCACACGCCGTTCATCGGTAGCCACCATGAAGTTGGAAACATCGACAGTCACTACTTGGAGTTCTGGGACGGTGCACTGTTCTTAGGTGCGGACAACAAAATTCTGGAGATGTTCCACGAAGTTCCCAAGCTGGTGAAATGGTCCCCCTTCATCATGATGGCGCTCGGGTTTGCAGTCGCGTGGTGGTTCTACATCCGCTCACCCGGCATGCCTGCGGAACTCGCGCGCCAGCATCAGGGGCTGTACCAGTTCCTGCTGAACAAGTGGTATTTTGACGAGCTTTACGACCGCATTTTCCTCAAGCCAGCTCTGTGGATCGGGCGTCTGTTTTGGAAACAGGGCGATACGCGCATCATCGATGGCTACGGGCCCAACGGTCTAGCAGCCCGGGTAATGGACATCACGCGCGGTGTGGTGCGGCTGCAATCCGGTTACTTGTATCATTACGCCTTTGCCATGCTGATCGGTGCGGCGGCGCTCATTACCTTTATGATGTTCAGAGGGGCTAGCTAAGCGGTGAGCGATATTCCGTTCCTCTCCATCATCACCTTCCTGCCATTGGCGGGTGTGGCGATGATTTTCCTGATCTGGGAAGACAGCGAAGTTGCCCGTCGCAACGTGCGCTTTACAGCGCTGTTTACAACGGTTGTGACTTTCATCGTGTCTCTTGCGATCTGGGTGAACTTTGACAAGACGCAGTCCGGTTTCCAATTCGTCGAGAAGGTCTCGTGGATCGAAGGCAGTGGCATTTCTTACCACATGGGCGTTGACGGCATTTCGATGCTGTTTGTCATCCTGACCACGTTCCTGATGCCGATCTGTATTCTGGCCAGCTGGGACGCGATCCAGACCCGGGTACGGGAGTACATGATTGCGTTTCTGGTGTTGGAAACGCTGATGATCGGCGTCTTCTGCGCGCTCGATATCGTGTTGTTCTACGTGTTCTTTGAGGGCGGCCTTATCCCGATGTTCCTAATCATCGGCGTGTGGGGCGGCAAGCGGCGCGTCTATGCGAGCCTGAAGTTCTTCCTCTACACGCTGTTGGGCTCTGTGCTCATGCTGCTGGCCATCATGGCGATGTATTGGGATGCGGGCACGACCGACATTCCCGCGCTCATGGCGCACAGCTTTTCGCCCACCATGCAGACTTGGTTGTGGTTGGCATTCTTTGCGTCCTTCGCGGTGAAAATGCCCATGTGGCCGGTCCACACATGGCTGCCGGACGCACACGTGGAAGCACCCACCGCAGGCTCCGTCATTTTGGCCGGTATCTTGCTGAAAATGGGTGGCTACGGCTTCCTGCGTTTCTCGCTGCCAATGTTCCCGTTGGCGAGTGCGGATTTTCAGTGGTTGGTTTTCGGCTTGTCGGTCGTGGCGATCATTTACACGTCGCTGGTGGCACTCGTTCAAGAAGACATGAAAAAGCTGATCGCTTATTCGTCCGTCGCCCATATGGGTTACGTCACGATGGGCATCTTTGCTGCCAACGTTGAGGGCATTTCCGGTGGTATCTTCCAGATGCTGGCCCACGGTCTTGTATCGGGTGCGTTGTTCCTATGTGTCGGCGTGATTTATGATCGTATGCACACGCGCGAAATTGCCGCCTTTGGCGGCCTGACCAACCGTATGCCGAATTACGCGGTGGTGTTTTTGATTTTCACCATGGCGAATGTCGGCCTGCCGGGCACCGCAGGGTTCGTGGGCGAATTCATGACACTGGTGGGCGCGTTCAAGGCCAACACTTGGGTTGCGATCTTTGCCACCACAGGCGTGATCCTGTCGGCTTGTTATGGTTTGTGGCTCTATCGCCGTGTTTCCTTCGGGGCGTTGGAGAAGGAGTCGCTTAAAGAAATTTTGGATCTCAATGCCCGCGAGAAGGCGATCTTGGTCCCCTTGGTCGTCCTAGTCATCTTCTTTGGTGTCTATCCCACGGCAGTCTTCGACGTGACGCAGGCCTCGGTTGACGCGCTTGTCACCAATTACGAAGCGGCGCTGGACGCCGCTGTCAGCACCGCCGATGCCGGCACCACTGTGACCCGATAGGCCGGAGCGATTTGAGCGATGTTTGACTTCACAATTCCCAATCTGGTCTTGCTGACACCCGAAATTCTGGTTGCACTCGGTGCTATGGCTCTGCTCATGCTCGGCGTCTTTTTGGGCGAGAAGGGCGCGCGTCTCGTCACTGGTTTTACCGTAGCGCTGTTGGTGATTGCCGGACTTTGGCTGCTCTGGAACGGCGACAACGGGACGGTTTTTGAAGGGGCGTTTGTTCTTGACCCGTTTGCGCGCCTAATGAAAGTGCTGATCCTGATCGGTTCTGCGATCGCCATTGCCATGAGCGTTGGTTATGGCGAGCGGGACGGTATTGGGCAGTTCGAATATCCCATCCTCATCGCTCTTGCGACGCTGGGCATGATGCTGATGGTGTCTGCCAATGACCTGATCTCGCTCTATCTCGGTTTGGAATTGCAAGCATTGGCGCTTTACGTTGTGGCTGCGATCAACAGGGATTCCCTGCGCTCCACGGAGGCAGGGCTGAAATACTTCGTTTTGGGTGCTTTGTCGTCCGGGATGCTCCTATACGGCGCTTCTCTGGTCTACGGCTTTACCGGTCACACCACGTTTGAAGGCATTGCTGCGGCCATGGAAACCGAGCGGTCACTTGGTTTGATCTTTGGCATCGTCTTTGTGCTCGCAGGTCTGGCGTTCAAGATTTCCGCCGTACCCTTCCATATGTGGACACCGGATGTGTACGAGGGCGCGCCGACACCCGTGACGGCCTTCTTTGCGGCCGCACCTAAAGTGGCTGCCATGGCTCTTCTGATCCGTGTTGTGCACGGTGCGTTTGAGCCTGCGGCCGCCGACTGGAAGCAGATCATCGCGTTTTTGGCTATCGCGTCCATGGCGCTTGGGGCGTTTGCCGCAATCGGTCAGAACAACATCAAGCGGTTGATGGCCTATTCGTCCATCGGTCACATGGGCTTTGCACTTGTTGGCCTTGCCGCCGGTTCGGAAGAGGGTGTCTCCGGTGTGTTGGTCTACATGATCATCTATATGGCCATGACGCTTGGTACATTTGCCTGCATCATCGCGATGCGGCGCAGCGATGGTTCGGTGGAAGAGATCACAGATCTTGCTGGTCTCTCTCGCACGCACCCCATAATGGCGCTAATGCTCACCGCTCTGATGTTCTCTCTAGCGGGCATACCGCCGTTAGCAGGCTTCTGGGGTAAGTATTTCGTCTTCCTCGCGGCCATTCAGGCAGAGCTTTATGCGCTTGCCGTCATCGGCGTTTTGGCGAGCGTCGTAGGGGCCTACTATTATTTGCGCGTCATCAAGATCATGTGGTTCGATGAGCCGGAACCTGCTTTTGTGCCCATGGCATCTGAACTGCGCATCGTGGTTGGCGCTTCCGGCCTGTTCACGATCTTTTTCGTGCTGGTGGCCAACCCCATCACGTCTTGGGCCACGGACGCGGCGCGCACCTTCTTTTGAGCGAAGTGTCTTTGGATGAACCGGACTTGCGCCGTGCAGCAGGCTGGCCCCATCTGGCTTTCGAAACCATCGGTTCCACCAACACCGAAGCATCACGGCTTGCAACCAACGGTGAGCATGATCGGATATGGGTCACCGCGCGTGAGCAGGTAGCCGGGCGTGGCCGCCGGGGGCGGGCATGGCAATCTCCCAAGGGCAATCTGTTTGCCAGTGCTGCATTTCCCGTTCAAGCTGATGGTTCCATGCCTCTTACAGGACTGCCTCTCTTAGCCTCTTTGGCCCTACGCGATGCGGTGGCGGATGTAGCCCCGGCACTTACGCATCAATTGGGTCTCAAATGGCCCAATGATCTGTTACTGGATGGCAAGAAACTTGCCGGAATTTTGCTCGAAAGCACGGCTTATGAGCAGGGTAGTGTGATCATCACTGCTGGGTTTGGCGTGAACTGCGCTTGGCACCCCAAACAAGCCCTTTATGCAACAACCAGCTTGCGCGATGAGGGCGTGTTGGTGTCCGCTGACGATCTATTCGCCGCGCTCGCTTTGCGCTTTGACCACTGGCTCAACGTTTGGAATGGGGGAATGGGCACTCCAGCGGTTCGGGATCACTGGCTCGTCCACGCTGTCGGATTGGGAGAACCTCTCATTGCGCGGTATAGCGACGGAGAGGTGCACGGCACTTTTGAGTCGCTTGACCAGAATGGATTTTTAATGCTGCGGGATAGTATGGGCGATCTGCGCCAAATCTCCGCAGCCGATATATTTTTTGGCAATTTGCACAAGGCAGGGGCATAAGACCCTATGACAAAATCAAAAAAACAAAATGAGCTGATCTTCCTGCCACTCGGCGGCGTGGGTGAGATCGGCATGAATTTCGCGCTTTACGGCTATGGTCCAGAACATGAGCGCCGCTGGATCATTGTCGATGTTGGCGTAACGTTTCCCGGGGACGATCTGCCGGGTGCTGATCTGGTCTTGCCGGACATCGAATTTATCCGGTCGCGGGTGAAACAGCTGGACGGCATCGTCCTTACACATGCCCATGAAGACCACTACGGCGCGTTGTTAAGTCTGTGGCCCATGCTTAAAGTGCCTGTGTACTGCACCCGGTTTGTGGCTGCGTTGATCGAAGCCAAGGCGCAGGGCGAGCATGGTGCCCCTGATATTCCGCTGACGCTGTTTCAGCCGGGCAAGCCGTTTAAGGTTGGGCCTTTTGAAGTGGAGGCCGTGCACGTCACGCACTCTATCCCGGAACCGGTGTCGCTGATGATCCGCTCGCCTCTGGGGAATATCGTTCACACCGGCGACTGGAAGTTGGACCACGAGCCGACACTGGGTCAAAAAACTGACGAAGAGCACTTCCGTCGTCTTGGCGAAGAGGGCGTGTTGGCACTGGTCTGTGATTCCACCAATGCCATGGTGGAGGGGGTCAGCCCGAGCGAAGTTGAGGTGTCTGAAAGCCTCGCCAATATCATCATGGAAGCCGAGGGCAGGGTGCTGGTCACCACGTTCTCCTCCAATGTGGGGCGCATCCGCTCCATCGCGCAGGCCGCTGAGAAGGCTGGACGGCGGGTGATGATATTTGGCCGTTCCATGTTGCGCATGGTTGATGTGTCGCGGGAGCTTGGTTATCTCGACGGAGTTGCGCCCTTCTTGGACGAAAACGAATTTGCCTCCACGCCGCGCAAGAAAATCGTGATCATTTGCACCGGGTCACAGGGCGAGAATCGGGCGGCCTTGGCCAAGCTTTCGCGCGATGAACATCGCGCCGGATCGCTAACGGCGGGCGATACAGTCGTGTTTTCCTCCCGTTCCATTCCCGGCAATGAGAAGGAGATTCTGTCCGTTCAAAATGCTTTGGCCGATCAGGGGATCGATATGATCCTGGATGGAAAGACCCTGGTCCACGTCTCCGGCCACCCGCGCCGCAATGAACTCAAGCAGATGTATGAATGGACCAAACCAACCATCGGTGTTCCGGTGCACGGAGAAGCGCGGCATCTGTCCGCGCAAGCTGGTTTGATGGCCGAGGCGGGCATCCCAGACGTGGCCCCCATCCGCAATGGAGACATGCTGCGCCTCGCGCCGGGACCTTCTGAGGTGCTGGACACCGTGCGCCACGGTCGCATCTACAAGGATGGCCATTTGATTGGCACCGATGATGAGATGGGCATACGCCGTCGTCGTTCCCTTTCCTATGCAGGCCACATCGTTTTGTCGCTTGTCATCGATTCCCGCGGCGAGTTACTTTCCGATCCTGAAATCGCCTGCGAGGGCTTGCCGCGCATGGTGGACGATCAGGATAGCTTTGAAGACGTATTGTACGATGCGGCGCTCGGAGCGTTTGAAAGCATTCCGCCGAAGCGTCGCCGCGATGATGGCCGCATTGAACAGGCCGTTGAGCGGGCGCTGCGCAATGAAGCGCGGGAGCTGTGGGGCAAAAAGCCCATTACCACCGTCTTCATTACTCGGATATAACGACCCGATGATTGGCCGATTGAACCATGTTGCTATAGCTGTGCCTGATTTGGCGGCGGCAACTCAGACTTATGAGGGTGCTTTGGGCGCCCGTGTCAGCGCGCCTCAGGCTTTGCCGGAGCACGGCGTGACTGTGGTGTTTATCGAATTGCCCAACACCAAAATCGAACTTTTGGAACCCTTGGGTGAAGGCTCGCCAATCGCGAAGTTTTTGGAGAGCAATCCATCCGGCGGTATGCACCACATCTGCTACGAAGTGGACGATATACTGGCTGCTGGAGACAGGATGGTCGCTTCAGGTGCGCGGGTGCTGGGGGACGGGACGCCCAAAATCGGTGCGCATGGGAAACCTGTTCTTTTTCTCCACCCCAAGGATTTTAACGGAACCCTCGTCGAATTGGAGGAAGTCTGATTATGGGTATCGGCACCGGCATCGCGATCTATTTCATCATCTGGTGGACGACCCTGTTCATGACACTGCCTTTCCGTGCCCGCTCGCAAGTGGAAGATGGTCACGTCGTCGACGGCACAGAACCGGGTGCGCCCGCCAACGCCAATATGGGGCAACGCATGTTGTGGAACACGGTGGTGGCTACAGGCTTTTTCGCGCTCTACTACGTCGTGGTGTATGTGGTTGGTTTTGGGATCGACAGCATTCCCGAAATCATACCCGTCCGCAAAGTTTAGAGGCTTGCGACAGGCATCAGACTGCGTGCTGCTTGTACGGTCTCTAGTTGACCATTTTCAGGAATTTTAAGAGTTTCCGCCCATTTTTGGGGACAAGTGTGTGTCTTGCGATGGGCGTTTAAGTGTGGTCAGGCTTTTCTTAGACCCGCGTGGGCGGATATCGCGCTTGCGGTTTTTTCTTGCCATCCTGCTGAGTTTGAGTGCCTTTGCGGCCGCCATTGGCACGCTGGGATACAAAGCCGGTGTGATCCAAAACGCATCTTGGGAAGAGCTTTTGTTGGTCTTGTGGTGGTCCGGCAACGGCCCAATACGGCTTCGTGACTTTGTCGATCCAAACCTCGTTGCTCAAATGCCTGTTCTCAAAGTGTGGGGCGCCCTTGCCTTTGGTACGTTCCTCTACGTCTTTTTCGTGTTGGTGTTTAAGCGCGGGCGTGATTTCCGAGACGCCGATACGATGGCTTGGGTGTTTGTCGCACTCACGCTTGTCACTCTCTACATGGCGTTTGTCTCGCCATACCCCGTCATGATGATGATCCCGGCTTGGTATGTGCAGGCCGGGATCATTTTGATGCTTTTGTTTCGACCGAGCAGAGCGCGTGACCCATCTCCTGAGCCAGTTGCTGTGGCTGCTCAGACGCACGTCAAGGTACGAACGCGCGAAACGTTCGAAGTCCGCTCCTTGGTGTTTTCGCCCGATGGCCGCATGAACCGTGTGATTTATCTCGCCGCAAGCCTAACGTTTGGCACGCTGTTTTTCTGGTTTATGGCGTCGTTTGCATCTTTGTTTTATCAAGCGTGGCGAGGCGCCACGGTCGATGTACAGCCGCAATCTCCGCGCCTCGTGTGGGAATTGGGGCGTGCCGGCTTTGAGATCATGGGCATGGCAATCATCATTGGCATCGTCTTTGCCTACCGTTGGGCACGCCTTCGGTTGCACGATTCACGCGATCCAAAAATGCATGATCTTCTGGCGATGATCTATCTGGCTGCAGCGGGAGCCCCGGCCCTGTTGGTTTTGCTTCCCGCTGATCTTGCGCGCACCATAGCATTCATGGCGTTGCCACAGGTCATCATGATGATAATGATGTCGTCGACTTCCAATGATGGATATAGACGCCTTCCGGTGGAAATCATGGAACTGTTTGGTGGCAAACTTCCCGAACCTCTTGCATCGACTGCTGGACCGATCCAGCCGGGCCCACCTAACGCAAAGGCAGGCTTGAGCAATGAAGCTCTTATCCGCCGAGCGGAGGCCTTGCGCGCTGCCGAAGCATCAAATGTGTACGCATCCAATCAACCACAGCCGCGTCACATTGATCGAACTGGACCGAACGTAACAAATGGCGGGTTTGGCCGTCGCCAAGGGCTTTCCAACCCATCGTAAGCTCAGTCTGTGATAGGTCTTAGACACGCTCACCCGAGACTCGAAACGCCATGACGATTCTTGTTTTTGATTCAGGCATTGGTGGTCTTTCCGTTATGCGGGAGGCACGTGTGCTTATGCCAGGACACCGTTTCGTTTACATTGGTGATGATGCGGGCTTTCCCTATGGTGACTGGGAGGAGGGCGCTCTCATTGACCGCATGATGGCGCATTTTGAAGAGCTGGTTGAGCGCTTTAAGCCATCCCTCATCATGGTGGCCTGCAATACGGCCTCCACCATCATTCTAGATCCTTTACGAGCCAGGTTTGACATTCCAGTGGTCGGCACTGTGCCTGCCATCAAGCCGGCGGCGGAGCGCACATCCAGTGGCCAGATTTCTGTCTTGGCCACACCCGGCACTGTACAACGCGACTATACCCGCTCACTCATTTCCGAGTTTGCCAGCAAGGTGAATGTGCGTTTGGTGGGGGCAGAGACGATGGCAGCCATGGCTGACCGCTACATGCTGACGGGTGAAGTGGATGAGGCTGCCGTTTGGAAAGAGATTAAAGAGTGCTTTGTAGACCGTCTCGGCGCGCGCACCGACGTGGTGGTGTTGGGCTGCACACACTATCCGTTTTTAGCAGACGTCTACCGGCGATTGGCTCCTTGGCCAGTGGATTGGTTGAACCCGGCAGAAGCCATTGCCCGCCATGCCAAGACGTTGATCGATCATGATAAGCCGGTGGAAGATATCCAAGACATTGCGGAGTTTACGGCTGGTCGCCCCCGACCGGAATTGTTGCGCTTCCTGTCGGGTTTTGGGTTGAAAGTGGTGGGCTGAGGCCGGTCTGGCTTACTCCGGTGCGCTCGTTTGCAAAGCGAGAGCATGGAGCACACCGCCCATTTTGCCCTGCAGGGCCGCATAGACCATCTGGTGCTGCTGGACACGACTTTTGCCCGCAAACTCCGCAGACACAACTTCGGCGGCGTAATGATCACCGTCTCCAGCCAAGTCGCGTATCGTTACCTGCGCGTCGGGAAGTGCCTCGCGGATCATGGATTCAATTTCTGCTGCATCCATCGCCATGGCGCATTCCTCTTTTGTGTCTTTGCTACTCTGCGGCTTCCGCCAGCGGTTGCGGGTTCATGAGATTCGGGAACCACGCTTCGTGGGTATCTTTGAGGTCTGCCACCGATATGTCCACGAGATCGTTGATGATCAAGCGGTCGCCGGTCACCTTTCCGATACGGGCAAAAGAGACACCTGATCCTTCGGAATTGGCAGCAAACATGTTCGCCCACGGTTCGTCCACCGCCACAATGTAGCGGGATTGGTCCTCGCCAAACAACGCGGCATGGGGGTAGGTGATATCGAGCTCGACTTCTGCGCCATAGCCCGAAGCCATGCACATTTCAGCGAGGGCGACGGCCAGTCCGCCATCGGATACATCATGGCAAGCTGACGCATAGCCCGATCGAATGGCGGCTAAAACGAAAGCTCCGCGCGCTTTTTCGGTGAGTAAATCTACGGGGGGTGGCGGTCCGCTTTCTTCGCCCAGTATTTCACGCTGATAGATCGTGCGGGCCAGATGTACGGCTTCTACACCCACCAAAAACAAAGCGTCCCCAGTGTCCGCCGTGTCCATGCGGGCCATGCAGGCTGCGTCATCGATCAGGCCGACACCTGCAATGGTCGGGGTGGGCAAGATCGCTTCACCGTTGGTTTCATTGTACAGCGACACGTTGCCGGACACGATTGGCGTGTTGAGTGCGGAACAGGCTTCGCCGATGCCACGGATAGCAGCTACGAACTGCCCCATGATTTCCGGTCGTTCCGGATTACCAAAATTGAGGTTGTCGGTCGTTGCCAAGGGTAGCGCGCCGGTTGCAATGAGATTGCGGTAGCACTCAGCCACGGCCTGCTTACCACCTTCAAACGCATCGGCCTCCACATAGCGAGGGGTCACGTCGGATGAAAAAGCGAGCGCTTTGGTTGGGTGTCCGTCCACCCGCACCACACCTGCGTCCCCGCCTGGCAGTTGCAGCGTGTTGCCTTGGATCATCGTGTCGTACTGTTCCCAAACCCACCGGCGCGAGGCGAGGTCAGGGGAGCCGATGAGCTTCAAGAGTGCAGTGTTGTAGTCATCCGGCGGGGCAAACAGATGCGGCTCCATCGGGCTTGGGCTGCCGGGCTCGACGTAAGGCCGATCGTATTCCGGGGCTTCGTCACCCAGTTCTTTAATTGGGAGATTGGCGACTTCCTCGCCACCATGCATCACGCGAAAGCGCAAGTCGTCTGTGGTTTCACCCACAATCGCGAAGTCGAGCCCCCACTTGGTGAAGATCGCTTCGGCTTCTTCTTCTTTCTCAGGGCGCAACACCATGAGCATTCGCTCCTGGCTTTCAGACAGCATCATTTCATAGGCGCTCATTGCCTCTTCGCGCACGGGCACACGATCGAGGTCCAACAGAATGCCCAGATCGCCACTGGCGCCCATCTCCACTGCTGAACAGGTAAGGCCGGCGGCCCCCATGTCCTGAATGGCGACAACCGCCCCGGTGGCCATGAGTTCGAGACAAGCTTCCAGAAGGCATTTTTCTGTGAATGGGTCGCCCACCTGTACCGTTGGTCGTTTTTCGTCGATGGAATCGTCGAATTCGGCCGAAGCCATGGTGGCTCCGCCAACGCCATCGCGCCCGGTTTTGGCACCCAGATAGACAACGGGCATGCCCACGCCTTCAGCCTTGGAGATATAAATTCCGTCCGCCTTTGCGATCCCAGCCGCAAAGGCGTTGACCAAAATATTGCCATTGTAGCGTTCGTGAAAATTCACCTCGCCGCCCACCGTTGGCACGCCGAAAGAGTTGCCGTAACCGCCAACACCCGCCACCACGCCGGACACCAGGTGGCGGGTCTTTTCATGGTCGGGTTCGCCAAAGCGAAGAGCGTTCATGGCTGCGATGGGACGCGCACCCATAGTGAAAACATCGCGCAAAATGCCGCCCACACCGGTGGCTGCGCCTTGGTATGGCTCGATGAAGGAAGGGTGGTTGTGGCTTTCCATTTTGAACACGACGACGTCGCCGTCGCCAATGTCCACCACACCCGCATTTTCCCCCGGTCCATAGACCACTTGAGGGCCTTCTGTGGGCAGCGTTTTCAACCATTTTTTGGAAGACTTGTACGAACAATGCTCGTTCCACATGGCCGACCAGATGCCCAACTCCGTGAAGGTTGGGGTGCGCTCGGTCAGTTCGACAATCCGGTCATACTCTTCCGGTGTGAGGCCGTGTTCGGCGACCAGTTCCGGGGTGATTTCGGGTTCATTCATACGCGTCATAACTTGGTTTTGGCTCTGGTCAGAGTTAGCAGGTGGTGCGGCCGCTGGCCCATTTTTTTAGATCGGAACTGAAGCGCGGGCCGTCTTTGCCATCGATCAGCGGGCCGTAGGCGCTGAACTGTACGCGACCGCCCTTGCGTTGCGCTTCTGCAACCAATTTGGGAAGACCGCCGGGATTGTTGCGCGGCACGATCAGCAGGCGCGGTTTGCCGGTGTAGGAATTCAATTCATCCGCCATGCGGTACCGACGGAAAGCGGGGTCCTTGGTTTTGAACCAGCAGGCTTGCACCTGTTTCCCGACGCGCAGCATGAGGGATTGTGCGCTTTCCGATTTCTGGAGTTTGACAGGGGGGGTGGACTGGCAGGCGGTAAGGGCGCTCAAGCACACTATTGCTAGCGCTGCGGCCCATCGCATCTGTCGCCCTTCGTGGCCGAAAGCGCGGTTCAAGCCGCTTCGCTTTCCAAAACGTTCATCGCCGCTTCGAACAGCCTGCGACCATCGTCGCCGCCATGGGCCGCTTCGATGCGGTTTTCCGGATGGGGCATCATACCAAGCACATTGCCCGCCGGGTTCAAGATGCCCGCGATGTCGTTAATGGAGCCGTTTGGATTGGTGCCATTGGCGTAACGAAACGCCACCAAACCATCATCTTCTAGACGCGCGAGCGTATCACTGTCCGCAAAGAAGTTTCCGTCATGGTGCGCCACCGGGCAGTCGATTACATCACCAGCGTTATAGCGGTTGGTGAACGGTGAGGCTGCGTTGGTCACTTCCAACTGCACCATTTTACAAACAAAGTTCAGCCCCGCATTGCGCATCAAAGCGCCGGGAAGGAGGCCTGCTTCAGTTAGTGTTTGAAATCCATTGCAGACGCCCAAAACACGGACTCCGTCGGCCGCTGCCTTTGCAATGGCCTGCATGATGGGCGCGCGCGCAGCGATCGCACCGGCGCGCAAATAATCGCCATGGGAGAAGCCGCCCGGTAGGATAATGAGATCGCTTTCCGGTAGTTCTGTAGAGGTGTGCCAAACTAGTGTTGAGGCTTCGCCGCTGATTTTTCCCACGGCGGCGATCATATCACGGTCCCGGTTGGACCCGGGGAAAAGGGCGATGGTGGTCTTCATAGAGCTATCAGCCGATCTCCACGCGGTAGTCTTCGATGACGGTGTTGGCCAGCAGCTTTTCGCACATGGCGTTAAGCGCGGTTTCGGCGTCCGACTGGCTTGCGGCGTCCAGGGCAACGTCAAAGGTTTTGCCCTGACGAACTGAATCCACGCCTTCGAAGCCAAGCGATCCCAAAGCGCTTTCGATGGCTTTGCCTTGTGGATCGAGCACGCCGTTTTTGAGGGTTACTGTTATGCGGGCTGAAAAATGCGCCATCGGTCCGTCGTCCGCCTAGTCTGATTTTACCAGCACGGGGCCTTTGCCGCGTGGGGGTTCGTTTTCGTTCATGATGCCAAGACGGCGGGCCACTTCGCGGTAATTGTCCAACAAGCCACCGAGGTCTTGGCGAAACCGGTCCTTGTCCATCTTCTCTTTGGTTTTCACGTCCCAGAGGCGGCAAGAATCCGGCGAAATTTCATCAGCGACGACGATGCGCATCATTTCGTTTTCGTAGAGCCGACCGCACTCAATCTTGAAGTCCACAAGCTGGATGCCGACGCCCAAAAACAACCCGCTGAGGAAATCGTTCACCCGGATGGCAAGCGCCATCATATCGTCAATCTCTGGCGGCGATGCCCAACCAAACGCGGTGATGTGTTCCTCAGAGACGATTGGATCGTTCAACTCATCGTTCTTGTAATAAAACTCGATGATGGAGCGGGGTAGGACGGTGCCTTCCTCCACACCCAAGCGCTTGGACAGAGAGCCAGCTGCGATGTTGCGGACGACCAATTCCAGCGGAATGATCTCCACTTCTTTGATCAACTGTTCGCGCATGTTCACCCGTTTTATGAAGTGGGTGGGAATGCCGATCTTGTTGAGGTTTTCGAACACGTATTCGGAAATGCGGTTGTTCAAGACACCCTTGCCATCAATCACTTCGTGTTTTTTGGCATTGAATGCAGTGGCATCGTCTTTGAAAAACTGGATCAGTGTGCCCGGCTCCGGGCCTTCGTAAAGAATCTTGGCTTTGCCTTCGTAGATGCGGCGGCGTCTTGACATGATGTGGTGGCCCAAAAACGGTGGGGAGGACGTGAGCGCCGTACGATCTTCGTTGGCGAAGTTCTTGCATACGGGAGTGGAGAGACGCTGACAATCGCTACGCAATCGTATGACGCGCTAAGGAAGCCGCAACACACAAAAGAACTGCCCGAGCGGCAAGCATCGGCGTTGATTTGGGCTGTTGCGCACCATACATCTGCAACAAGCGGGATAAGCACAGCTTGGGCCGCGAGATGATTCCCCCTTTGCCACTGGTGAAACAGTGGACAAGAACACCCAATCTGGATTTGCGGAGAGACTGATGTCCACATTTGATGATCGCGGCGATGCCTATGAAAGCAAGTTCGCGCACGATGCCGAGCTTAAGTTTAAGGCGGAAGCGCGCCGCAACCGTCTGCTGGGCGAATGGGCGGCAGACCTTATGGGGAAGGATGGCGCTGACTACGCGAAGGAAGTCGTTAAAGCCGATTTCGAAGAGGCCGGCGATGAAGATGTGTTTCGCAAGGTGCGCGCCGATTTCGACGCCGAAGGGGTGACTATGTCCGATGAGGACTTGCGTAGTAAAATGAATGAGTTGCTCGGTGTTGCTATCGATCAGATTCAAAACACATAATCGATAGGGCTTGCAATCGGACCGTGGTGGCGCGTGAATCAAAGCTCCGAGTACGGCCGTTGCAAGTCCGAGATATGTCAGCCGGGAGGAAACTATGGATCGTTTGGTAAAACTGCTCAAGAACGACCGCGCCGCCTTGAGCGCATGGTCTGGCGTTCCTGATCCCGTTTACCTGGGCATGTTGGCCCGGACCGGTTTTGACGTGATCACGCTGGACATGCAGCACAGTATGCACAGTGAGTTTAGTGTGGTGAACGGGCTGGCAACGCTGACAACGTTGAAGAAACCGGCAGTCGTGCGCATTCCCGTGGGTCGTTTTGATATGGCCAGCAAAGCGCTTGATGTTGGAGCGCATGGCATCATCGCGCCGATGATCAATACGGTGGAAGATGCCAAACGTCTGGTTTCGTTCACCAAATACGTGCCTCTGGGAGACCGCTCGCACGGTGTTACACAGGCAGTCTCGTTGCTTAATGTGGACCGGGTTTACTACCTCACCCAGGCTAATGCGCAATTGAGGACGCTTGCGATGATTGAGACACGCGAGGCGGTCGATAACATGGAAGCCATCCTCGACGTTGAGGGCATTGATGGCGTGTTCGTTGGCCCCGCAGACCTGTCGATCTCAATTCGCAACGACCCTGTGCCGGACCCCTATGGGAAGGACACTATCAAGATCGTTGAGAAAATCGGCAAAGAGGCAACCTCACGCGGCAAGGTTGCCGGTGCCTTTGCGATCACGCCAGCCCATGCGGAATTGGTGCACGGGTTTGGCTATCGGTTTATTTCGCTGGCCATGGACCATGTGTATTTGAGCAAAGGTGCCGATTCCATGCTGGAGAGCTTAGCGTTTCGCTAGCGCTCTAAGCGCCGTCTAAGCGGCTGAGGAACTTCCCAAACAGCATAAGACCGTCTGGCCATGGGCCATGTCCGGATTCAGTGTTGATGTGACCGGATTCACGGGCGTCCACCAGCAGCGATCCCCATGCATTGGCCATGTCTCCCGCTTTTTCATAGGTACAGAAACTGTCGTTTTGGCTTGCCACCACCATGCTGGGAAACGGCAGTGGATCGCGGGGGTAAGGGCCAAACGTCATGAGATGTTTGGGCCGAATTTGCGGGTTTTCGACGTCCGGAGGAGCTACCAAAAAAGCACCTGCGATGGTTTTTTTCTGGGCTTCGGAGAGCTGTTCCATCGCTTGCACCACCACCTGACACCCCAGTGAATGGGCCACCACCACGGTGTTGGCGGCGTCTGTGCCGATGGCGGATACAAAATTTGCCGTCCAGTCTTCTACAACCGGCTTGTGCCAATCGTCCTGGTTGACCCGGCGCACCGATGGCATTTTTTCTTCCCAGCGGCTCTGCCAATGGTCGGCGCCGGAATTGGTATAGCCCGGCACCATGACGATATCGCTGTTTATGAGTTTCATGCCCGCCGGTCCGGTCGCTTAGGACTGGCCAAAAACACGATTGAAAATCGTGTCGACATGTTTGGTGTGGTAGCCGAGGTCGAACTTTTCGCGCAATTCTTCTTCGCTCAAAGCCGCCATCACTTCTTCATCTGCCAGCAGTTCGGCGAGAAAGTCTTTGTCGTCTTCCCAAACTTTCATGGCGTTGCGCTGCACCAAACGGTAGCTGTCCTCTCGGGACTGGCCTGCCTGTGTGAGAGCCAGCAGCACCCGTTGCGAATGGACAAGACCACGGAACTTGTTCAGGTTCTTGTCCATGTTTTCCGGGTAGACCAACAGCTTTTCGATCACGCTGGTGAGGCGAACCAAAGCGAAATCGAGTGTCACGGTGGCGTCCGGTCCGATCATGCGCTCAACAGATGAATGGGAAATGTCCCGTTCGTGCCACAGGGCAACGTTTTCCATGGCTGGCATGGCGTAGCTGCGCACCATACGGGCGAGGCCGGTCAGGTTTTCCGTCAATACCGGGTTGCGCTTGTGGGGCATGGCGGACGAGCCTTTTTGGCCCGGTGCGAAATACTCTTCCGCTTCCAGAACTTCCGTGCGCTGCAAATGGCGGATCTCCGTTGCCAAGCGCTCAATGCTGGACGCGATCACGCCAAGGACTGAAAAATACATCGCATGCCGGTCACGCGGCACCACCTGTGTGGAAACCGGTTCGGCTTGGAGGCCCATGGCTTCGGCCACATGTTCTTCCACACGAGGATCAATGTTGGCGAAGGTGCCCACCGCGCCGGAAATGGCGCAGGTTGCGATTTCCGCCCGTGCTGCGACCAATCGGTCTCGGCAGCGGTCGAACTCGGCATAAGCTTGGGTTAGTTTGACGCCAAATGTCGTGGGCTCGGCATGAATGCCGTGTGAACGTCCAATAGTGATCGTGTTTTTGTGCTCGAAAGCGCGGGTTTTGAGCGCCGACAGCAAAGCGTCCATGTCTTCCAAAAGCAGATCGGTGGCCTTGGTCAGTTGGACATTGAAACATGTGTCCAGAACGTCCGACGAGGTCATGCCTTGGTGCACGAAACGGGCGTCTGGTCCGACGATCTCTGCCAAGTGTGTGAGGAAAGCAATGACGTCGTGCTTTGTTTCGCGCTCGATAGCGTCGATACGGTCCACGTCGAATGTGGCGCTGCCACCTTTTTCCCAGATGGTCGCCGCCGCTTCCTTTGGGATAACGCCTAAATCGGCCAAGCCGTCACAGGCATGCGCTTCGATCTCAAACCAGATACGAAACTTGGAAGCGGGCGACCAAATATCGGTCATTTGCGGGCGGGAATAACGGGGGATCATTGAGTGGATTTTTCTGTAAGCGGGATCATCAAATTCAAGCGCGGAGTACCACCGCACCGTGCGGGTTTCAACGTTGTGGGCGGTATGGTCGGTGGATGAGAGCGGAGAACTGTGGGCCGGAATTCAACGGCGCGTGTTAACCGCTACGGTCTTGCCGCGCGTAGAAAACGGACAGGCCAACAGCGCAGATTAGCGGCCATGGCAAAAACACTTTCAGGCCGGTGCCCAAAAACAAGTAAACTGCGGCGAGGGCGGTGAAGAAGTTTTGGAAACTCCACTGCACAGATGGAAAGTCTGCGTGCCACGTCGCGAAGTAAATTCGGTAGTGCAGGATGAAAAGCGCCAAAGTGAGGCTTAGCGTCAGTCCCAAAAGCAGCAGCAGGAACGTGCAGAATTTTTGCAGTTCGCTTCGTTGCCGCCCGTATGACTGTGTTGTCAAAACTGTCAGGAACCCGCCGATCCAGGCTGCAATCGCAAAGGGTATGCTGGCCACCAACATTTGCTCGTTCATGATCCACCCCGAAGACAGAAAATGCCACACGAAGGCGGCCACGATGATAACCGCCCAGAGGAGGCCAAACAGGGTGGCGTTTAAGATCCTTCTGCTTCCCGGCTTTGCACTGGCCGATAGGGCGTGGGTTTGATTCATGAAGGTAGGGCTTATGGTTAGTACTTGCGCGGCATCTGATAGGTGATCGCCATCAAACGCCCGTCATTGCCTTCAAAACCCACCGTGGCATATCGCAGGATAATTGCCAGAGCGTCGGGGTTGGTACGGTTAGGCTGCGGAACCACCACTTTTTCGATGCGGTAGAATTGCGGACACCCGCGTGAGGCCGGGATGCGGGTATCCTCGTTCAGATTTTTCACGCTGCCATCCCGTTCGTCGATCAGTGTGAGCGTCAGGCCTTTCATGCTTTCAAACATCGAAAAACAGTTTTCCGAGGCCGGAAAGGGCGTCTCGGTGATCGAAAGCTGGAGCATTTTTTGTTCCGGCGTTTGCCGGATTGCGCTGAAATACGGGACCGGGTGAAACCGGACTTTTTGGGCGTCGTTGGAAAAATCGGTCGGTGGGTTTGCGGCTACGGTTATGGCTTCGCGCAAGCCGCCGCGCGCCTCAAACAGTGCCGCGACACGTGCCTTTGCTTTATCACGGTATTGCTTCAAAAAAGCTGCTGTTGCGGCTTCTGGATCGGGGCTGTTTTCGATGCTCAATCCATCGGTTTCAGATCCACCAATCGTGATCGGCGTGTCGGGAAGCCATGTGTCTGTCGCCATGTCGATGACATAGACTGTGCTCGACGGTGCGCCCGATCCGTCTTGCACCTTGTATTCTTCAAACGCAAAAATGGTTCCGTCCGTTGAAAAGCCGATCACGTTTAGCGACGTATCCTGCGCGGCCAATGCTGCGTTTGCGGCGATCAACAGGGTGGAAAGTACCAGTAGGCAGGCTGCAAGTGCCTGACGTATTTCCCTTATTGAGATCATATGGATCACGGTGTGGGTGCTCCTCCGGGCGCGTAATAGGTTGTAACGTCAAGCCCTCGATAGAGCGTGGGCAATGGGGCTTAAGTGAGATGGCCTGCCTAACAGGCGTTGCGTATCGCTTGAATGTTACTGCGGTAACTTTCCTTGCCTCCGCCATCATAAATTGCAGAGCCGGCCACCAACACGTCAGCGCCTTGGCTCGTAACCAGTGGAGCGGTTTCGGCGGTAATGCCGCCATCGACTTCAATATGCACGGGGCGGTCTCCCAGCATTGCGCGCACTTGGCCCACTTTAGCGGCCGCTTCCAGGATGAACTTTTGTCCCCCAAAGCCCGGGTTGACGCTCATCACAAGCACTAAATCCACACTATCCAGCACGTGTTCGATGATGGAGACTGGAGTGGCAGGATTGAGCGATACACCCGCTTTGCAACCCAGCGCTCGAATGGCCTGCAGGGAGCGGTGGAGATGCGGCCCCGCCTCGGCGTGCACCGTAATGATGTCGCTACCCGCTTTGGCGAAAGCTTCCAAATACGGATCAGCGGGACTGATCATCAAATGCGTGTCGAAGACCGCCTTGGTATGGCGGCGCAGCTTTTCGATGACCACCGGCCCAAAGGAAATGTTGGGTACGAAGTGGCCGTCCATCACATCAAGATGAACCCAGTCCGCCCCCGCTTCCAATACGTCAGTGACTTCATCGGCCAGTCTAGAAAAATCACTGGCGAGGATGGAGGGAGCAATGATCAAAGGTGAGAGAGATGTCATGACGCGTCTTTGTGTGAGGTCGGATCGAGAAGAGGTGCGAGATGGCTAATCAGCCGTAGAGGCTTTGCCAAGTGGGCACGATATCGTTGGTCTGCGTAGTTGCTTCAAACACACCCCGCGCGATCGCTCGGCTCATGGTAGCGGCGGCTGTGGCTGAGAGGTCGATCTGTTGATCAAGATCGGGCGCGATACCGCTGTGGCCGGTGGCAAGGCCGAATACCAAATCACCGTCGAGTGGTGTGTGAGCCGGCCACAAAGCGCGCGCAAATCCGTCATGGGCAGCGACGGCAAAGCGTTTGGCTTGTGCTTTCGTCAGTACAGCGTCTGTGGCGACGATTGCGATTGTGGTGTTGGTGCCAGGCTGCTGAGGTTTTGACGCGTCTTGGCTACGAAATTTAATAGGCAAAGCTTGGTTTGATGACGCGGATGAGGGCCCATTGCCCAAGCCACCAAACTCGCTTTTGCATTCAAACTCGGCAGCCCGAAAGTGTGCTCCATCGTGGGTGACAGGCGAGCCCAGCGCATTGACCGCCACAAGGGCACCGACCGTGATTCCATTTGGCAATTGTGTGGACGCTGATCCCAAACCGCCCTTAAGGCCATTGATGCCGCTGGTCGCCGGACCTCCAGTGATCGCGCCCGTGCCCGCCCCATGACTGCCGAGAGCGAATTCAGTGTTCGCTGCCGCGGCGGCTTTTTCTCCCAGTGCTCTGTAGGGAGGGTGGTCGCCCCAGTCTTTTTGTCCGCCATTTATAAGATCGAACAAGATCGCGCTGGGAACGATCGGTATGCGATGAGGGCCCACCGCGAAGCCCTTGCCTTGTTTCTGGAGAGCGGATTGCACCCCGGTGGCAGCGTCCAAGCCGAAGGCGGAGCCGCCTGAGAGGACAAGGGCATCGACACTCTCCACCGTGTTTTCAGGCGAAAGCAAATCTGTTTCCCGCGTGCCGGGCGCGCCGCCCATGACGTGGACACTCGCAAAATTTTCCACATCACAGAGGAGGGCTGTCACGCCCGACTTCAAGTTAGGGTCAGACGCATTTCCCACACGCAGCCCCGCCACATCGGTGATCAGATTGCGCGGGCCGGGTTTGAACCAAGCCATCAATTGGCCGCCAAGGGTTCGAATGCCCCGTTTGTCCAGCGCATGAGTTGAAAGGGAAACGCCGGTGCCCGGGCGGATTCGTCAAATGTCAGCGAGCCCAACAGTGTATCGAATGATGCGCCTGCGATCGTCCGCTCTGCGGCGGGTTTTTGTGCCACTGCAAGCGCAACTTCCATGGCGGCATAGCCGAGCAAAACAGGACCTTCCAACGGAAGCGTCTCTTGGCCTTTATCTTCCTCATCGGACATCGGAGAAATGTCGATGCTGCCAGGTGTGATTGTTGGTATCGCGGGCAAAACGGCGAGCAAGCCCTCAGGCAGCAGAGTCGCGCCGGGTGTGAAGGATAAAAGCCTTGCGGTCTCGCCCGCCGCAAGCGCCCAATTCATGTTAAGCGTCGCCATGTCCTTGGCGATTGTGATGATATCCTCAGCAGATGCGGCAACAAAGACGGCCTCGACGCCGGACCGTGCCAAGCGGCGCAACAACGCTCGCTGGCTTGTTTGCAATGGCCGGAAGTTGGCCGTGACCACCGGTTTAAGCCCGTTTTGCTCCGCTTTCAGGCGTACCGCATCGCTGAGACCGCGTCCGTAAATGCTGCCATCGTCTAAAATAGCAAATGGACGATCCGCAATGCGTGGCAGGATCAGATCAACAATGGCCGTTGCTTCGGCGTCATGCGCCTTTGAGATGCTGGCAAGCGTGAGTTCTTCAACCTGGCGCGCACGGGCAAGGTCGGCGTTGCGGGTGGCCAATGTGAAGATGGCTGTCGACCCCGCGTCCGCGCCGCGCTCCAGCGCGTTTTCCTTGAGAGTGAGTGCTAGGGATTTTGCGAAAGCGTAGCAAAGTGGGCCGGTTATGACCGAGACGTTTTGCTGTTCGAATTCGGTTGCTGCAGCCTTGGCCCGTTCGGGATCACACTGGTCGTCAAACAGAACAATTTCGCCCTTTCCACCGGCGTTCTTGTGGGCTTGAAAAGCGGCCATTGCGCCAAATTCCACCTGCCGTGCCACTGGCGCGAAACGGCCGGTCAAAGGCAGTGACAGCCCTATTTTGGCAGTTTGGATGTCTTGCGCCAGCGCTGGTGAAGGGGCTGCTACTACGACCGCGCAAGCGGTGGCGCAGACAGTCCAGAGCATTGGGATCAAGCGAAAGTTCATGGGCTGCTTCTAGCCGCTTTCGCGATGCGGTGAAATCACCAATTGGTCACTTGGCTCAACTGTAGTCACGCGTGCGGGTCATCAAAAAAGTTGCAGGGCTTTCATGCTCACATTGGAGCTTTTTCCTATGATAAGATGATCGTGCACCACGATGCCCATTGCAGCCCCGGTTTCAGCAATCGTTTTGGTCATCTCAATGTCTGCCCGCGATGGTGTTGGATCACCCGACGGGTGGTTGTGGACTAAAATCAGGGCGGAGGAACCCAATTCCAAAGACCGCTTGATGACTTCGCGCGGGTAGACCGGTGTGTGGTCCACCGTGCCGGTTTGCTGCACTTCGTCTTCAATGAGCCGGTTCTTCTTGTCCAAAAACAAGATGCGGAACTGCTCGATGCGCTCATGGGCCATGACGTTGGTGCAATAATCCATCACCGCTGACCAACTGCCCAGCAGGGGCTGCGTTTGAAGTCTGTGTTTGAGATCAGACTGTAGAGTCCGCGAGATCAACGCCCCAACCACCCGCAGATCGCGTGCCGCGTTTTCGCCAATGCGTTTCACCTGCTGGAGGTCTCGTTCGCTTGCGGCGAACACTCCGCTTAAAGAACCGAATTTTCGAATGAGGTCTTTCGCGACCGGCTTGGTGTCAACACGGGGAATGAGACGGAAGAGCAACAGTTCCAGCAGTTCATAGTCTGGAAGTGCGTCCGGCCCGTGCTTGGAGAACCGTGCCCGGAACCGGTCCCGGTGGCCAAGGTAATGAGGTTCATCGCTTTGCTTGGGCGCAATGGATGCTTCTTGTGCCTCAGGGTTTGCCTGACGCGGGTCCATCCGGGTGTCACCGGTCATGTCTTCAAAGCCGGTGAAGGGCTGTTGTTGCATGAAAACTGTGTCGTCTTGCCCGCCTGCCATCTTGCTAGCCGGTTGTGTAGGGCGGTTTTGAGTGTCCGGCGGGGGAGGCCGTGAAAATCTCGCAGCCATCTTCCGTCACACCGATAGAATGCTCAAACTGGGCCGAGAGCGACCTGTCCCGCGTCACAGCGGTCCAGCCGTCTTTGAGAATTTTCACGTGGTGTTTTCCCAAATTGATCATGGGTTCAATGGTGAAGATCATGCCCGGCCGCATTTCTGGCCCTTCGCTTTCATGGCCGTAGTGCAATACATTGGGTGCATCGTGAAACAGGCGACCCAGACCGTGACCGCAAAAGTCGCGAACGACGCTACAACGGTTGGCTTCGGCAAGGCGCTGGATTGCCGCTCCGATAGCGCCCATGCGGGCGCCCGGCTTTACTGTGGCGATCCCGGCCATTAGGCACTCATGGGTCAGGTCCACCAGTCGCTCGGCCGCGCGTTTGGGCTGGCCAGCGATGTACATGCGGCTTGAATCCCCGTGCCATCCATCCAGCACAAATGTGATGTCGACGTTGAGAATGTCGCCATCGCGCAGAGGCTTTTCGCCGGGGAAACCGTGGCACACGACGTGGTTGAGTGAAATGCAGCTGGAATACTGGTAGCCGCGATAATTCAGCGTGGCTGGCAGGGCACCGTGATCGCGACCGTATTCGTAGACAAAACGGTCGATCGCAGCGGTTTGCAAGCCCGGCTTCACCATTTTGGCCACCTCATCCAGGCAAGACGCGGTGAGTTGGCCTGCTTTGCGCATGCCGGCAAAGCCTTCTTCATCGTAGAGTTTTATTTGCCCGGTGTTTTTCAACGGCGCTTCGTTTGCGGCCATGTATGTGGTCAACATTGCGCCTATTCCGGTTCCGCATGTGTTTGTTTGCCGCTTATGTCCAACCCTAGCTCGCCTCAGACGTGAATGGGTATGGGTGTTTTTGCGACAATTTCGGTCGTCGAGATGTCGCATCGAATGGCAAGCGCTTCAACCCCGGCGGCGCGCGCTGCGACAAAGGCCTCGACATAGGCCGGATCAAGATCACTTGCCAAAGAAAAGCGGTCACCGTCGCACCGCTGAATGACGTAGAGCATCACGGCGCGATGGCCTTGAGCGACCATGTTGGCCATTTCTCGCAAGTGCTTTGCGCCGCGTTCGGTCTTGCAGTCCGGAAACTCGTGTAGCCCGAATTCACGGACAAGATGCACGTTTTTGACTTCAACATAGCAGTCGCGGGGATCGTTGGGCCTGCCGCCTGCGAGCAGGATGTCAATCCGTGAGCGTTCTCCGTAGGGCACTTCCGTGCGCAAATCTTGATATCCGTTGAGTTGCGCTAAACGACCTGCCTCCAAGCCTTCTCTTGCCAACCGGTTGGGCCACATCGTGTTGATGCCCACCAGCACGGGTCCGCTCGGCGCTTGAGCTTCCACAAGCTCGAGCGTGTGGCGGAGTTTGCGCTTGGGGTTTGCGCTGTCTGAAATCCACACTCTGTTGCCGGGGTCTTTCAGCCCCATCATGGCCCCGGGGTTGGGGCAGTGCACAGTGATGATCGCTCCATCTTCCAACTCGATGTCGGCTAAAAACCGCTTGTAACGCTCGATCAAACGGCCCTCGATCAACGGTGTAGGAAATTTCATTATAGCTGCCGGTGAGGTTTGTTGGCGGGTTCGATAGTGTGCCCATGTCGGTTTTCATCCATTCAATGGCGGGCAAACCTGTTCAAGTCAGGGAGTGTTTGCGCATAGTTATCGCCAATATTCGCCCTCCGCGAGGTTCGTCGCATGTTTTTGTCCGTTAATGAGCTTTTTAAGGTTGGGATCGGGCCGTCTTCGTCCCACACGATGGGGCCGATGGTGGCGGCACGGATGTTCTTGGAACTGCTGCGCGATGGAAGCTGGCCGCGGCCGGCTTCTGCCCATGTAGATCATATTCGAGTTAGTCTTCACGGTTCTTTGGCGTTTACAGGCAAGGGCCATGGGTCAGACCGCGCAATCATATTGGGGTTGATGGGCTGCGACCCGGCCTCGCTGGACCCGGATGATGTGGATGCGATTTTGGCGCAATCTCACGCTGACCGCCGTATCGCTGCTGACGGTTTCCCCGCGTGGCGGTTTGATCCCGCGCAGGACTTGACGTTTGACTATGACGAGGCGCTCCCGGGTCACGCCAATGGCATGCGGTTTGAGGCTTTCGATCCAGACCGGCGCCTGCTCCTGCGCCAGGTCTACTACTCTGTCGGCGGCGGGTTCGTGGTGGATGCGGCTTCTTTAGAGGACGCTCAGGCATCACCGACACCGGATGGCGGTTCCGATACCCCGTTTCCGTTTTCCTCTGCCGATGAGATGATGGCGATGGCCAAGTCCTCCGGTTTGTCCATCGCCGGGATGAAGCGGGTCAATGAAGAACGGGCGCTTGGTGATGGTGCGATCAGCGGTGCAGCAAAACTCCAGAGCTCATTGGCCGCCATTCACAGCGCCATGCGTTCCTGCGTGGACCGTGGATTGGCTCAAGAAGGTGAGTTGCCGGGCGGGTTGTTTGTAAAACGGCGTGCCGCTGCGCTTGCCAGGGAACTGGACAAAAAATGGGCGACAAATGATCCAGGTCCTTTGGCTGCCAACGATTGGTTGTCGGTCTTTGCGATGGCGGTGAATGAGGAAAACGCTGCTGGCGGTAAGGTCGTCACCGCGCCCACCAACGGGGCTGCAGGGGTCATTCCCGCTGTGCTGGCTTATTGGGAAAAATTCACCCCCGGCGTCACGCCGAAGGATGTTGAAGACTTCCTGCTCACGGCTGCGGCAATTGGCGGGATCATCAAACACAACGCGTCCATATCGGGTGCAGAAGTGGGGTGTCAGGGGGAAGTCGGCTCGGCCTCTGCCATGGCTGCTGCCGGTTTGGCCGCGCTCATGGGTGGAACGCCGGAACAGGTGGAAAATGCCGCTGAAATCGCGCTGGAACATCACCTTGGTATGACTTGCGATCCTGTGGGCGGCCTCGTGCAAGTGCCTTGTATCGAGCGCAATGCCTTGGGCGCGGTGAAGGCGGTGACTGCCGCGTCTCTGGCGATGTATGGTGACGGTACGCATTTTGTATCGCTGGACGCCTGTATTGAGACCATGCGGCAGACCGGGCGGGACATGGACGAGCGCTATAAGGAAACCAGTCTTGGCGGTCTCGCCGTCAACGTGGTGGCCTGCTGATTCACGCACTGCCTAATCGTTGAAACTTGGCTTGTTTTCATTGGTGCTGTCTGCGATCAGGTGCTCTGTTTTTCTAGAGATCCCGTCATGCACAGCGATACACTCGCCATAGACTTCGGTACGTCCAACTCAGCTGCGGCCGTGCTGGAACAAGATGGTGTGCGCCTGCTTCCGGTTGAGGCTGATGCGCAGACTGTGCCGACGGCTGTGTTTTTTCCCCACGGCGGGGCGGCGATGAAGATCGGGGCAGCTGCCACACGCGCCATGATCGAGGGTGAGGACGGCCGCTATATGCGCTCGTTAAAGAGTGTGTTGGGCTCGGATCTTCTGCACGAAGAGCGGATTGTTGGGGGTCGTCGTCGAACTTTGGCGCGGGTGATTACAGAATTTTTGATTGCGCTGCGTGAACAAGCGGAAGCTGCATCCGATCAGCGCTTTACAAAAGCTCTGTCCGGTCGGCCCGTTCGTTTTCACTCCGACAATGATAACCGCAACGCGCAAGCGGCCAAAGATCTGGAGGCTTGCTATCTGGAGGCTGGATTTGACCAAGTCTCCTTCATGCCTGAGCCGGAAGCCGCCGCACTTTCCACGCTATCGCTTGGCATGGCGGGTAGAACAGGGTTGATCGTGGATATCGGTGGGGGCACGTCGGATTTTTCCGTTTTTCGCAAGTTCAACACCAACGCGCCGAGCGATAGTCTGGAAATCCTTGCCAGCTACGGCATCCGGCTAGGCGGCACAGACTTTGATCAAGCGGTCTCACTCGCCCGGGTTATGCCGATGCTCGGGCTGGGTGGACAGTTAAGGACTGTGTTTGGGTCTGAACTGCTGCCCGTTCCCGTCAATCCTTTTGTGGAACTCGCCACATGGTCCAAAATTCCCTTCATGTATTCCGCCGAAACCAAACAAATGCTGCGCGGTCTGATCAAGCAAGCGGTTGAGCCAGAGCGCTTGGAACGGTTTTACACCGTGATCGAATTGCAACTGGGACATGAACTCGCTTTTGCCGTCGAAGATGCCAAGATCGAGGTAAACACCACACGCACAAAAACTGCCATTGATCTGACTTTCATCGAGCGAGCGTTATCAGTTGTGATGGGCGCGGATGGTCTTGCCAATGCGCTTTCAAAACACCGCAAAGCTTTGCGTGAGGCCATGGTCACGTGTTTGAACATGGCCGACGTCGCTGCGGCTGAAGTGGATCACGTGATTTTGGTGGGCGGCTCCAGCTTGATGGAGTTCGTGTCCGATGAGGCGAGAAGCGTTTGTCCGCGCGCGGAGATCGTGCGGTCCAACGCTTTTACGGCGGTTGTTGACGGGCTTGCTTTGGCGACCGGACACACAAGCAGTTCGAGAAAACTTACAGCAAATATAGGTTCCGGCGACCTTGCCTGCGAGCATGACAGCGCAGCGCTTGGCGGTCTAAAACAGGTCCTATGATCGATTCCTTACTCATTGCAAACCGGGGCGAGATCGCCTGCCGCATCATCCGCACGGCCAAGCGATTGGGAGTGCGCACGATTGCCGTCTATTCAGAGGCGGATGCCGATGCCTTGCACGTTCGTATGGCGGACGAGGCGCATTTTATTGGACCGGCTGCCGCTTCTGAAAGCTACTTGCGGGCAGGGCGCATCCTAAAGACGGCTAAGGAGGCGGGTGCTGCCGCCATTCATCCCGGCTACGGTTTCATGTCGGAGAACGCAGATTTCGCGCAACTGACCCGCGATGCCAAAATGGTTTTTGTCGGTCCTCCACCAGATGCCATTCGGGCCATGGGTCTGAAAGATAGGGCCAAGGAAATCATGAGCGAGGCGGGCGTACCTGTTGTGCCCGGTTACCACGGGTCCAACCAAGACCCGGCCTTCCTGAAACGCAAGGCCTATGAGATCGGCTATCCTGTTCTTATCAAGGCGGTCGCTGGGGGCGGCGGCAAGGGTATGCGCAAAGTGGCCAAGGCGCTTGAATTTGATGATGCACTGGTCGCTGCCAAGCGCGAGGCGAAGGCCGCGTTCGGGAATGATGCGGTGTTGATCGAACGGTTCGTGCGGTCACCTCGCCACATTGAAGTGCAGGTGTTTGCCGATGGGCATGGCAATGTTGTCCATTTGTTTGAACGGGATTGCTCGTTACAGCGCCGCCACCAAAAGGTGATCGAAGAAGCGCCCGCACCGGGCATGAGCGAAGAGCTAAGGGCCATCATGGGCAAAGCGGCCTGCGAAGCCGCCCGTGCGGTGGGCTATGAGGGTGCTGGCACCGTTGAGTTCATTGTGGACAGCGCCGACGGCTTGTCAGCCGACGGGTTCTTTTTCATGGAAATGAACACTCGCCTGCAGGTTGAACACCCCGTTACGGAGGCCGTAACGGGCCTCGATCTTGTGGAATGGCAATTGCGGGTGGCGTCTGGCGAGGCGTTACCAGTTGAGCAAGATGAGATTCGATTGAACGGTCATGCTGTCGAAGCGAGACTTTATGCGGAGGACCCGTCAAACGGGTTTTTGCCCTCGACGGGAAAACTGATCGCTTTGGATCTGGGGAACGAAGAATCCGGTTTGCGCATCGACAGTGGTGTTGAGACCGGTGATGTGATTTCACCCTTTTACGATCCGATGATCGCTAAGGTGATCGCTCATGCCCCCAACCGTGCAGAGGCCATGGAAAAATTGGCGTTGGCCTTGGATACTGCTGCTGTTGCAGGTCCACGCACCAATAGCGGTTTTTTGGCACGCCTTTGCCGTCATCCATCTTTTCTTTCGGGCGATTTTGACACGTGCTTGATTGACGAGTCTTTGCCATCGCTGATCGAAACTGGGCCTGTGGAAGATTACGTGTTGGCTGCCGGTCTTGCGCACTTGGTACGCGGTGAAATGGCAGTGAATGCCGCCGCCACCTCCGGACCTTGGGCCGCCCAGGACGGATTTCAACTGTCCGGCGAGCGGGTTGTGGAGCGCTCCTTCCAACTCGATGGCGAGATGATCGCGCGCGCTGTTGCCTTCGGTGATGATGTGCAGATCGTTGACGGTGCCGGTGAGCGGATTGAGCCCAACGGCGAAGCGCGGTTGTTTGAGGTGCAAGATGGCTCCGACAGGTCCGTCTTCATTGTCCATAAGGGTCGCCAATGGGTGGTCAGCCCACACCGTTTCGCGCTCCAGGAAGGCGATGCCTCAACGGCCAGTGATGGCTTGGTCACCGTACCGATGCATGGACGCGTCATCGGTGTCTCCGTGGCGGAAGGCGATGTCGTGGAAGCAGGTGATATTCTTTTTTCTGTTGAAGCCATGAAAATGGAACATGCCGTTCTCGCCCCCGTAGAAGGGGTGGTCGAGGAT
>JBCBYZ010000104.1:0-12171 GCA_039815595.1 Pseudomonadota bacterium | reverse complement strand
GCTTTGTTTGGATTGTTGCGGGCGTCGCGTTTGGCCATGCCTTCAGCGTCCAGGAAACGCAAAACGCGGTCCGTCGGCAATGCGCCCTGATCGAGCCAGTACTGAATGCGCTCTTTGTTGAGTGTCACGCGCTCGGCTGAGTCTTTTGGCAGCAGCGGATTGTAGGTGCCCAGTTTTTCGATGAAGCGGCCATCGCGCGGGGAGCGCGAGTCGGCTGCAACTATGCGGTAAAACGGGCGCTTTTTGGAGCCGCCACGAGCGAGACGAATACGGGTTGCCATGATTGGATGTCCTTGTGTGTCAATTCAGATGTGTTTGATGGATGGGATATGTCTTTGCCCGCGCTATTTGCGGACCGAGTTATGATGTTGAATCACTTCGCGAATGATGAATTCGAGAAATTTTTCAGCAAAATCCGGATCGAGATTGGACCGTTCGGCAAGACGCCGAAGCCGGTCGATTTGCTCTTGCTCCCGATTGGGATCAGAAGGTGGAAAATCGTGTTCGGCCTTCAGCGCA
Source organism: Pseudomonadota bacterium (assembly GCA_039815595.1). Taxonomy (GTDB): domain Bacteria; phylum Pseudomonadota; class Alphaproteobacteria; order Rhizobiales; family Rhizobiaceae; genus Pseudahrensia. The sequence continues at coordinate 11,652 of JBCBYZ010000104.1, read as the reverse complement.
CCGACGGCCTTGGTAACGCGAAACCGTTCGGCCAAAATGTGCACCAGCGCCGCATCAAAGTTGTCAATGGAGTCGCGGTAGGCGAGCAATTGATCCTGCGGGGTCATGCAACGCCCTCCAAAAACGCGTTTGGGGATTGGTGCCGCCAAATCTGCGCACGAAAATCGTTTACAGCCACATCTTCGGCTTCCAGAGTTGCACCGAGATGGCGTGCCACCCCCTGCGATCCAAAATTGTCCTTATCGATGCAGCTGATGGCCGTGGTCCAGCCCACCTGAGTATAGGCAAACCGCAAAGCGGCCTGTGCTGCTTCGGTCGCATAACCCTTCCCCCAACGGGAAGGAATAAGTGAGTAGCCCAACTCATTGTCGGGCCAACCGTCCGGTCGCCAGAGCCCGCACCAGCCAATGCACTGCCCACTGGACCGTTCTTCCACGGCGAAAAAGCCGAAACCGCGCATCTGCCAGTGGCCAATAAAAGTGCAAACAGTTCGAAACGCCTGCCAAGAGGGTGCCACGCCGCCGATGAAGCGAGACGCCTCGGCATCGGTGCCAATCACGCGAACCGCATCTACATCGGCCTCACACCAGCCGCGCAGCACCAGTCTGTCGGTCTCAACAGTGGGTATGGCCAAAGGTGTTATGGAACGCGTGCCGACGGTCATTTCTTTTTACCCCCGAACGGGCTACCGCCGCCAAGACCCGGCAGTTTAGGACCACCGAGGCCGGGAAGTTTCGGCATGCCGCCACCCATGCCGCCAGGCAAACCGCCCGAGGAACCCATCTGGCGAGCCATTTCTTCGAGCTGCTTGGGATCCATAGTGGATGGGTCCGGCATGCCGCCCATGCCACCTGCACCACCAGGCATCATACCGCCTGCGCCACCACCCAAACCCATGGCTGCCGCCATTTGGCCCATCATACCCTTGCCCTTCTTGCCGCCCATGGCTTTCATCATGTCGGCCATCTGCCGGTGCATTTTCAAAAGCTGGTTGACCTCCTGAACGGACGAACCGGACCCGGATGCGATGCGCCGTTTGCGGCTGGCATTGAGAACTTTTGGAAGCTTGCGCTCCTTCTTAGTCATGGAAGAAATAATCGCCTGCTGCTTCTTGAAGACCGAATCGTCCATGCCGGATGCTTCGATCTGTTTTTTCATTTTTCCGATGCCGGGCATCATCGACATAATACTGCCCATACCACCCAGATTGGCCATCTGGCCCAGCTGCTGCGAAAGATCGTCGAGGTCGAACTGACCCTTCTGCATCTTCTTGGCCATGGCGGCAGCTTGTTCGGCATCAATGGTCTCGGAGGCTTTTTCCACCAGCGAAACAATGTCGCCCATGCCTAGAATGCGGTCAGCAATTCGCTTGGGATAGAAATCCTCAAGCTCATCCATTTTCTCGCCTGTGCCCAGCAGCTTGACGGGTTTTCCAGTAACCGCGCGCATGGAAAGAGCGGCACCACCGCGCCCGTCACCATCAATGCGCGTCAACACCATTCCGGTAATGCCCACGCGCCCATCAAAATTTTGCGCGAGATTAACCGCGTCCTGACCGGTGAGAGAATCAGCAACCAACAGAATTTCATGTGGTTTGGCAGCGGATTTGATTTCCGCCATTTCCAGCATCAACGGTTCATCAATGTGCGTGCGACCAGCTGTATCCAAAATGATGACATCATAACCGCCCAGACGCGCCGCCTGTTCGGCTCTGGACGCGATCTGCACCGGTGACTGGCCATCAACGATAGGCAATGTGTCGATGCCGGTTTGCTCGCCCAACTGGCGCAATTGCTCCTGCGCTGCCGGACGGCGCACATCGAGCGATGCCATCAGTACTTTTTTGTTTTCCCGGTTTTTGAGACGTGCAGCGAGTTTCGCGCTCGTCGTCGTTTTACCAGACCCCTGCAGCCCAACCATCATTATGCCAACGGGGGCAGGCGCATTCAGATCAATGGGGGATTCATCTTCCCCCAGCATAGCGACCAGTTCGTCATGGACGATCTTCACCACCATCTGGCCGGGCGTCACCGATTTAACAACCTGCGCACCAACAGCCTTATTGCGAACCTTGTCCGTAAAAGAGCGCACCACGTCCAGCGCTACATCCGCTTCGATCAAGGCGCGACGGACTTCGCGCATCGCTGCCGTCACGTCTTTTTCTGAAAGCGCGCCCCGGCGGGTCAAGCCATCAAAAATACCGCCTAATTTGTCGGAAAGCGTATCAAACATGGTTCTTGTGGTCCCTGCGCGCACTGAGGTGAAACTGTGCCGACAAGGTAAGGTCTCTCGAGTGTTGAAACCACACGCAAAAAAGCACCCGCGGGCGTGTAACGCTGGCGGGTGGTGACCTCCGGTGGTTTTGTTGCTCCCCATTAGGGGCAAAGCGCCGGTCGGTTGCTCTCGCTTGTGATCAGGCGATTGTTGCGCCGCTCATGGGACAAGCGCTCAAATGAGTCAAGTGACGACCGGTTTGAATGGTGCGCTCATCGGGCAAAGGCGGAACGGAGCAAACTTAAACCAGCAACCGCAAACAGTCCGGCAACGACGCCATCAATCCACTTTGCCAAGCGTCGATAGCTCGCCATGAACCCGGATAGTGAGAAGGCCAGTGCGTATCCGGCATAGTTGGCAAAGCCCAGCGCAATGCAGACCAACGTGGCGACAACAACCAGTACACCGCTACCCCCACCGTCCAATCCCATAGAAAGCGCGGCCAACCATGCCACTACAGCCTTGGGATTGGACATATTAAGAATGAGACCCCGCCAAAACCAGCGCTCGTTGCCAGGCTTTTGGCTGCGCTCTTTACCGAGCTCTTGATCCGTGGTTTCCGGTGCCTGCACAACTGATTTTGCAGACTGCCATGCAAGCCAGAGAAGATAACAACCACCAAAGACTTTGAGCGCGAACAGGGCTGGTGGCGCGTTTTGCAGCACGGTTCCCAGCCCCGTTGCCGCGACCAGACCCCAAAAAGCCAGCCCAACAGAGAGGCCCAAACCGAACAACAATCCATCGCGTCGTCCAGCGCGCATGGACACGGTCGCAACCGCGATATTGGCAGGCCCGGGAGAAACCGTGACGATGAAGAAAGCCACGGCGATGGCAACAATATTCTCTAAACTCAAAAACTCGCCCTCTGAGAAAGACTTTGCGCTGAAGAAACCGTCGACCTTGATGCCCAGTCTCTACACAGCGTCGTGAACGTCCGTGATCGAACCGCATCATGATTGTGACCGTTTGCACTTATATCACCGGCACAAGATGTTAGTAGGGTCGTCAAGTAAGGCTCTCAACGAATGACGGACGGTCGCTCGGTGGGGTTCCACAAAGCGCCCACAGGCGCGAAACGCAAACCATGGGGACTACAGGGGCACTCAGAGGAATGATCACGATGATTATGACCACGAACCACGACCGCGACGCCCAAGGTCACATAGCTTCGCCCCAATTGGACAGCGGCGAGCACGACACCCTGTTGGCAGACGGCAATAACAAACAGAAGCATGCTCTCCAAACACACCCAAACGCGATTGGAAAGCGGATCGTGCGGGATACAACCATCGGCAAAATGAGCGTCTATCCCTATTAAATCCAGGGTCGAGCTTTTCGCACCTGTCAGCACAGCTTCCGACACGAAAAAGTGCCGCATTTGACATGTGCCTGTCTGCGGGCCAACCAGACCCATAATCAAAAAATCAGTGTGTGGTGGGCCCGTTTTGAAACGGCGTACATTTCTAAAAATTGCCGGACTGATCAGTCTCGGTGCAGCCACAACTGCCGGTGGAGCGCTCGCCTTGGCCAGATCCCGCAATTCCTATTATGACGGCCCAGTCTCAGACCACTTCAACGGTGTTGAGTTTTTCAACCCCGGCGGGCATCCACCCAAAGGGTTTGTGGACCTCATGAAATGGCAGTTGGGTGGCGGCCGCAAAAAATGGCCCAGCCGGTATCCGTCTCCCTTTACTGCCAAACCGGAACAGCGCGTCACAGGCGATGACCTAACAGCAACCTTCGTGGGGCATGCTTCCGTTCTGGTGCAGGTAGACGGCCTCAACATTCTTCTGGACCCTGTGTGGTCCGACCGGTGTTCGCCCGTCTCTTGGGCGGGACCAAAACGGGTCAATCCACCTGGCATCGCTTTTGATGATTTGCCGCCCATCGACGTCGTCTTGCTCAGTCACAATCACTACGACCATTTGGACATGCCGACATTGGACCGGCTGCACGCCCGCAACGCACCCACCATTGTAACCCCACTCGGCAATGATCTCATTTTGAAGGCCCACAATCCCAACTTTAAAATTGCGGTGGGCGATTGGAACGACACCATCGATCTGTCCCCCACCACGAAAGTGACCTTGGAACCAATGCACCACTGGTCCGCCCGCGGGTTGGGTGACCGCCGCAACGCATTGTGGGCAGCCTTTGCGCTTCAAACCCCCGCCGGGCTTGTCTACCACGTGGGCGATACGGGATTTCACGACGGCATCAATTACAAAAACCTGCTCATCAAACACGGGGCACCGCGTTTGGCGATCCTGCCGTTTGGGGCTTATGAGCCACGCGATTTCATGCAGCACCAGCACCAAAATCCGGACGAGGCCGTGCAGGGGCACCTGCTGTGCAAGGCAGAGTTTACCCTTGGCCACCATTGGGGCACGTTTCAGCTCACCAATGAGAGCATTGAAGATCAATTAAGCGACCTTGCTGCTGCCCGTGAAAAACATGGAGTGAGCAAAGTTGCCTTCCGCGCCTTACGGCCTGGCGAGACATGGTCGGTGCCAAAGACTGCAGCGCAAGCGGCTTAGCAGACCAACATTATGACGCTTTATGAAACCGAATGGACACGCCAGAAACTGCGCACAGGCGTCCCGGACGGTCATCTCCCGGTACATCGCTGGTATTTGCGGCACGATGATCCCACAAGCTTGACAAAGCCGGAGGCACCTCACCCCGCTTTGATGATCATGCGGGCGGTGCGCCCCACAATCGATTTCTATCGCTTCCTCTATCACACAGTCGGCGAAGACTATCTTTGGGGTGACCGCCGCCGCATGGATGACACCACGCTGATGACGGATGTTCATCAGGAAACAACCCACGTCATGGTGCTTTACCGCGATGGTGTTCCAGGCGGGTTCTACCAGCTGGATTATGCGCCAAAGCCACGCAAACCAGATGATCCACCCTCAACGGAGATCGCCTATTTTGGTCTGCTGCCGGGCTTCACCGGTGGCGGTTTGGGAAGCTATATGCTCGCCCGCGCGGTGGAACAGGCAGCGGTGGCAAACAAACCCGTGACCCTCAACACCTGCACATTGGATCATCCGGTAGCGCTGCAAAACTATCTAAAGCGCGGGTTTGTTATCATCGACGAGGACGACGAGTTCTACCCCGATCCGCGCCTGGACGGCACAATTGCTCCAACCGCCGCAAAACAAGTGCCCACCGTGGCGGAGTTGGAAAAAGCGAGACTCGCAATTTAACCATCGCTCCGCCATATAGCGGTTGCGAAAACGCATACAGACCATCTTCAAACACCATCATTATGTCCGCATCCTTGGTTCCATTCCTGAAAATGAACGGTATCGGCAACCAGATTATTGTGGCCGATATGCGCGGTCGTGCGGACACCGTGACACCAGACGCAGCTCGCGCCTTGGCGCAGGACAGCAAGACCCATTTTGACCAGTTGATGGCCGTGCACGATTCATCTGATCCCACAGCCGATGCGCGCATGATCATTTACAATGCGGATGGCTCCAAAGCGGAAGCTTGCGGGAACGGCACGCGCTGCGTCGGGCGCTGGTTGGCAGAAGAAACTGGGAAAAACCGTATGATCTTGCGCTCCGTTGCGGGCAATCTCGATACGACCATTCGTGCTGATGGGCGAATATCGGTCGTGATGGGCGTTCCGCGCTTCGACTGGGATCAGATACCACTGTCGGAAGAATTCGCGGATACCCGCGGCATTGAGTTGCAGGTTGGACCGATTGATGATCCAATTTTGCACACTCCCTCTGTCGCCAATATCGGCAACCCGCACGCCGTGTTTTGGGTGGACAAACCGGTCGAGAACTACGATCTGGCGCGCTTTGGGTCGTTGTTGGAGCATCATCCGCTGTTCCCGGAAGCCGCCAACATTTCCATTGCTCAGGTCACCAGCGCCAATTCCATCATCATGCGCACTTGGGAACGGGGGGTTGGCCTCACCTTGGCTTGCGGTTCGGCCGCCTGCGCCACGGCCGTTTGCGCCGCCCGAAAAAGCTTGACCGAACGCGAGGTAACCGTTCGCCTGCCCGGTGGAGAGCTCGACATCACGTGGCGAGAAGACGGTTTTATTGTCATGACTGGGGCCGCAGAAGAAGAGTTTCGCGGTCAATTCGATCCGGCAACGGGCGCATGGATGTTGCATTCATGAATGATACTCGGAAAAATTCCGGCCTCGAAATGATCAATTTCGGGTGTCGTGTAAACACCTATGAAACCGAAGTGATGCGCCGGGAGGCGACCGCTGCCGGTCTGAACACGCTTCCCGGCGGCGCAATTGTCGTCAACACCTGCGCAGTGACCGCGGAGGCAGTGCGCCAAGCCAAACAACGCATCCGCAAGGCACGGCGTAACAACCCGCAAGCGCGCATAGTTGTATCAGGTTGCGCAGCCCAGACCGAACCGGAAACATTCGCCACTATGGAAGAAGTTGATCTGGTGCTTGGCAACGAAGAAAAGCTGCACGCTCACAACTATCGTCAACTGCCGGATTTTGGCGTCAATCTGTTTGAAAAAGTGCGGGTCAACGACATCATGTCTGTGCGGGAAACCGCCAGCCATATGGTGGAAGCCATTGAAGTCAAAACCCGAGCATTCGTTCAGGTCCAAAACGGCTGCGATCACCGCTGCACATTCTGCATCATCCCCTATGGCCGGGGAAACTCGCGCTCGGTGCCAGCCGGTGATGTAGTCAATCAAATAAGCCGCCTGCTGGACAACGGCTACAAAGAGATCGTTCTTACGGGCGTGGATCTTACATCTTGGGGCCATGACCTTCCCGGCAAGCCGTCACTTGGACGCTTGGTTCAAGCGCTTTTGAGCAGGCTGCCCAATCTGCACCGTTTACGCCTGTCGTCGATCGATTCAATTGAGGTGGATGAGCCGCTGATGGATGCCATCGCGTCCGACCATCGTTTGCTCCCCCATTTGCACCTTTCGCTCCAATCCGGCGACAACATGATCCTCAAACGCATGAAACGCCGTCATCTGCGCGAAGATACGCTGCGTTTTTGCAGCGAGGTGCGTTCAAGACGACGCGATATCGTTTTTGGCGCGGACATCATTGCCGGGTTTCCCACGGAAACGGATGCAATGTTTGAAAACACGCTGGCCATCGTGGAAGAGGCGCATTTAACCCATTTGCACATTTTCCCGTTTTCCCCGCGCAAAGGCACTCCTGCGGCCCGGATGCAACAACTGGACCGCAACATCATCAAGACGCGCGCATCCCGTTTGCGCGCGCTGGGGGAGACTCGGTTGAACGCGTTTTTATCGCAGCAGATTGGGCTCACTCACACAGTTTTGAAGGAAAATGGCACTCTGGCGCGCACGGACCAGTTCACTGCAGTGGAGGTCAAGGGCGGTGAACCGGGAGACCTCATGAATGTTCAGATCGCCGGCCATAACGGGCGGCGCTTGCAGGCCAGTGTGATTTCCAGCATTCAAGCCGCATGAGAAATTTCCCCCGCAACGCGCCAAACCACGAAATGACGCCCCATGGCTGAAGAAAAACAAGGCCTGTTCAAGCGGCTGTTTAGGTTTGGAAAGAAATCTGAGACCCCCGAAGATCCAGCGACAGAGCCTGAACCGCAAGCATCGTCCGCCGAGCCCGAGGCACTTGTCAGCGTTGATAAGGTCGTAGAAGCACCCGCGATAGCAGAAGGGGAGGACATTTCGGAGCCGGAACCCGCCGCGCCATCTCAGCCTGAGCCTGCGCCTGCGCCTGAAAAGATTGCAGCACCACCCGCCTCTGCCACAGCAAAGCAAGAAGTATCCACCGGTTGGTTATCCCGCCTCCGGCGTGGGCTATCCCGTTCATCCGGCCAATTGACCGGGTCCATCGCGGCCGTCTTCACCAAACGCAAACTCGATGAAGACGCGCTGCAGGATTTGGAAGACCTTCTGATCCAAGCCGATCTTGGCATCGAAACCGCGATGAAGATCACCGACTCTCTCTCCTCGCAGCGGCTTGGCAAGGACGTCACGGACGACGACGTGAAAACCCTCGTGGCCGATGAAATCGAAACGGTTCTGGAACCGGTCGCGGCGGAGTTGGAATTGGACCTCGATAAGGCTCCTCATGTCATTTTGGTCGTTGGCGTCAACGGGTCTGGCAAAACGACCACCATAGGTAAACTGGGTCAAAAACTCTATGACGCCGGATTTTCAACCCTGCTCGTGGCAGGGGACACGTTTCGTGCCGCAGCCATTGAGCAGTTGAAGATCTGGGGCGAACGCACGCTGTCACCCGTCGTACATCGACCGATTGGGTCCGACGCTGCCGGTCTCGCCTTTGATGCATACAGCCAAGCGGTGGAAGAGGGCCGCGATGTCATGTTGATGGACACGGCTGGCCGTCTCCAAAACAAAACCGAATTGATGGATGAATTGGCAAAAATCATCCGCGTGTTGAAGAAACAGGACCCCACAGCGCCCCACACTGTTCTTTTGACGCTCGACGCCACCACGGGACAAAACGCGCTCAATCAGGTTGAAATTTTCAAAGACGTTGCCGGCGTCAACGGTTTGGTGATGACCAAATTGGACGGCACGGCACGGGGCGGAATCATGGTCGCCGTGGCAGCACGCTTCAAACTGCCGGTTTACTTCATCGGTGTTGGCGAAGGGGTTGCGGACCTTGAACCCTTCGAAGCGAGGGATTTCGCCCGTTCCATCGCTGGTCTTCCACAAGAGTGATAGCACCGCGAGTTGGGGAAGATCAGATATGAAATTCACCGTTGATGGTCTTGCAGTCTCGCGCGGAGAAGACCAGATTTTTCACGATATATCCTTTTCCGTCGCCTCCGGCACCGCCTTCATCATCAAAGGCGCAAACGGTAGTGGCAAATCCACGCTTTTGCGGGCTTTGGCGGGTCTTCTGGAGTGGGACGAGGGGTCTGTGACACTGGAAGATGCTCCAGGTGCTTTTTCCGAGGCGGCTCTGCCGCAGATGTCGCACTTTTTGGCCCACGAAAACGCGATGAAACCCCAAATGACCGTTGGGGAGAACCTTTCATTTTGGCAGGATTTTTGCGGCCATCCCGATGTGTCGCCGGAAGAAGCGCTCGACTACGTTGGCCTTTCCGGTCTGGAAGACGTCCCTTACGCACACCTGTCCACCGGCCAACGGCGACGGTCCGCCATCGCCCGCCTTTTGGTGAGCGCCCGGCCCGTCTGGCTTTTGGACGAACCAACGGCCGGTTTGGACGCAGCATCTGAAAAGCAATTCGCGGGCCTGATGGAGGCCCATTTGGAGGACGGTGGGATTATCGTCGCTGCGACCCATGTGCCCCTGCATTTGAGCAAAACCGTGGAGTATCGGTTGCTCGGTGCCGACACGTGATTGCCCTGTTCAAACGGGAACTGTCTCTGTCCTTCCGGTCCGGCGGCGGGGCATCTACGGCGCTTTTGTTTTATCTCGCCGTGGTCATCGCCATGCCATTTGCAATCGGGCCGGACCCGAAACTGCTTGCGCAAGTTGGCGCTGCATCTTTGTGGATAGGTGCTCTTCTGGCCAGTCTTTTAGGTTTGGAGCGTCTGTTTCAAGCCGACCGTGAAGACGGGTCGCTTGACCAATTCCTGATAAATGATCACCCGGTGGCGGCCCTCGTTTTTATGAAAGCGCTGGTACATTGGCTCGTGACCGGACTGCCGGTCTCGCTGTTGGCGCCTGTTTTCGGCCTGTTGCTCAACTTGTCTGAAGAAGCGTCGCTCGCCCTTGTGGCAACACTGCTGGTTGGGACCCCAGCCCTCTCGATGATTGGCGAGGCAGGCGCTGCTTTGACGGGCTCACTCCCTCGCGGTGGGTTGCTATTATCCGTCTTGGTGCTTCCGCTCAGCATTCCGGTTTTGATTTTCGGCGTGGGGGCAGTGCGGGCAGCGCTCGTGGATCCCGACCCGTTTTTGCCCCCCTTTTCTATGTTGTTGGCCATGACCCTATTCTTTGCGGTGATCGGACCCGTGGCGGCGGCTTATGCATTAAAAATGGGGACACGATGAGCAGTGTAAGCACTATCACAAAACGAGATCGTGACCCCGCACCGCATGCCAAACCCTTGATCGCAGGGTGGTGGGCAGACTACATCGCGCTCAACGCACGAGGGATGTGACCATGAGTTCAGCGGAACAAACCCTGGGAAAAGCCAAAGACGCACCAAAGCAAGGGCCACGGGGACTAACCGCGCTGGCCAACCCCACCCGATTCCTAGCGCTGGTCAAGGTTGTTTTGCCCATCGTCACCGGTATCGCGGTCGTGCTTTTGGCCGTCGGGCTTTACATGGGTTTTTCTGTTCCCGACGATTACCAGCAGGGCCGCACCGTACGCATCATGTTTGTCCATGTGCCCTCGGTCTGGGTGGCCATGATGGCCTACATGGTCATGGTATCCGGTGCACTTGGTGTGTTGGTGTGGCGACATCCTTTGGCAGACGTAGCCGCCCGGGCCGCAGCGCCCATCGGAGCCGCCTTCACTTTTTTGGGTTTGGCAACCGGCTCGATCTGGGGTCGCCCCATGTGGGGCACGTGGTGGGTTTGGGACGCGCGTCTTACCAGCTTTTTGGTTTTGCTCTTAATCTATTTGGGCCTCATCGCCCTTTGGCGCTCGATAGAAGAACCGGCCACCTCCGCACGGCTTGCGGCTGTTGCGATCTTGGTGGGCGCGCTCAACATCCCAATCATCAAATGCTCAGTTGAGTGGTTCACCACGCTCCACCAACCCGCCAGCGTCACCCGCTTGGACGGCCCGGCTATGGCGGACGTGTTTTTGTATCCGCTGCTGATTATGGGGCTCGCCTTCGCGATGGTGTTCTTTGCCCTGCATCTGGCGGCCATGCGCAATGAGATCTTACGCCGCCAAATCCGCACGCTTCAACGCAAAGCAGCGCGATCCGCCCGTCCACAAACCACCGGGTCCGGCGGGAGCGCGACATGACGGAGTTGTTTGGAGAACGCTATTTCGGTTTTATCGCATCGTCCTATGCGGTCACCGCGATTGTGCTCTTGGTCATGGTGGCGTGGGTGATTGTAACGCACCGTTCCCGCCAAACCACGCTGGCAAAGCTGGAAGCGGCGGGCGTCCGGCGCGCCTCTAAGGAGGCCGAGTTACAAGCAAGAAAGAAAGAGCGGTCCCAATGACGGATGAAACGCTCCCCGACGCCAAACCCCCAGAGGATACCCGCACCACCCAGCGCCCCCGCTACGTGTTGGCCGCCCTTCCGCTCGTGGCGTTTACGGCACTGGCCGGTGTTTTTGCCTATTTGCTGCTGATCGACCGGGACACGTCTTCAATCCCATCCGCCTTCATTGGCAAACCTGTTCCGGAGTTTGCGTTGCCCGCGCTTGACGGGTTGAGCGCGTCAAACGTGCCTGTGCCAGGTCTTG
>JBCBYZ010000122.1:0-9920 GCA_039815595.1 Pseudomonadota bacterium | reverse complement strand
TGTGCGGCTTTGGTCGCCCAATACCCGGCACATTTCAAACCTGCACGCGCGACAATCGCACCAATTTCAACAATGGTGGCGGCCAATCCACCAACCGTGGGTTCCCCGTACCGGCACAATCGGGTGGCGGCATAGTTCGGTCCGGTCCAGGCCTGCAATACCGCCGTATCACGTCCTTGGGCGAGTTTGAAAATATCCGCGTCATTCGTAACACCGGCGTGATGGAAGGCGGCTATCCGTGGTTTGAAATCCGGTTCCGTGGCGGCCAACGCGGCTATCAGTTAGGCGGCCTCATCTGTTCAACCGTTCGACCATTCGCAGGCACATTTGATACCTGCGCGAACTATCGTCGCTCCCTGCAGGGCAACAACGCTGGGAACAACAACGCGGGCAACAACAATGGCGGCGGCCAGAATGCTCGTGGTTTCCCTGTGCGCGCCCAGACGGGTGGCGGTGTCGTCCGCGCCGGCCCGGGTACCAATTTTCGCCGGATCACGTCGCTGGGTCAGTTTGAAAACATTCGTGTGATGCGCAACACCGGCGTGATGTTCAACGGCTATCCGTGGTTCCAAATTCGCTTTCGTGGCGGTCAACGCGGACACATGTGGGGTGGTATCATCTGCTCAACTAACCGTCCCTTTTCAGGAACGTTTGACACATGTGCCAACTTCCGACGCTCTCTCCAAGGCAACAATAACGGCGGCAAGGCACCGGCTGTAAACGTTGTGCGCTATCGGTGTGGCGGTGGTCGTTCGATGGTTGTTGAGTTCCGCAATACGGGTCGCGGATCGGCAACCTATTCCTTGTCCGGCGGCCCACGCATTAACCTGCCGGCCCTGCGCACCGGCTCCGGCATGCGCTATGGCGACGGTTTTCGCGAACTGTCCGGTAAGGGCAACCGTCTGACGCTTCGGGAGAGTGGGCGTCGCATTGCCCGCTGCCGCTCTTAAAGCCAGACGAAGCGAGCAAGCCGTTTCATCGCACATGAAATATGGGACTGATGACACTTTCCCATTGAGACGCTGTTGAGACTTTGGCAGCGTCTTTCGCATGCGTCCCGATATCCTCACACCGCTATTTGCTTCCGTTACGACCTTGCCCGGCATCGGGCCAAAACTGTCTGTGGCTTTGGCAAAACTGCTGCACGGTCCTGACCCGTCGGCGCAGGCGCGGGTGGGCGACCTGCTGTTTCACATGCCTTCTCACATCATCGACCGGCGCAACCGGCCCCACATTGCGGAAGCGCCGGAAGGTGTGTTGGCCACTATCACTGTTCGTGTAGACCGCCACCAACCGCCGCCGCGAAGCAATCCCAAAGTACCCTACCGGGTGTTTGTCCATGATGAGACGGGAGAGTTGGGTCTCGTATTCTTTCGAGGCCAATCGCAATGGCTGGAAAAGCAACTGCCGGTGGGAGAAGAGCGCGTTGTGAGTGGCCGCGTGGAGTGGTTCAATGGCCGCCCCACCATGGTGCACCCCGACTACATCGTCACTCCCGATGACGTAGACGCCCTGCCCTTGGTGGAGCCTGTCTATCCCATGGCGGCCGGTGTCGCCCCCAGGACGCTGGCCAAAGCCATCAAATCGGCTTTGCTCGCTTTGCCACAGCTTCCTGAATGGATCGACACCGGGCTTCTACAGCAAAACCGTTGGCCGTCCTTGGAAAACGCGTTGGAAACGGTACACCAACCGCGTGATCAGTTGGATGTTTTACCCGATTCAGTGGCTTGGCAGCGCCTCGCCTATGATGAACTTCTCGCGGGTCAACTTGCCTTGGCCTTGGTGCGCAGCCGGATGAAAAAAGCGGCTGGTCGCTCTTGGCTCAGCACTGGGAGATTGGGGCAAGCAATCCTGCAAGCCTTGCCCTATAGCCTAACCGGTGCGCAAAGCCGTTCAATTGCGGAAATCCAAGCCGATATGGGTGCGCCGGAACGCATGTTGCGCATGCTGCAAGGAGATGTGGGATCGGGAAAAACCATCGTTGCCCTGATGGCCGCTGCGACCGCGATTGAGGCCGGTGGTCAAGCTGCTTTCATGGCCCCGACAGAGCTTCTCGCTCGCCAACACTTGGCCAGTATGCAGCCGCTCGCCGAGGCGGCCGGCATCCGTATGGGCATTTTAACGGGCCGTGAAAAAGGGGCTGAACGCACACGTATCTACGAACAGCTGGCCGCTGGTGAAGTCGATCTCGTCGTCGGCACCCATGCCTTGTTTCAAGCTCCGGTTGCATTCGCCAATCTCGCGCTTGGTATCGTGGACGAGCAACACCGTTTCGGCGTCCACCAACGCCTCGCCTTGGCCGATAAGGGCAAGGGCGCGGACATTTTGGTGATGACGGCCACTCCGATCCCCAGAACGCTTGTGCTCACATACTTTGGCGACATGGACGTCTCAAAACTGGATGAAAAACCGGCATCTCGCTTGCCCATTAAGACCAATGCTCTGCCCATGGAACGTCTGGATGATTTGATCGAACGGGTAATGGCAGCCATCGGTCGGGGGGAAAAAGCCTACTGGATTTGCCCGCTCGTTCAAGACAACGACGAGCTGCCCGTTACCTCCGTGGAGGCACGTTTCAAGTCTCTACAGGCTCGGGTAGGTCAAAATGTTGGCCTCGTGCACGGGCGCATGAAACCTTCGGAAAAAGATGATGCCATGGCAAGCTTCAAGGAAGGGCGAACCCGTATCCTGGTTGCAACCACCGTCATCGAAGTGGGGGTGGACGTGCCAGACGCCACAATCATCGTGATCGAACATGCGGAGCGTTTTGGTTTGGCGCAACTGCACCAACTGCGTGGTCGGGTAGGACGTGGCGACAAGCCGTCCACCTGCCTGTTGCTCTACAAGGCGCCTTTGGGAGAGGTTGCGGAGGGCCGCATTAAGATCATGCGCGAGAGCGAAGACGGATTTGTGATCGCAGAAGAAGACCTGCGGCTGCGCGGCGAAGGCGAAGTGCTGGGCACCCGCCAGTCGGGAACACCGGGCTTCCAAATCGCTCGTTTAGAGGTCCATGGCCGACTGCTCGAAACTGCCCGGGATCAAGCGCGTTTGGTGTTGGAAACCAACCCCGAATTGGAAGGCGAAAAAGGAGCTGCTCTGCGCACACTGCTCTACCTTTTCTCAAAAGATGAAGCGGTGCGGCTTTTAAGGGCTGGCTAAGCGACCGGCTTTTTGGTTGCTGCACGTTTTGGGGCGGGCTTTTTGGTGGCAGCTTTGACGGTTTGCGCTTTCGCACCGCTTGTCTTGCGCTTGGCCACTGCCTTAGCAGTCGTTTTCGCTTTCGTTGCAGCTGTTGCCTTCTTGGACGGCAGTTTGCCAGCCTTTTCAAGCGCTTCTTGTTGCTTTTGCTTGAATTCCGGCGCAACCAGCCCGGCAGATATCACCAGTTTGGCAGCCTCCTCCACGCTCATTTCCAGCATCACGATGTCTTGCTTGGGCACAAACAACAGGAAGCCAGAAGTCGGGTTGGGCGTTGTGGGCAAAAACACGCTGACGGTCTGGCCAGCCGGTTCGTCCAGTTTTTCCTGCACTTCGCCCAGCGTGTCGGTGGCGACAAATGCCAAGGCCCAAATGTCTTTGCGGGGATATTCCACCAAAACAGCGCTTTGGAAGTTGTCGGAGTCCTCGCGAAAAACGGTCTCAAAAATCTGCTTCAGCGCAGAGTAGATATTGCGCACGACCGGCATGCGGGACAGCAAATACTCGCTGTACGAAACGATGGACCGACCGATCAGATTTGCGGTCAAAAAACCGACAATCGTGATGATGAACAAGGCCACCAACAGCCCAAAACCCGGTACGGAAAACGGAAGATATTGATCCGGATTATAAATGTCCGGCAGATATGGCTTCACCCAGGAATCAACCCACTGGATCAAAGTCCAGGTGAGGTAGGCCGTAATTGCCAAGGGCGCGCAAATGACCAGTCCGGTGAAAAAGTAGTTGCGCAACCGGGTGGAATACGGCTGCCGCACGGGCTTTTGCGGATTATGCTCGTCTTTCTTTGCCACCCCGGCCCAATTCCTTTTTCATCTCGTCAGGAGCCCAAGCGAACGTCCGCCCGGACCGCCCCGCTGATCACAAATTCATAAGTGATGGACCCGGGCACAATTGCAAGGGTCGCCTCTCCCAATGGTCAAAAAAGTCAAAAGCGCCGCAGCACTTTCGGCAGCAAAGCCCTACTCAACGGTGACGGACTTCGCCAGATTGCGCGGTTGATCCACGTCTGTGCCCATATGCACCGCTGTATGATAGGCGAGCATCTGAATAGGCAAAGAATACACAATTGGGGTGATGATTTCCGGCATGTCGGGCAGGATAATTGTCTTGGCCGTATCCATGCCAGCTTCGTCCGCGCCCCTTTGATCAGTAATCAAGATGATCTGACCGCCACGGGCGGCCACTTCCTGCATGTTGGACACGGTTTTTTCAAAAATTCGGTCATGCGGGGCTATGACAACGACCGGCATATCTTCGTCGATCAGCGCGATGGGCCCATGCTTTAACTCGCCGGCTGCATAGGCTTCCGCGTGTATGTATGACAGTTCCTTGAGTTTAAGAGCGCCTTCCATGGCCAGCGGATAGTTGGTGTCGCGGCCCAGATAGAGCACGTGCTCTTTGTTGGCGAGGCTCTGCGCCAACTCGCGAATATTGTCTTCCAAATGCAGCACTTCATTGGCGTAGCGCGGGGCTTCCGCCAGATCGCGCACCAGTTGCCTCTCACGTGCCTCATCAATGTGACCACGCTGTACACCGGCGGCCACTGCCAAGGAAGCAAGCACTGACAATTGGCAGGTGAACGCTTTGGTGGATGCCACGCCGATCTCCGGTCCCGCTAAAGTCGGGAACACATGATCAGACGCCCTTGCAATCGTGCTTTCGCGAACATTGACGACGGAAGCGATCTTCTGACCTGCGTCTTCGCAATATTTCAATCCGGCCAACGTGTCCGCTGTTTCACCCGATTGGGAGATGAAGAGCGACAGTCCACCTGGCGCCATGGGCACCTCGCGGTAGCGGAATTCAGATGCCACATCGATATCGACCGGCATGCGAGCGATGCGCTCAAACCAATACTTCGCAACGTAGCCTGCCAGATAGGCAGTGCCACACGCGGTTATATTGAGTCTGTTTAACTGTGAAAAATCTATGGGAGAGGTGTTTTCCGCCATGTCGCGCAATGCGATTTTTTGGGCGTTGAAATCCACATAGTTCGCCAGCGTGTGGCCGATCACCTCGGGTTGTTCATAGATCTCCTTGATCATGAAATGCCGGTGATTGCCCTTATCCACCAAAAGTGCAGAACCAACCGAAGTCTGCTGCGCCCGCACGATGGGTTGACCAGCCATGTTAAAAATTTCGCTGGAACCTTTGCGGATCACGGCCCAGTCACCGTCTTCTAGATAAGTAATGCGATTGGTAAACGGTGCCAGGGCCACCGCATCCGAGCCCAGAAACATCTCACCTTCGCCATGTCCGATGGCCAATGGTGGGCCGTTTCTGGCAGCAACGATCATGTCGTCATCACGGCGAAACAGGATGGCCAAGGCAAACGCGCCACGAAGCCGTGACAAGGCTGCGTGGGCCGCTTCTTTGGGTTCCAGCCCCTGCTCCAAGCCATGTTCGACAAGATGCGCCACGACCTCGGTATCCGTCTGCGAGGTGAACTCAAAACCTGCCGTAGTCAGCTCATCGCGCAGCTCCCGAAAATTCTCAATGATGCCGTTGTGAACCACAGCCACGCTACGGGAAAAATGGGGGTGCGCGTTCATTTCCACGGGTGCGCCATGGGTGGCCCAGCGGGTGTGGCCTATGCCTATGGACCCTGCCATGGGATCACCGTCCAACCGCGATTCCAGATTGCGCAGTTTGCCTTCCGCGCGCCTGCGGTTCAGCGCGCCATCGCTGAGTGTGGCGACGCCGGCAGAATCATAGCCGCGATATTCCAACCGCTTCAGCGCATCCACGATCAGTGGAGCAACGGGTTGGTTGCTTATGATGCCAACAATTCCACACATATTTCAGTCCTTTATCGCGGTTATCTACAGTAACGCATCAATTTAGGAGGCGCCACAGAATCGATGTTTACCACTGCGCTGCCTGACATCCGGTAAAAAAGTGTATCAGGTCTGCAAGCCGAATTTGCATAACTGACTGAGCCAAAATCAGGAGCCGTCTTTCGTGGCCTTGTTGCGGGCGCGAAGGGACTTCGCTTTGCCGGGCAGGTTGATCTGTTTGCTGCGCTCAATGGCGAGATCGTCATCCGCCACGTTTTGATAAACCACACTGCCTGCAGCCGTATTGGCGTTTTCACCTATGGTGACGGGCGCCACCAAAGACGTGTTGGTGCCGATGAAAGCCCCAGCCCCGATGACGGTTTCATGCTTGTTGAATCCGTCATAGTTGCAGGTCACGGAGCCTGCACCGATGTTGGCTGCAGCGCCCACCTTGGCATCTCCAACGTAGCTGAGGTGATTGATCTTGGCACCGTCAGCGACAACCGCCTTCTTCGTCTCAACAAAATTGCCAACTTTTACCTTGCGGCCCAAAACCGTGCCGGGGCGCAATCGAGCGTAAGGTCCGACAGTGCTTTCAGGGCCCACAAACGCGTCTTCCAAATGCGAAAAAGCTCGGATTGTTGCACCCTGCTCCAACGTGACGCCCGGGCCAAAAACCACATTGGGTTCAATCACACTGTCCGCTGCAATCCGCGTATCGTGATGCAACCAGACGGTTTGAGGCGCTTGCATTGTAACACCGGAGTGCAGCAATTCTTCGCGACGACGCACTTGCCAACGGCTTTCAATTTCAGCCAATTGCACGCGGTCATTTACGCCAAGCGTCTCGTCTTCCGGAACCGTTATGGCGACAGTCTTTAGTCCACGCGACCGGCCGACCTCCACCGCGTCCGTCAAATAGTATTCGCCCTGCGCATTGTCGTTTCGGATCGCATCAAGAACATCCAGCACGTGCTCACCACGAAAGGCCATAATTCCACTGTTGCAAAATGTGATTTTGCGTTCGGCTTCGTTGGCATCCTTTTCCTCGCGTATCGCCAGGAGCGTGTCGCCGTCCATGATCAAGCGCCCGTAGCCTGTCGGATCATCCGTCTCAAACCCCAGATCAACGATGTCTGCCCCTTCAGCCAATGCAGCCCGGGCCTGCTCTATCGTCGAGGTTTGAATGAGGGGAACATCACCATAAAGCACCAAAACGTCATCATGCACGCCGGTAATAGCGGCCCGGGCAGCCAAAACCGCGTGCGCTGTGCCTTCCCGGATCTTCTGCATATGAATGCTTGGGTAAAATCCGCATTGTTCAACCGTGGCGCGTACCAATTCAGCTTTATTGCCGATCACAAGCGCCTGATCATCAGCGCCGGCCTGCGAGGCCGTTTTCAGCACATGGGCCACCATCGGCAACCCGGCTACAGGGTGAAGCACCTTTGGCAGCGACGAGCGCATGCGTTTGCCCTCACCTGCCGCCAAAATAATCGTCAAAAGCGAACGGGCCATACGGTCTCCAGTCAGTTTACGCGGGCAGCGGAGGTTACTCATTCAGCCGCCCATGCTTCAAATGTGCTTGCACCAGCCGGTCGACACCGTAAGCAGTTATCAAT
Organism: Pseudomonadota bacterium; assembly: GCA_039815595.1. Lineage (GTDB taxonomy): Bacteria > Pseudomonadota > Alphaproteobacteria > Rhizobiales > Rhizobiaceae > Pseudahrensia. The sequence continues at coordinate 2,302 of JBCBYZ010000122.1, read as the reverse complement.
GAAACATGCGTCAGATTGCTAAAATTTTCAGGAAATACGAACGAAACACGGTGAGTCGTTGGTGTTGGTTAGCCAATCTTTAACGCTGCGATCTTTATAAAAAAAGGAACGCTGACCCCAGACCATTCCATATCAGCTTCAATTGCGGAACCGAAATGCAGCACGAGCCATTGGCCATGACAGACCAGTTTAGCCGCGAGGCAGCCCGCCAAATGGCGAAAAAGGCTGCTCTCATGGCGTCGCAGGACTATCAAGCGCGGGCGAAAGGTGGCCGCCGATCGACGGACGTAAGCTTGAACCGGTTTGCGCTCCACACTTGGGGCGTCTTGGCCGCTTTGAGCCTGGTTGCCGGGGCTACGGCAACATTCAACCAGTCATCCAATCCTTTGGGGTTTTTAGCGGTAACCATGTCGAAACCGCTGTTTCCGGAAGAAACACTACAGATCGCGGAAAAACCCACGCCAGTGGCCATTGCGCCGGTTGAGATCGCCGGTTTGAAAAGCGAAGCTGACACTGGAACCAGGTTAGCCCAGACGTCGCCGCCCGAATTGGGCAACTTGCGGCTACAGGGAGCGGTTGACGGGACTACAACCGGTTCAGTCCGGCCTGCAGGCGATCAGCCCATTTCCAACAGTGGCCCAAAGTCTTCAGGTGCGCCAAGCGCTTTGGACACAGTATTATCGCGCTCTTTTGGTACGGTGATCAGCATAGAATCGTCAAAAGCTGTTCTAGAGCGCCAATATGCTGCGTTGGTGCAACGGGAACCGGGGCTGTTTGCAGATTTGTCGCCGGTGATTGAGCCAATCAGCAAAAAAGGTGGCCAAGCGTTTTCACTGGTCACTGGTCCGTTTGAGACTTCAAGTGCAGCAGCCCGTTTTTGTCGGCAGGTGCAACTGCGCCTAACGCTGACCTGCTCGCCGCAAGCCTACAAGGCCGCTCAATAGTCCAATCAAAGGGCTAAGCCTTCGACGGATTGTAAGATCGGAAATGATTCCAGCATCCAAAATGCGATCGTTTGCATGCCGCCCGTCAAAAACAAAATACCGGTGAGCACCAACAAACCGCCCATAGTCTTTTCGACCGCGCCCAAATATCGCTTGAACCGCGCCAAAAATGCCATGAATTGCTCCGCGAACAAGGCTGCCAACAGGAACGGCACCCCCAACCCCATGGAATAAACGAAAAGCAACCAAGCGCCGGTCGCAGCAGAATCACCCGTGCTTGCAACTCCTAGGATCGCGCCCAAAACCGGTCCGATGCATGGTGTCCAGCCAAATGCAAATGCAAGCCCCATGACAAAAGAACCGCCGAGACTGGCCCCGCGAACGGTTGCCGGATCAAGCTGAAAGCGCGCTTCACGGTAGAACAGTCCCACACGCAAAACACCCAGGAAGTGCAATCCCATTAATATGATGACCACACCGGCCACGATGGCGAGTGTGTCCAAATGCGCGCGCACCAACATGCCAATTGACGAGGCCCCTGCCCCAAGAGACACGAAAACGACTGAAAAGCCTGCGACAAAGAAGCTTGCATTGGTGATCACCTTGGCCCGCAACCCGCTTTGCATGCGCACGGTTCCGTCCTCGTTCACCAGCATCTCATCCAGTGAAACACCTGCAAGATATGTCAGGTATGGCGGGACCAATGGCAGAACGCACGGTGATACGAAAGACAGGATTCCTGCCAAAAACACAGTGTAAAGGGTGAGGTCAGCGGCCAAGTTGCGAGCCTTTTGCGATTTTGGAAGCCCCGTGAGGGCCAAAACAGAGACGGCCTGCCCTTCTATCCCATCAAATTGAGCGTCACCAGCCACGCCTTGTCAAACAAAGGTGACGGCTGTTTGACCAGAGCCAGTCGGGCACATGATGAGGGTATCAAACTCCATTAGCGCCGGATGCTTGAAAGCGCTGTGAGTTTTCGCAGATCAGTGCGAACGTGACAGCTGAAACCGGTCCAACGAGAAGCCTCGATATGGGTTACAACCGCGAAATTGCACCCAAATCCCCTATCTTTGCACGCATGGATCGGACAATTTGACGTCCCGTTGAATTTCTTGGTCTGGATGGGCTTGCAGCGCTTGACCACACACCACCCTTTGCCTATTGCAGGCGCTGTCTCGGCAATGCCGCAGGCGAGCCCGTAGCTCAGTTGGTAGAGCAACTGACTTTTAATCAGTAGGTCCACGGTTCGAACCCGTGCGGGCTCACCAAAAACTCCAGTAAAAACAATTTCCAAAACCCATACAGAGAACCAATTTGGCAAGATTGGCGCTCTCGGCACGGGATGTTCCGGCCTGATA
>JBCBYZ010000146.1:0-7453 GCA_039815595.1 Pseudomonadota bacterium | reverse complement strand
CTTGGAAGCGATGTCGGACAAAAGATCGGCATGGTCAGCACGCAGCGCAGTCAACAGACCTTGCTCAAACGGTCCAACTTTTGAAACCGGATGATTGTCCAAGTAGCCGTTCACTCCAGCATACAGAACGCAAACCTGCTCTTCTGTTTTCAGCGGCGAGAACTGCGGCTGCTTGAGCAGCTCGGTCAAACGGGCGCCACGGTTCAACAGACGCTGTGTCGACGCATCCAAATCCGAACCGAACTGTGCGAACGCGGCCATCTCACGATACTGGGCCAACTCGCCTTTGATCGACCCGGCAACCTGTTTCATCGCCTTGATCTGCGCTGCTGAACCCACGCGGGAGACAGACAGTCCGACGTTCACAGCCGGGCGCACGCCTTGGAAGAACAAGTCTGTTTCCAAGAAGATCTGACCGTCAGTGATCGAAATCACGTTCGTTGGAATAAACGCGGAGACGTCATTGCCCTGCGTTTCAATCACGGGAAGCGCGGTCAAAGAACCGGAACCACTGCCTTCATTCAATTTGGCTGAACGCTCCAACAAGCGGGAGTGCAGATAAAACACGTCACCGGGATAAGCTTCACGGCCTGGCGGACGGCGCAACAGCAAGGACATCTGACGATAAGCGACAGCCTGTTTCGACAAATCATCGTAGCCGATCAAAGCGTGCATGCCATTGTCGCGGAAATATTCGCCCATCGCACAACCGGTAAACGGTGCAAGATATTGCATCGGCGCCGGATCGGAGGCAGTGGCAGCAACCACGATGGAATAGTCCATCGCGCCGCGCTCTTCCAAGATTTTCACGAACTGGGCAACGGTGGACCGCTTCTGTCCCACGGCCACATAAACACAATAAAGCTTGTTGCTTTCACTGTCGGCATCGTGGCCGGGCTTCTGGTTCAGGAATGTATCCAGAATGATCGCAGTCTTACCGGTCTGACGGTCGCCAATCACCAGTTCACGCTGGCCACGGCCAACCGGGATCAGAGCGTCAATCGCCTTCAAGCCGGTTGCCATGGGCTCGTGCACCGATTTGCGCGGAATGATGCCCGGAGCTTTCACGTCCACACGAGCACGCTGTTTCGACTTGATGGGGCCTTTGCCGTCAATCGGGTTGCCAAGGCCGTCAACCACACGGCCGAGCAGCTCTTTCCCAACGGGCACGTCCACGATGGCGCCGGTCCGCTTAACGGTGTCACCCTCTTTAATGTCACTGTCGCTGCCGAAAATCACGACGCCGACATTGTCGGTTTCGAGGTTCAGAGCCATGCCTTGGATCCCACCAGGGAATTCAACCATCTCACCGGCTTGGACGTTGTCCAAACCGTAAACACGGGCAATACCATCACCAACGGACAGAACCTGTCCAACTTCGGAAACTTGCGCTTCCTTACCAAAATTCTTGATCTGGTCTTTCAGAATTGCGGAGATTTCCGCAGCACGAATGTCCATCTTAGCCGACCTCTTTAAGTGCGAGCTTCAGGGTAGAAAGTTTTGTCCGTAAGGACGTGTCGATTTGGCGGGACCCCACCTTGACGATCATGCCGCCAAGCAAGCTGGGATCCACCGTCACATTCAATGCGACGTCCTTACCAACCACGCCCTTAAGCGTGGTTTGCAATTCTTTTGTTTGTGCAGCGCTCAGCGTTTCGGCAACGCTAACGTCGGCGGTTACTTCACCGCGATGAACGGCCAGTTTCTGGCGAAACGAACGCAGCATGTCCGGCACGGCAAATAGGCGGCGATTGCCCGCTACAACGCGCACAAAATTAGCAACCATCCCGCCAATATTGGCTTTTTTCAAAACAGCGTCCAACGCGCCAATCTGCTCGTCAGCTTGAAACACCGGAGAACGTACCAAGCGCATCAAGTCTTCGCTACCATTCAGCAAAGCCCCGAGCGCTTTCACGTCTTTCTCAACTGCGGGCACGGCCTTTTCGGAAACAGCAAGCTCAAACAGAGCCGACGCGTAGCGTTCGGCGACACCGGAAACCATTCCGGAGGAGGATGAAGCGGACTCTGCCAAAGGTGATCTTCTCTAGTCTAAGCCGTCCGGTACCAGCAGAGAAACTCCGCCAACCTTCGTGACAAATGGCACTGAATAATGCCCCGCACATGTCGCAATAAATCCCGCAACTGCACCAAGCGCGCTCCCCCTAGCATGGGCATTTTTGAGTCGCAACACGGCTCGGATACCTCTTTTGGCGGGGGGGCAGTTTTTTCCCTGCGGTTCGGTTCCGGTGCTGCAAGGCGTGGGTGCGTGAATTGTCGCAGACGATCATCCAAATGCACACAAATGAAGCGGTGTTGCGCAATTCGACGTCAGCGCTAACCGCCAATCAGCCCAAACGCCTCCGCTGCAAAGCGGAGCGGAAAATAGGCGGACAACGCCTCAAAAATCGTCGCCACGACGCAGTGAATGTTAAACGTTCGATCAGCCACAAACGAAATGATGCGGCCGATGACAGCAAACAAAAACGCCATGCCCAGAGCAAAATAGGTAAACGGCTGCGCGAGCAACAGGCACGAAACACCAAGACCAACCCAAACGCCGCCAAAGGGGCCACGCACTTCTGACACACCGTTTTGGGTCTCGCCCCCTGCAGCAAGACCCAGCCAGCGCATAAAAGGTTTCGGAACCAACATCAGGCCCAGCCCGATGATGACGGTGGCCAGGGCTGTGATCCAAGCCATCCGCTCAGGCCACTGATCGGGGAATACGATTTCAATCATGGCCATGCGCCGAGTTTGTGATTCGAGAGACTGCCCCTCTTACCACCCCAAGAATTGTTCGATGAAGAAAAAACCGCCCAGTGTGTGGATCAATGGGATGGCAGACAGGATCGCATCGCCAATGATTGCACCCGCGTGCTGCCAATTGCGCACCCGGTCGAAAACAAAAGCCAGGATGCGGCCAAAACAAGCAAAGCCAAAAGCCAATGAGAGAATAAGATAGGGACGCGGCGTCGATAGCAGCACGAACAAAGCCACACCAACATAGAAGCCACCCAACGGCCCCCGGATTTCAGAAAGACCAAAGGCGCGTCCCTGCGTGAGAGACAGCCCCGTCCAAGCCATAATCATGCGCGGCGCAAACAGCGTAACCAATCCGCCAGCCAGCGCGATCAACAAAACCAGGAAAGCGAGCGTTTCACTGGATGATGCGGGAAGCGCGAAATTGAGCATGGGAAAACCAGAAGAAGAGAGTTGCCAAACACGGGTTGCGTTAGGCCTTTGCCCCGCATTTGTCACTGCGGCGCTGTGGTTTGGGGGAACGGGGGCGACCCGCCCTACAAGAAGCTCTGCGGGTCCACGTCCACTTGCACACGCACACTGCCGCGTTCTTTGGGGGCTACCGCCAGCCATGAGCGGACATAGGTCTGAACATCAAAAGCCCGGGGTGCATGGACAAGCAACCGGTATCTGTAACGCCCGCGCACAAGTGCCATGGGCGCTTCTGCGGGTCCCAAAATCGAAACATCGACCTCTTTCGGTGCCGATTGGCGGACCGCGCGCGCATGGTTTTCCGCCTCACGCTTGTCTCCGGCAGAAACGATAAGAGAGACCAATCTCGCAAACGGCGGCAATGATGCGGTCCGCCGCATAGCAATCTCACGCTCGTAAAACGCTTCCCGATCGCCCGATGCGATAGCCTCAATGACCGGATGGTCCGGCGCGTAAGACTGCAGCAAGCCGACGGACTCACCACCGGCCCGACCGGCCCGGCCCGTCACCTGGTTGAGCAATTGAAACGTGCGCTCCGCCGCACGCGGGTCACCATTGGCCAGACCAAGGTCGGCATCCACCACACCAACGCAGGTCATGTTGGGGAAGTTGTGCCCTTTGGCCACCACTTGCGTGCCGATCACAATATCCGCTTTACCCTCGGCGATGGCCTCTAGCTCCAGACGCAGCCGCGAAACTCCGCCCTGCATGTCCGAAGACAACACGATGATATGCGCATCGGGGAAGGTCGCGTCCGCCTCCTCTGCCAAGCGCTCCACTCCGGGTCCGCAGGCAACGAGATGATCCAAGGCTCCGCAACTGGGACAGGCTTCCGGCGTTGGTTCGACGTGGCCGCAATGGTGGCACTGCAGCTGATTTCGAAACCGGTGCTCCACCAGCCAGGCCGAGCAATTGCGACACTCAAACCGAAACCCGCACACCCGACACAGGGTCAAAGGCGCATAGCCCCGCCTGTTCAAAAACAAGAGCGATTGCTCCCCCCGTTCCAAAGCCTGACCAACCGCATCTACTAGGACAGGAGACAAGAATTTCCCGCGCTCGGGCGCATTTGCGCGCATGTCGATAACAGAGAGCTTGGGCAGCACGGCAGCGCCGTGCCGTTTTGGCAATTCCAAGCGGGCGTACCGGCCTTGGTCCGCATTCACCCGCGTTTCAATCGATGGGGTGGCGGAGGCCAAAACACAGGCAAAACCGCCTATTGACGCCCGCACCACCGCCATATCCCGGGCATTGTAGAACACACGGTCTTCTTGCTTGTAGGCGGAGTCATGCTCCTCATCGACGACGATGAGACCGGGGTCCGCAAAGGGCAAAAACAGCGCGGACCGGGCACCGGCCACAACACGGATTTGACCTGTGGCCACTTGCCGCCACACCCGTTCGCGCTGTTTGGGCGGCATGCTGGAATGCCAAGGCGCGGGGGGCGCGCCGAACCGCTGCTCAAAGCGCTCCAAGAAGGTGGCGGTGAGTGCGATTTCAGGAAGCAAAATAAGCACCTGCTTGCCACGCTCCAAAGCCGCTGCCACAGCCTCAAAATAGACTTCTGTTTTGCCAGACCCGGTAATGCCATCAAGCAACGTGGCCGAAAACCTATCGCCCTCTACAGCCGCACGCAGGGCGCTCGCAGCAATCTCTTGTTCGGATGAAAGCATGGTCTTGTGATGGTTCAAGATCGGGAGAGGCACGACGGACGGTGCGGGGATGCTAACGGGCTCAAACAGACCCTGTTTCACCAACCCGTCCACCACAGACGCGGTCACTCCGGCGGCGTGGGCCAATCCGGATTTCGTCCAAGCCATGCCAACGTTTTCTTCCAGCAGCGCCACAAGCTTCTGCCGTGCGATTGTCATGCGCTCCGGCGGGATACCCAAATAGCGCAACCCAGCAATCGGAGGTTCCGGGTCCAGCGCCGCAGGCACCCGCAAAAGCGAGCGCACCACCATGCCCGGAGACGAAACCGTATACTGGGCAAGCCAATCGACAAACTTGCGCAACGCCGGCTGCACGGGCGGGCAATCGAAACGATGTTCCAAAGCACGCAGTTTGGAAGGGTCCACCGCTTTGCGGGCTTGGTCCGTCTCCGCACGATCCCACACCACGCCCGCCACAAGACGCGGCCCAAGAGGCACCTGCACAAAGTCTCCCGGTGCGACTAACATGCCTTCCGGCACGGCGTAGGAATATGGCCGGTCAGCCGGTATGGGCAGCAAAACATCAACGACACGGTCGGTTTGGTCCACCTCACGCTGCGGCACATCTTCGGCATGAGACGACGCAGGCGTGCTCTCGTGCTCAAAAAGCGATCGTGTGTTTTCGTCCGTGACCAATCCGTCGCGCTCCGCTAGAAGATCGGCAAAGCCAATAAAGGCGCCGCCACCAAGGCACTATGGGCGCATAGCACCGGAGACGCATCCATGAAATTTTTTCTCGATACCGCAGACGTGGACGAAATTCGCGAGTGGAACGCGACAGGCCTATTGGACGGCGTGACCACCAACCCGTCCCTGATCCTAAAGTCCGGCCGCGACATCAAAGAAGTGCTGTCCGAAATCTGCGAAGTGGTGGCCGGTGACGTGTCCGGCGAAGTGGCCGCCACGGATTATGATACCATGCTGCGCGAAGGCCGCGCTTTGGCCGGTATCGCCGATAACATCTGCATCAAACTGCCCATCACAATGGACGGCGTAAAAGCCTGCCGCACTTTGGTGGACGAAGGCTTCAAAACGAACATGACATTGTGCTTCAACGCCAACCAAGCGTTGTTGGTGGCGAAAGCGGGCGCAACTTATGTCTCGCCGTTTATTGGTCGTCTCGATGATATGGGCATCGATGGCATGGAACTGATTGAAGAAATCCGTACGATTTTTGACAATTATATGTTTGAGACCGAAATTCTGGCAGCCTCCATACGCACCGTAAACCACGTCAAGGACTGCGCCATGGCCGGCGCGGACGTCGCCACGCTTCCGCCGAGCACCATTGAAAAACTGGTCAAACACCCGCTCACCGATTCCGGTTTGGCAGCGTTTTTGGCGGACTGGGAAAAGACGGGCCAGTCGATCTAACGGTCTTGAGTTTTCAACAGGTCTGAAAGGCAACCGCTAATCGGGCGCTAACCGGGCGCTAACCGCCTCATGACAAGATGCGGCATGATCAGTGCCGTATCATCTTACGCTCAGAACAGCACAGACGGTTCCCGGACTTTGTCGGTGACCCTGGCGGGGCATATTCAAGCATGGCTCACCCATTTACGCGACGAACGGCGGCTGTCCGTCAACACACTCACGGCTTATGAGAGCGATCTGTTCGTCTTCCTGCAAAGCCTGTCCACACGGCACAAGAGACCGGTAGATCTGGATGATCTCGCTGACCTGCGCCCCGCCCAAATGCGCGGCTTTTTGGCGAAAAGACGCGATGAGGGCTGCGGCCCGCGCACCATCGCACGGGGGCTAGCTTCACTGCGATCGTTCGTGCGTTATCTTGAGCGTCAAGGACTGGCCAGCAGCGCCGGCCTTGTGGCCATGCGCGCACCCAAACAGCCGGTCACAGTGCCCCGGCCCGTACGTCCCGATCAAGCCATTCAGATGGCCAGCGTCGATCTTCACATCCATGAGCAACCTTGGATCACCATCCGCGATGCCGCACTGATGGCCTTGCTTTACGGCTGCGGTTTGCGGATTTCCGAAGCGCTGGCGCTGACGCCACAAGCTTGGCGAGAAGCGAGACAAGACCAGTCTGCCAGCGTCTTGCGTATTACGGGTAAGGGCGGAAAAACACGTTTGGTCCCGCTCTTACCCGTCGTGATGGAAAGCGTAGAGCAATACCGCCAACAGGTTCCCCATCCTTTGGTTGCCGACCAACCAATGTTTCGCGGGCTGCGCGGCGGACCGCTCAATCCCGGTGTCGTGCAAAGAGCGATGCGCGTTTTGCGGGGCGCATTGGGCCTGCCGGACAGCGCAACACCCCATGCCATGCGCCATTCCTTCGCCACGCATCTGTTGTCCAATGGCGGCGACCTGCGCACCATCCAGGAACTGCTTGGCCACGCGAGCCTTTCCACCACCCAAAAATACACCGCCGTTGACACTCAGTCCCTGATGACAGCTTGGCAAAACGCCCATCCGCGCGCCTGACCCTGAGAGAGCATAATACATTTCTGGTTGGAACTGTCGTGATGATTTCTTGCGTGGTTGAGTTTTTG
>JBCBYZ010000186.1:0-4454 GCA_039815595.1 Pseudomonadota bacterium | reverse complement strand
GGCGGCGATGACGTTGTTTCGGCACGGGTTCGACCTGCGCCGCTTCGCTTTCCTTTCGGCCACCTTCATCGCCATCGGCAATGCGGGTAACTTGCTGGGCAGCGCGCCTTTGGCCGCTTCCACGCAATTGGCCGGGTGGCGGACAGTCGTGTTGGCGCTGTTTGTTGTCACGGTCTTGATTGCCATCGCAGTTTTAGTTTTTGTGCGCGATCCCAAGCTTCATTCGACGCGCGAAAGCAACGATCAGACGGACGGACAGGCCGTGTCCAATGGCAGTTATCGGGCCTTGTTGGCGGACCGCCGCCTTTGGACAATTTTCCCGATCATGGGGTTGAGCTACGCTGTGGTTGCGAACATTCGGGGTCTCTGGGCCGGACCGTTTTTCAGCTCGGTGCATGGGCTGGGCACCACGGAGATTGGCAACATTACGCTGGTGATTGCCTTAGCAATGGTGGTGGGCAGTTTGGTTTACGGTCCGCTGGACACGCTGCTGAAATCCCGAAAATGGGTGGTGTTCGGCGGCACGTTCATCATGTTTGTTGCGTTGTTGGTTTGGACGTTCGATCCGGCGGGGCCAGTCGGTCGCACGACGGTTCTGCTGGGCATTATCGGTTTGTGTGGGATTTCCTATCCCGTCATCATGGCCCATGGCATGGCATTCATACCGCAAAATCTCAGCGGGCGCGGGCTGACATTGCTCAACTTCTTTTCGATCGGTGGCACGGGCGTGATGCAAAGCGTGTCGGGCTTTGTGTACGAAGCGACTGCCCAACCGGGCGACCCGCTGAGAGGCTTTTCAGCAGTGCTCTGGCTCTACGTTGGAACAACGGCGTTTGCCTTGATTGTCTACCTGTTTGCGAAGGACGCACCGCCGCAGGCAAAGGGAACCTGATCCGATCTGCGACGGAGATGCCTAAAGCACCGCCCGCACGGTTCCCACTTCCATGCCGTTCCAGTTTTTCAAGGTCGGGGCGGCCAGTGCTTTCAACCCATCCTGCAAGGTGTCGTCGTGTGGCAGCAGGTGCGCAAAGACTGCCGCCATCATGGCCTCAGCCGCACGGGTGGTGCCGTCTTCACACTTAAGCGCGATGCCGAGACCCAGTTCGGGAACCGCACCGCAAAAGACCCCCTCGGCCCCCGTTTTGGCAAACAGCCTGCCATTGGTCGCGTCGCTGTCTCCCAATGACATGAGCCTGGTGCAAAACCGGTTCGTGCCTGCCATGTGGAAGGGAGAAGCCATACAGGCGTTCAGAAGTCGTTGCGCCGCTTTGGCGCGTTGATCGCCCAATCCAATGCCAGTCGCCATGCGTGCGAAGCCGCGCGCCATAGCTGTGAGCGGGATTGCATAGGTCGGAATGGAACAGCCATCGATGCCGCGCACGTCGTCTGTGTGAGGGACACCGGTCACCATCTCCATCGCATCGCGCACTGCGTTCTGCACGGGATGGTCGTGTTTGATGTATCCCTTTGGGTCGACGCCGGTATGAGTCGCTGTGCACACAAAACCGGAATGCTTGCCGGAACAATTGTTGCAAATAGGGCCGGGTGTATCGTCCCAGATCATCGTTTGTTGGCGCATCACCCAAGGTTGAAATGACCAATGCCCCCCGCATTCCAACACGGTCTCATCCAGTCCCGCCTTGGCCAGCATCCCCCGCGCCGTTTCAATATGGCCGTCTTCTGCGGAGTGGGACGCACAAGAAAGCGACAGTTCCGCATCTCCAAATCCAAAGGCATCTGCCGCCCCTGTCTCGATCAGCGGCAAGGCCTGTATCGCTTTTATGGCTGAGCGGGGAAAAACCGGCCTTGAGACATCGCCCAGCGACAACACGGTCGCCCCATCGCCGTCCATGACGCTAATCGAAACCGGGTGGACGCTTTCTATCAGTGACCCACGCGTGATCTCTACACGGGCGGGATCGTGGGACGGTGTGCTCACAGGGCCTTCACCCATTCAATGATGCGGTTTGCAAACGGTTCGTTGTTCTGCGGGCTCAACACATCTCCTGCGATGACATGATGATAGGCATCACCTGAATCACTCACTTCAAAAACGGTTGCCGCTCCGCCGCCATCTTTGCCCCAACGCTCCGCTATGGCTTTGGTGACATCGGATTTCACAACACCATCATCAGGGTGAAACACGAAAAGGGCAGGGCGCTTGGCCTGCTCGAACGGAAGCGCCCGTGTGTGGGCGACGATGGCCTGCATTGGAATCACGGCCACCGTTGGGTACGTCGTGGTCCACCACTTTGCCTGCCCTTCGTTAGCCGGTTCAAACGAGCGTTCTGCCCCGGCGATGATTGGCACAATCGTGCGGGCGAACGGCATGGTCAAAATTTCGGCGCTACCGGCCTGCACCGTGAAGTTGGGAGAGACCATCACCTGGCCTGCAACCCCATCCATCATGTCAGGTTTGAGTTCTGCCCAGCTCGAAAGCGTTCCGCCTGTTGAGGTGGAGATGACAATCACCTTTTCGCCAATGCGACGGCCGATCTCGAGAGCTTCAGCAGTGTCGTTCAACCAGTCATTGACCGTCGCTTCCGCCATGGCATTGCCATCGCGGCCATGTCCTTTCAACCGTGTGAAATGCAGGTTGGCGCCAAGCGTGTTGGCCACCATATCCGGCACCGGCCGTATTTCCTGTGAGGTGGCCGAAAAACCATGGATGTAAACGATAGAGTAGGGCGTTTTGCTGCCCACGTTGCCATTGTGCCAAACGACCTGTTTTTCTGCACCGGGTGTAATGGCCTCAACGCCCGTTTCACGTTCTTTAAGATACGCATCGATGTCGTCGCCCACCTGTGAGGGTACAAAGGCCAGCGCTTCATCGACGGGTTCGCGTGGACCAAAGACAAATAAAAGTCCGCCCAAAACCAACAGACCAATCAAAAACAGCATAAATTTGCGCACCATCGGTTCGCTCCTCCCAAAAAATGAGCGCATACTGTTCATACGGCGAAACAAGCGCAAGCGCCAAGATGTGCCACCAACAGTGTGTTGGAACGCCCCGCGAAGAAAACCGATTTTGATGGACTGCGCTGGGCGCTGGCTGTTGTCGTTCTGCTTGACTACCGTGACGAGAAGCTGACGCCCAACTCATAGCCTCGTCGCCATGCAACGCGGGCTTTGGTGTGAATGCCCTCCTGACGGCATTTCAAAACGAATGTGTCAGGAATACCCGCGTGGGATGCGACGCTCATCCGAGCGCCACGCGAGTGAATGTCTCGCAATGTGCAGGCGATCACTTGGCCCGTACCCTCAATACAAATGCTCGCAGATTTCGTAATTGGCTCGCGTGTTTCACGCCGCTTCTGCCCGCCTGCGGTTCGGCTCGATCCCATGGAGCCACGCCTGTTTGCAGAATTGAACACGAAACCCCCTATGAGCCATACCATTACCAGCCGCTTTTATATCTCGCGGATCGTTAAAGACGGGTTGTCAAACTCTTTGCAATTTGAATCACCTGAAAAATAAATGCCGAGTGTTGGCGACATGGGCAGGTGGGCGTGGCTCGCGCATGGTTTCAAATGCAAAAGCCCGTCCGCGATGGCGTGATCGCGGACGGGCATAGCCGTTGTTGGGTCTTGTTAGAGGTGTGGGAGGCACTCTGGTTGAGACCCTAGCGGCGCCTTACCTTGGTGCGCCAAAGGTTGATTTAACGCAGGACAGCGGTGGCGCGGCGCAAGGTGACACGGCGGTTGCGCCATTCTTCCCACTGGCTGGGGATCAACAGATACTCTTCACCATAACCTACCGTAACCAGTGAGCGGGCAGGCACGCCGAACCAATCGACGAGAGCATACTTGAGCGATTGAGCACGCCGCTCGGACAAATCCAAGTTCGCACCGTAAGAACCAACAGCATCTGTGTGACCTTCAATCAAAAAACGCTCGTAACGGCCAAACCGCAGCATGGCGTTCGCGATCGCTTCCACTTTCCAGCGTTGTGAGTGGGGAATGCGGGCGGAACCGAAGCCGAAGTTGATGGCTTGGATATCAATCGAGGGCAGCGAACTGCGCACGCGGTGATCGCGCTTCAACTGGCGGACGGTCAGTTTTCCGCGCCTTGGTTTTTGGAAATGACGGCTTGCGCGCTCTGGGCGGTGGGCCTGCCGTACACCGCGCTGGATGCGCTGACCCCTTTCCACACGGGCACCGCGTCCGAATACGCGGTTTCCCGCTTGTCTGCCGGACCGTGCGGCAGCGGCATTTGGCTTGCCGGAAAGCTGTTTGAAGATTTTCTCGGCTGTGATCATGCGTTTGCCGGACTGCGCGGCGGCATCGCCAGCTTGGAGCGATGTGATGCTGATGACGGCTGCCAAAGCCGCAAAGGCACCCAAGGCACGCACGTTCATAGATTTGAGCGAGGATTGTATGGTGAGGTGTGAGAAGAAGGACATTTTGATCTCCCAAGACGCATCGTCTGTCGAGTGTGTTCCGTTCAGACGGGGC
>JBCBYZ010000153.1:0-6980 GCA_039815595.1 Pseudomonadota bacterium | reverse complement strand
CTCATCGAGAAATCTGTCCATCAGCCGAAACGGGTCTGACGCGCAGACCCCAGCCAGAACCGGTGTATTCTTGACGACCGGGAGAACCTCACCGGCCATTTCCATCACCACCGCATTGGCGTCCCCATAAGGCATCAGTCCCGCCAACGATCCGCGTCCCGCCATGCGGTATCGGCCAGAGTTGTAGATGACGATCAGATCGATCCCGCCCGCCTCTTCGCATTTTGCCGACAGGCCAGTGCCAGCGCCGCCGCCGATAATCGGCTCTCCGGCATCGCGCATGGCACGGAATTTTTTCATGAGGTCAGTGCAGTCAAACATAAATCAGGCTCCTTTGGCCCTGCGAACTTGTGATCCAAAAAAACCCCGGAAGGTTGTGACGATCTGGTCCGCAAATTCCGGGTCATTGATGTTGTGGGGTGAGCGGACCAATTGCCGGTTGGCGGTCTGGCGAACCGTCTCTTCCAGCGCTTTGAACAAAGCCACACTGGCCTGCGGGTCGTGGAAGGCCTGTCCCGGCGCATCGAGCGCGGACACACCACCTTCCGGCAAGTAGAAGCGCACCGGCCCGGTCATCTCGTTCAACCGCTCGCCGATCCAACGGCCCATCCGGTCGTTTTCCTCCGCGGTAGTGCGCATCAGAGTGACTTGCGGATTGTGCTCGTAAAACAGCCGCTCCTTGTAGCGTTCGGGCACCGTCTCGGGGGCACCGAAGTTCACCATGTCCAAGGCACCACACGCGCCGATATAGGGCAGGCCTGCGCGGATGGAGGCGCCAAAGCGATCTTCATTGGCGGGGAAAACACCACCAAACATCATGTCGCAAATCTCAGTTGTGGTCAGATCGAGAACAGCCGTCAGCATGCCACTGTCGAGCAGTTTTTCCATCGAACGCCCGCCCACTCCGGTGGCGTGGAACACCAGACAATCGAAGCCGGTTTCCAACTGCGCCGTCACCTGCTGCACGCACGGTGTTGTAACGCCAAACATCGTCAACCCGATGGCCGGTTTGTCGCTGGTCACAGTACGTTCAGGCCTCGCCGCCAAACGCGCTTTGGTCATGCCGATCAGCGCGTTTGCGCCATTGCCCAGCACTTCCCGTGTAATGGAGTTGATGCCCTGAACATCGGCCACAGAGTGCAGCATCAAGATGTCGGAGGGGCCGACATATTTTTCCACGTCACCCGATGCCACAGTCGAAATCATCACCTTGGGCACACCAACGGGCAGAGCCCGCATGGCCGGTGTGGCAAGCGCGGTGCCGCCGGACCCACCTGCGGAAATGATCGCAGCAACGTTGTCCTGCGCCGCCATCCAGCGCTCAAACGCCAAGGTCATGCCCGCAACGGCAGACCCACGATCCCCGGTGAAGACACCGGATGTGCCCCTGGGGTGAAACGCGGCGATGGAGTGCGGTGGCACCTCTGCGCCAGATGGCTTTCCGCTGGTGGACAGATCCACCATATCGACATTGAGCCCTGCCGCTTTGATGATGTCGCGAATGAAACGGAGCTCGTCTGCCTTCGTGTCCATCGTGCCGACGACCAAAACGCGCGTGCCGCGTCCCTGAATGCGAGCGGCCAAAGGTTCAACGCGCGATGAGCCTGTCACCTGTGCATCGGTGACCGTACGGGCCGCATTTTCAATCACATGCACAGCAACGGGCTGCGACCAGCGCGTCGGCACGGTGGGGTTGGACACGTAAATCTTTACAGGACGGTTTGGGCTTTCTGGCGAAGTTTCCTGAGACTGCGCACTCGTGTCCGGCCCCGGCGTATCATCATGGGCGTGGCGTCCCACACCCAACAGGGCCTGCTGCAAATCGCGGTCCGCCGCCAGCACACCCGCATCCATGACCCTGTTGATGCGGCCATTGACCATAATCGCTACTTGTTCGGAAACTGATGTGGCAACGCCGATGTTTTGCTCGATCACAAGGACATCAATGTCGCCTTCCTGACCCAAGCGGATCAGCATATCCGTCACTTGATTGACGATGACGGGCGCCAGGCCTTCGGTCGGTTCGTCCATCACCAACAGACGCGGGTTCAAAAGCAGGGCGCGGGAGATCGCGAGCATTTGCTGCTCGCCACCGGACAATTGTCCCCCGCCATTGTTCTTGCGCTCGCCCAAACGGGGGAACGTTGAGTAAATACGCTCCGGCGTCCAAACACCGCCCTTGCTGCTCACCAATTTGAGATGCTCGTCCACCGTCAGCGATGGCCACAAGCGACGGCCCTGCGGAACGTAGCCAATGCCGGAACGGGCGCGCTGCGCGGGATCAAGACCGGCAAGGTTTTTGCCGTTTACGGAGATAGAGCCTGCCGCTGTCGGCACAAGACCCATAATGGCTTGGCACAGCGTGGTCTTACCCATGCCATTGCGCCCAACCACCGAAAGGACACCGTGATCCAGCCGCAGGTCCACGCCCTGCAAGGCATGGGACTGACCGTAGAAAACGTTTAGGTCCTTGACGTCCAAGGCGGGGCTGCCGCCTGTCGCGCGGGTGGTTTCACTCATGGCCACCCCCGAGATAGAGCGCCTGAACTTCCGCATCTTCTTCGATTTCGGCTGGCTTGCCCTCTTTGAAGATCGCCCCATTATGCATCATAGTCACGGTCTCGGAGACCCGCAGCGCCACATCCATGTCGTGCTCAATAATGATATAGCCCATATGGCTGGGCAGGCCGGTGAGGATTTCGATAAGTTCAGACCGCTCAGTGGGCGAAAGGCCCGCGGCCGGTTCGTCAAACAGGATAAAGCGCGGGGCTCCTGACAAAGCCATGGCAATCTCAAGCTGCCGCTGCTGGCCGTAGGACAGATTGGCCACAAGTGTGTCGCGCGAATCTTCCAGATGAACCACGCGCACGAGGTCTTCGGCAGTGGCCATCAAGGCATCATTGCGCCGAGCGCGGATGAAGGAAAACCGCCCCCGCGACACACCGCAACACGCCAGATAGACATTGTCGATGACGGTGAGACCGGTGAACAAGAGCGATATCTGGTAAGTGCGCCGCAGCCCCCGGCGAATGCGCTCATGGGCTGCAAATTCGGTGACGTCTTCCCCAAAGAACCGCACCGTGCCTTCGCTCGCCAAAAAGTCGCCGGTGATGCAGTTAAACAATGTGGTCTTGCCGGCACCGTTGGACCCCAAAACCGCGCGCCGCTCGCCTGGTGCCACGGAGATTGTAATGTCTTTGAGAGCGGCCAGCGCACCGAAATATTTGGAAACGCCGCGCAACTCCAGTGCATTGGCCGTGCCCGTGGCGCTCAACCGTTCGGCCACCGACGTGGAGCGCTCCATACCGGTCTCCTGCACACTCATGACAACCGATCCTCCCCAGCATCAAGCAAGGGGTCGCGATTGCGGCTGGCGCGCCATCGTTCCCACAGGCCCAACACGCCGTCCGGCGAGAAGAACACGATCAGCAGAAATGAAATGCCTACCAACAATTGGAAACGATCGCCGCTCAGCCCAAGCGAGATCAGCACGTCAATCGCAAAGGTTTTCAAGAGCACGTAGATGAACGCTCCGATGAACGGACCGATCGGTTTGTTGAGCCCGCCAATCACCGCGATGACCAAGATATCGATCACGGGCCCGGTGCCCGCCGTTCCGGGCGATATTTGAGCGGATTGCCACGTCAGCAAAATTCCCGCGACACCGGCGATGAGGGCAGAAAACGAGTAGGCCGCGATACGGTGGGCGTTGACGTTAAACCCCAGTGCCGCCATCCGGCGTGGGTTGTCCCGCACCCCTTGCAGCGCCAGGCCGAACGGTGCGCGCGATACATAGACGACCACCAGAAACGACAGCGTCGCCCAAAACAGCGTGAGATAGTAAAATGCCTTCGGGCCGCGCCAGTCTATGCCGAACAGGTTCGGCGGCAAAACGCCGTTGAACCCCGAAAATCCGTTAAAGATGACGTAGTTCTGACGGGTGAAATAAAAGAATGCTGACGCAATCGCCAGCGTGATCATGATCGTGTAAATGCCCTCCGTCCGCACCGCCAAGGCACCGGTGATGGTTCCAAAGATCACAGCAATAATCAGCGCGATGGGGATAGCGACCCACCAAGGCCAGCCCAGCGAAATCGTTTCAATAGCGCTGGTTCCAAAGATCGCCATACAATAACCGGCAAGCGCCGCCAACGTCATCTGGACCAAACTGACCATGCCGCCATAGCCGGCCAAAAACATCAGCGACAGGGCAATCATACCCAGGATGAAGGTCCAGCCGAAAATCTGAAACAGCATGAAATCGGAGGCAAAGGCCGGCATTAAAAGAAGCACAAAACCGACCACCCAATAGCCCACCGGTACTTGCGCATGCCAAGGCGCGGTGCTGGAGCTTTCACCGGCATTTCGTCGGGAAAAATCGGATTGGGTGGACAGGCCCAAATTGGTTTCGGTCACCGCCATCGCTACGCCCGTCCCAACAGGCCCTGCGGCCTAAAGGCCAACACGACCACCATGATGACGAAGGTCAAAACCACGGCATAGGTGGGAAAATAGACAGAGCCGAACTGCTCCGCCAATCCGATGATGACGGCCCCAAGCGCGGCCCCGGTGATTGACCCCATGCCACCGACAATCACCACCACGAGCGAGGCCAACAGGAACCGAATATCCTCCCCCGGCGCGATGGACTGGAACGTGCCCCCCACCACACCGGCCAAACCCGCCAGACCGGCACCGAAGGCGAACACCCCCACAAACACCCATTGAATACGAGCACCGGTGGCCGACAGCATATCGCGATCATCCACACCCGCGCGGATCAACATGCCCACCTGCGTGCGGTTGAGCAGCACCCACATTCCAATGCCAATCAAAATGGCCGCCACCAAAATCACCAACCGCACAACGGGATATTTCAAGAAAATGAGGTCCCCAGACGAGCGCTTCACGCCCGTTACAAAAAAGGTCTGGATCGGACCAGACAGCCATTCAGGCGGGGTAATGTTGTAGAAATCACCGCCAAAACCCCACAGCATCAAATCCGCCATGACGATGGAAATACCAATGGTCACGAGAGTCTGCCGAAGGTCCTGCCCTTCCATGCGCCGAAAAACAAAAAACTGCAGCAGGATGCCGAAAGCGGCCACCACGATAAAGGCTGCCGGGAAGGCCAGTATCCAATAGCCTGTGGCAGTGGCCACGATGTATCCAATATAGCCGCCAAGAAGATAAAGCGATCCGTGCGCGAGGTTCACATTGCGCATCAAACCAAAGATCAGGGTGAAACCGCTTGCCACTAAAAAGTACAATCCACCCAGCGTAATCCCGTTGAGCAGCGCACTTAAGAAGACTTTTTTGCGGCCCAGAATATCGATCAACCAAGCCGGCCAGATCGCAAAAATCATCCACAACAAGAAGGCGGCCGCAAAAAACAAAATCGCGGACCAGACCGGATGTTTGGTGGCATACGCCCTCATGATCGCCATGCCTTTGAAGCAGCGACGCACAATGTGTGAGCACGATCAGCAGCCGGGTATGCCCGGTTCAGCGGTGTGTGTTGCATTCTTCCTCCCGACGGCAAGTTCAAGAACTCGACCGTCGAGGGGAAGACTATTCAGCCATGCCCGTTTGAGCGTACCCCAGAGTATTGTCGGGTGGCCTATCATCGCCAAAAGGCATCACATATTCTGCGCTTGGCGGCTTAACGCACTGCGCAACCTGCCCTCAGGCGATATGCGCCACGCGCCGGTAATCGCTGGGCGGTATGCCCACATTGGACGAGAAAAAGCGGGTGAAGCTGGCCTGCGAAGAGAAGCCTAGATCGTACCCGATATCTGTCACGGATTTGCGTGTGGTCATCAATTCGTCAATCGCGTGCTCAGCACGCAGAGTGTTCAAATAAAGATTGGGCGTGATCCCCATCTGGCGTTTGAACAGTTTGAAAAAGTGTGGCCTGGACAGGCCGGATTCTTTCGCCAGCCAATCGATCTCCACATCATCTCCCAATGACTGCTGCATCAAACGCAAAGAGCGCCGAACGCGAAAATCCAAGAACCTTTGGCTCAGCGTGCAGGACTTTTGATTGTCACCGACCGAAGACCAGCTCTGTTCAAAACACTGACGCGTCGTCTCAAACAGGAAACCATCGAAGAGGTCAGACCCCTCCTGCTCCATTAGGAGGGATGACAGACGATTGACCCAAGTCGCGACGGGCGAGGTGACATCGATGAGCGTGCGCCCGAAGGACAGGGCAAACTCCGCCGACTTGCTGTGCTCAAGAAACCACATGGGCTTGATGTAAAGCGTCAGCGTGATCAACGGGTTGGACGGATCATCGATCTCAAACGAATGCGGCTCCCAAGGCGACACCGCCACCGCGCTGTTCTTATCCACACGGTGCACACTGTCGCCAATACGAACCTGCCCACCCCCACCGTCGAGATAGAAAATGAGGTGCGCCTCGCGATGGGCATGGGTGATGATCGGCTTGTCCAAGCCATATAAAGCGGCCCGTCCAAACGAGCCGTGATGAACTGATATTGCTCCGCTCATGGCCTCCCTCCATAAGCGCCGATTGAATGTTTCAAGCGGTCGCAATAGGATTGTCCGGCCCAAAACGATCCGGGGTCAAGACTCAGGGCACCGAAAAAAGACGCTAAGGTATCTGACACAAGCCTCGGTTACGATGCTTGGAGCCTCTCAAGGGCGCGTGTAGGCGGTCTTCACTTGCGTGAAAAACCCACGCGCATGGCCGCCTTGCTCCCGTTGCCCAACGCTTGAACCCTTGGTTCCACCAAATGGCACATGATAGTCCACGCCCGCTGTCGGCAGGTTGACCATCACCATGCCAACCTGGGCCTTAGCCCTAAAATCACTGGCAAATTTCAGACTTTGGGTGCAGATACCCGCACACAATCCAAACTCTGTGTCGTTGGCGATCGAGAGTGCTTCATCATAGTCGCGTGCCCGCACAACGGTGGCGACAGGGCCGAACACCTCTTCGCGGTTGATCGTCATGT
>JBCBYZ010000139.1:0-8458 GCA_039815595.1 Pseudomonadota bacterium | reverse complement strand
GACCGTTTGTGTCTTCGCCGCGCGCTTCTCGATTGCTGGTTTCGTCCGTGCCGCATTTGTGCTGCCGGTGACGACGGCATCCGTACCGTTCGCATCTGCGGTCGTCACAACGCTTTTGGCCGGCATTAAAGCTGCGATGTCAAAGCTGGGTGCTGGCGCTTTCGCAATAAACTCGCGCGTCTTTTGACGTTTTTTGAGTTCATTATGTTTCGCACGCAGGCGTGCCACCAGTGTTTTGTGTTCCGGCTTCGCCCGCGCCACCGCAGTCCTCTTAGGTGCCTTGCCCGAGTTCAGTTTGGCAATCATGGGCGCAGAATCGTACAAACGGTCCGGAGCCCTGCGCCCTCTAATATGGACGACCTTGTACCCTTCACGATCCAAACGGCTCAAAAGCTTTGGCAAAGCCTGAGCCGTGCGCCGTTGAATATCGTGCATCAGGATCACGCCGCGTTTTTGGCGATCAAGCTGCCGCATCACACGGTTCACAACGCTGTCGCTAGACCCCTGTTTCCAGTCTTGGCTCATGATGGATGCTGAGACGGGCAAAAGACCCTGTGATTTCACAACACTGTCCAACCGGCTGTTGCGGGCCAGATAGGGATAGCGAAACAGATGCGTGTTGCGCTTTGCCTCAGGCCCCAGCGCACGACGCACTGCGTTGAACCCTTTTTCAACGTCCCGCGCGGAAGCCGAGATGTGTTTGCGCGTCAAATTGCCATGCGAATAGGAGTGATGCGCAATCGTGTGCCCCGCTCGTGCGACATTGCGCAAAGTGGACGGATAGGCCCGCGCCATAGATCCAACCACAAAGAAGGTCGCTTTGGTGCAGTGCTGGCGCAAAGTGCGCAAAATCTTGTTGGTTGTGTAAGGGCTGGGACCGTCGTCGAACGTCAGTACCACTTCTTTGTGGCGCAGCCCCATATTGCCGCCATTGCCGACGCCGTAGAAGGATTTATCCCCGTCCAGCGTGATCGTGCGCTCCACCCCTAAACACGCATGAGCAGCACCTGCAAACAGCAGGCTGGACAGTACAACAGGTAAGTATAAACGTCCCGCAAACGGGGATCGTCTGTAACGCATTGAGCGCACTCCCGATGTCGATCTGGGTGCACTAAAAACGAATCACTTCCCCAAGCTTCTTAAGCAGCTAGACACAGAACTTTGCTTTGAACACAGGGATAAACGTGCCGCGAAACCGTCTCTTGTAAGCTGCGGTTTTCATGCAACAGTTCGTTGTTGAACGCTTATCCCTGACAATGCTGTTGGAGTCGGTCTCACAGACAGTCTTTAAGTACCCCCGATGCCACCCAAGCTTTCTTCTCGCCGCGGTGCCCGTGCCCCTTTCAACCGGTGCACATGCGTGTTAGCGCACGGCGTCAAACATGATGGCGCACCGCGCGGCCCAAAAGGCTTTTAATCTGCCCATCAAAAAAACCCCGTGGCTCTCTAAGGCGTCCATCGACCGGGCGTTGTATGAGTGACGGTGTGGCGGCTGCAAGAGGTTTGATATGGCGCAAATTATTGAGACGGTAACCGGTCAACAGGCGCTGACCTTCGACGACGTGCTGCTGTTGCCCGGCCATTCGGAGGTCATGCCGGCGCAAGCGTCGCTTCGCTCGCGCCTAACGCGCGATATTATGCTCAACCTGCCCATCCTGTCGGCGGCCATGGATACGGTGACCGAATCCCGATTGGCCATTGCCATGGCGCAGGCTGGCGGGCTGGGTGTGATCCACCGCAACCTCACGCCGGAGGAGCAGGCGGAAGAAGTTCGGCAGGTCAAAAAGTTTGAAAGCGGCATGGTGGTCAACCCGCTTACCATCGGCCCCGACGCTACGTTAAAAGACGCGCTTGATCTGATGAAAGCGCACCGCATTTCAGGCATCCCAGTCGTGGAAAATGGCGGCACAGGCGGGCATCACACGGGGCGCTTGGTGGGCATATTGACCAACCGCGATGTGCGGTTTGCCTCCGATCCCGACCAGCGTGTCTACGAGTTGATGACGCGCGAAAACTTGATCACGGTGCGCGAAGGCGTTGATCAGGAAGACGCCAAGAAACTGCTCCACACCCACCGGATTGAAAAGCTCTTGGTGGTGGACAGTAAATACCGTTGCACGGGCCTTATCACTGTCAAAGACATGGAGAAGAGCCAGCTCAATCCCGATGCCACAAAGGACGAGTCCGGCAGCCTGCGGGTGGCTGCAGCCACAACTGTTGGTCCCGACGGCATGGAGCGGGCCGAGCGGCTGGCGGATGCGGGCGTGGATCTGCTGGTCATCGACACGGCTCACGGGCATTCCCAACGAGTGTTGGAAGCTGTGACCGAGGCCAAAAAAATCTCAAACAGCATGCGCATCGCTGCGGGCAATGTGGCGACACCGGACGGCACCCAGGCGCTGATTGATGCGGGCGCAGATGTGGTCAAAATCGGGATCGGACCCGGCTCAATTTGCACAACACGCATGGTGGCCGGTGTGGGTATGCCCCAGCTATCTGCCATCATGGGCGCGGTTGAGGTGGCCAACAAGGCCGATATTCCGGTGATTGCCGATGGCGGCATCAAGTTTTCCGGTGATTTGGCCAAGGCTTTGGCGGCGGGCGCGTCCATCGCCATGGTGGGTTCATTGCTCGCGGGCACGGACGAAAGCCCGGGCGAAGTGTATTTGCATCAGGGCCGTTCGTTCAAAGCCTATCGGGGTATGGGGTCTGTCGGTGCCATGGCCCGGGGGTCAGCGGACCGATATTTCCAGTCGGAAGTCACCGACACGATGAAGCTGGTGCCCGAAGGCATCGAAGGCCAAATGCCTTATAAGGGCCCTGTCAGCGGAGTGCTGCACCAGCTGGCCGGTGGGTTGCGGGCGTCCATGGGCTATGTCGGCGCCGGTACGCTGGACGAGTTTCGTGATCGCGCTCGATTTGTGCGCATTTCCAATGCGGGTCTGGCAGAAAGTCACGCGCACTCTGTTTCCATAACACGGGAGAGCCCGAACTACTCGGGCCGTTAAACTATGGACATTATCGAGCCTCTCTGGACCGCAGCGTCTGACATAAAACTGCGCCTTTTGGTGTTTGTCGTGCTGGCCAACATGTTGCTGGTGTTCCGCTTGTACGGACTGATGGCCCGCAAACGCTTTGCCGCCGCTAAGGAGGGTCGTGTGACGGTGGAGACCTACCGCGCAACCCAAAACGAACCCGAAGACGTCGCTGTTTTTAATCGCGCGCTTAGCAACCAGTTCGAAGCGCCCGTGATATTTTATGCGTTGATTGCAATCTCTCTAGCGCTGGGTGTGTCCAGTTGGCTGACCGTCATTTTGGCTGCCATATACGTCGTGCTTCGATGGATGCACGCTGCAGAAATGACTGGTGCTCATGATGTTTTGAAGCGGCGTCGCCTTTTCATCCGTTCAATCACAGTGCTGATGGCTTTGATGGCGGAAGTCGCGATCAGCGCACTGCTTTGGGCTTAGCGCTATGCGTCTGGGGGGTCGCGTTCAGGCGGCCATTGAGGTTCTCGCCGATATCGAAAAGCGCAAACGGCCGATAGCCGAAGCGCTGAA
Organism: Pseudomonadota bacterium; assembly: GCA_039815595.1. Taxonomy (GTDB): domain Bacteria; phylum Pseudomonadota; class Alphaproteobacteria; order Rhizobiales; family Rhizobiaceae; genus Pseudahrensia. Next base: position 4,898 of record JBCBYZ010000139.1, on the reverse strand, counting down.
GGATTGGGGTCTGGGGCATCGCTTTGCTGGCTCTGGCGACCGCGCTGCCATAGGCAATCTGGTCTACGACGTTCAGCGCACCCGCGCGTCGGCTGCCTATCTCATGAACAGCGACAAGCCGCGCAAACTGGTGTTCGCGACGCTGATGCGATCTTGGGGTTTGGACGGTGCCGCGCTCGCGCAAGCGTTTGACGGCGACAAATTTGCCCCCGACCCACCGACGGAAGATGAGATTGCGCGTTTCACGAACGCCGACTTGAAAAAGGCCCCCGCTCACATTCAAGCCGACATTCCGGAATGGCTGTCTCCCCTGTTGGAAGCCAATTTTGCCGAAGAATGGATCGCGGAAGCCCAAGCGTTGGCCACGCGTCCGCCGTTGGATTTGCGGGTCAATACGCTCAAGGTTGGGCGAGAAAAGGCGGCCAAGTCTTTGGATGTGAAGGGCCTGCAACCCACTCAGATCGCCCGCAATGGCCTGCGCATTGCGGCGGGCGAAGGCCCGTCCCGTCAGCCCAACGTTACGGCGGAGGGTGCGTTTCAAAAAGGTTGGCTGGAAGTTCAGGATGAGGGCAGCCAGATCGTGTCTGATCTCGTTTTTGCCCGCCCCGGCGAACAGGTCCTGGATTTTTGCGCCGGCGCAGTTGGCAAATCGTTGGCTTTGAGCGCGATCATGGAAAACCGCGGCCAAATCCACGCCTATGACATCGACAAGAACCGCCAGAAACCGATTTACGAGCGGTTGAAACGGGCAGGTGCCCGCAACGTGCAAGTTCATGCCCCCAATGCAGATCTGTCGGACCTTGTGGGCAAGATGGACCGTGTGGTTGTGGACGCCCCTTGCACCGGGTCGGGCACTTGGCGGCGCCACCCTCATACCAAGTGGAAACTCACACCCCAGACGCTGGACGAACGGCTGCGCGAACAGGAAGAGGTCTTGAGCGAAGCTGCTCCTTTCGTGCGGTCGGGCGGGTTTCTCGCCTACATCACGTGCAGCGTTCTGCCGGAAGAAAATGAAAACCAGATCGCGTCTTTCTTGGACGATAGCCCGCAGTTTGAATTGCTGTCGGTCGGCGAGGTTTGGCAGGATCTGTTTGGCTTCGACAAGCCGCAACCGTGGTCCGCCGACATGAAGAGCATCACGCTCACCCCGGCTTCCACCGGCACAGACGGTTTCTTCTTTGCGGTGATGGCCAGACGCGGTTGATCGGGCTACTGTTACTGACGTAACGAGACATGCCCGCACAAGTTCAAACAGCACCATGGCCAAATTCATCTTATTGATTGTCTTCATTGTTGGCGTAGCTGGGGGTGGCGCGTTGGTGGGGATGAATTTTCCGGCTGATGCTTGGTTCGAAAGCCTCAATAAGCCGTTTTACAATCCGCCTGGATATCTGTTCGGAATCGTCTGGCCGATCCTGTATGTGCTGATCGCCATTGCCGGGTGGCGCGTTTTCACCAGCGAGGGCGCGACACCGGGTTGGGGCCTTTGGGTGGCGCAGATGCTGTGCAATTTCGCCTGGCCTGCGGTGTTTTTCGGTGCGCAATTGATGGGCTGGGCCATATGGGTGTTGCTGGCAACGCTGGCATTTTCTGTGACATTCATTGCCGTGACGTGGGAGCGGGACCGGATAGCAGCCCTTTGCTTTTGGCCCTACGCCGCTTGGCTCACATTCGCCGCCGCTCTGAATATCGGTTTTTGGGCCATCAACTAGGCGTTCACGCGCACCAAACACCTCCAGCGCATCATCCGCTTGTCGATACCCGGCAGTGTGTGCGTTCTTGCACAGTACGCTTGTGTGAACCGTTGCCCCAGCCACAAAAGACACCCTAGTTAATCAGATGGAATGGACAGATTTTTTAATCGAGCAGTTTGCCTCGCCGGGAAAGCTCGTGGGGCATCTTTCGTATGTGCTCTTGGTCCTGTCCATGATGATGCGCTCCATGACGTGGTTGCGCATTGTGGCGGTATCCGCCGGGGTCACATCCGCGTTCTACGGCTATTTCTTCCTGCGCGACTTCGTGACCGTGTTTTGGGAAATCATCTTTGTCACGGTCAATTTGCTGCAATTGCTGATCTTGGAATTTGAAAACCGGCGCGCGCGGTTTTCTGCTGACGAGCAAAAATTCATCAAGGCCACGGTTCCCAAGGTGGAACGCGCCCACGCCAAACGCCTGTTGAAAATCGCCAAACTCTGCGATCTTGCTCCCGGCGCGGTTCTTACCGAAGAAGGCAAACCGGTGACAGCGCTCACTTTCATTGTCGAAGGGGCTGCCAGCATCGAAAAAGGCGGCGCCATGGTGGGTGTATGCGGGCACGATGACTTTGTCGGCGAGATCGGTTTTATGACCGGCTCCCCAGCCACCGCTACTGCAACCGTCACCCATTCGGTGCGCGGTTTCAGTTTTGAACCGGAAAAATTGCGCACGCTGTTAGACAAGGAACCTAGCCTGCAACAGGCAATGGAATCGAGTTTCAACCGCAATCTGGTGGGCAAATTGGTGAAGTCCAACGAGGGGCAGGGCGCCATCATGGAGCGGGCGCTCGAAGCTTAGCCACCCCGGGCAACACAGCATGTTGCGTGCCCATAGGGAGTCGCGCCAACACCGCAACGGTTGATAACCCTTGGTACACATCGTTGCTCACATTGCGATGCGATGGGCCATCGCTTACACGGCAGTGAGCCAAGACGGAGCCCCAGAACGGAGGCAAGCCGATGACCACGCCCGAAACCCACGCCCAAAACGTCCTGATTTTGGATTTTGGCAGTCAGGTCACGCAGTTGATTGCGCGCCGTGTCCGCGAGAGCGGTGTTTATTGCGAGATTGTCCCCTATCAAAGCGCGCTGGAAGCCTTCCAACGTCTTGACCCAAAAGCGGTGATTTTTTCCGGCGGCCCCGGCTCGGTGCCCGAGGAAGGCTCCCCCCGTGCGCCGCAGGAGATTTTTGAAAGCGGCGTGCCCATCCTTGCCATCTGCTATGGCCAGCAGACGCTCTGCCATCAACTGGGCGGCCGTGTGGAAGGCGGCCACCACCGTGAGTTTGGCCGTGCCGATGTGACGATCATGGGCGACAGCCCTTTGTTTGAAGACATGTGGGAAACGGGAAAATCCTACCCCGTGTGGATGAGCCACGGCGACCGCGTAACGCAACTGCCCGATGGGTTCGAAGTCGTTGCAACGTCCCCCAACGCGCCCTTCGCGGTCGCAGTAGATGAGGCCCGTCGATACTATACGACCATGTTCCATCCTGAAGTCGTGCACACCCCGGACGGCGCAAAGCTGCTCTCGAACTTCGTGCACAAGATCGCCGGGCTTGAAGGGGATTGGTCGATGGCGGCTTACCGTGAGCGCGCGGTGCAGGCCATTCGTGATCAGGTGGGCGACAAGCGGGTGATCTGTGGCCTTTCCGGTGGTGTTGATTCATCGGTCGCGGCGGTGTTGATCCATGAGGCTGTAGGCGATCAACTCACGTGTATATTGGTCGATCATGGTTTGATGCGCATGAATGAAGCTGCGGACGTGGTGGCTATGTTTGAGCAGCACTACGATATCAACCTCGTGCATGTGGACGCTGCCGATTTGTTCATCGATGCGCTGGAGGGCGAAGCCGACCCGGAAACCAAGCGCAAGACCATCGGGCGGCTCTTTATCGAAGTGTTTGAGGCTGAGGCGAAGAAAATCGGCGGCGCGGACTTTCTGGCGCAGGGCACGCTCTACCCGGACGTTATTGAAAGCGTGAGTTTTACCGGTGGTCCGTCCGTCACCATCAAATCCCACCACAATGTAGGTGGCCTGCCAGAGCGCATGAACATGGATCTCGTGGAGCCGCTGCGGGAACTGTTCAAAGACGAAGTGCGCCGCTTGGGCCATGAACTTGGGCTGCCGGACAGTTTCATAGGCCGTCACCCGTTCCCCGGTCCCGGTCTCGCTATTCGCTGCCCAGGTGGCATCACACGAGACAAGCTGGAAATCCTGCGCAAGGCGGACGCCATATATCTCGATGAAATCCGCAAAGCGGGCCTCTATGACGAAATCTGGCAAGCTTTCGCCGTGTTGCTGCCCGTCCAGACGGTGGGGGTGATGGGGGATGGCCGAACCTACGAATTCGTCTGCGCGCTGCGGGCCGTCACATCGGTGGATGGCATGACGGCGGATTTCTACCCCTACGACATGGCCTTCCTCGGCAAAGCCGCCACCCGCATCATCAACGAGGTTCAATGCATCAACCGTGTCGTCTACGACGTAACCTCAAAACCCCCCGGCACGATCGAGTGGGAGTAGTTCGCAGCGTGGTGGGTTCAGCCGTTCCCGTTCAAACGGAACCGTTTGAGCCAAAGGTGCCGCGTTAAGACAAAAAGCTAGATGTGATCAGTGCTTCAAAGAAGCGATGATCGGTTCTAAAGCCTGCTTCGAGCGAGGTGTTGATCCAGATCAACGGAAATGCCGCTTAAACCTTGCCATTTGCCTCCCCTTTATGCGCAATGGTGCGACAATTAGGCGAGAAAAAGGGGTTTGGAATGTCATCATCTGAAAACCTGGTTCCCAAATCGGCTCAACCTTTAAGCCTGTTTCAGGCCCTGCAAGTGCGGGCAGTGACCACGCAGGACGTTAAAGACGCCCTGCGGGCCGGTGTGAGCGATTTTTTCCGCCGTCCCGTTCTCAGTGCCTTTTTTGGAGTTGTGTACGCCCTCTTCGGCATCGTCTTCATTTTGGGCCTGTTGGTATTCGATAAGGTTTGGATGACAGTGCCCGCCGGGGTCGGCTTCCCGTTGATTGCACCATTTTTAGCCGTCGGTCTGTATGAGATGTCACGCCGCTATAAGGCAGGCGAGGGCTTTACGTGGTCACAGATATTCACCGTCATCTTCAAGCAGCAGCGCCGCGAATTTGGCTGGATGG